>CP119315.1:684500-1023000 GCA_029202845.1 Candidatus Sphingomonas colombiensis | reverse complement strand
AGCGCGCGTTGCGGATGTTGATCGGGCCGGTGCGGGTGAAGGCCTGCCCGGTGCGGCCGGAGCGGGTGGGGAGCACGCAATCGAACATATCGACCCCACGCTCGACCGCGCCGACGATATCATCGGGCTTGCCGACCCCCATCAGATAACGCGGCTTATCGACCGGCAACTGGCCCGGTGCGAAATCGAGGCAGCCGAACATCGCCTCCTGCCCTTCGCCGACCGCGAGGCCACCGATCGCATAGCCATCAAAGCCGATATCGATCAGCGCGTCGGCCGATGCCTTGCGCAGCCCCTGATCCAGCGCGCCCTGCTGGATGCCGAAGATCGCGTTGGACGCGGCATGTTCTTCGCCGGCGTCGAATGCCGCGCGGCTGCGCTTTGCCCAGCGCATCGATCGTTCCATCGCCCCTGCTTGCACCTCGCGGGTCGATGTGGTGGGCACCAGTTCGTCGAACGCCATGATGATGTTCGAGCCGAGCAGTCGCTGAATCTCGATCGAGCGTTCCGGCGAGAGCATGTGGCGCGAGCCATCGAGGTGGCTTTTGAATGAAACGCCTTCCTCGCTGCGCTTGGTGAGATCGGCGAGGCTCATCACCTGATAGCCGCCGGAATCGGTGAGGATCGGGCGGTCCCAGCCCATGAAATCGTGCAAGCCGCCGAGCCGCGCGACCCGCTCCGCACCGGGGCGGAGCATCAGGTGATAGGTGTTGCCGAGGATGATATCCGCGCCCGATGCCGCGACATCGGCGGGCTTCATCGCCTTGACGGTGGCGGCGGTGCCGACCGGCATGAACGCGGGCGTGCGGATCACGCCGCGCTGCATCGCGATCGTGCCGGTGCGCGCCGCGCCATCCGTGGCGGCGATCGAAAAGGTGAAACGGTCGGTCATTGTGCGGTGATAATGCCCCGGTGGACTATTTCGGTTTGTGTTTGTCGCGCGGCGTGCGGTCGCTGGGCACGGTTGCGCGGATCGTCAGGCATTCGGCGCGGGTGACGACGCCATCGTGATCGCGATCGAGCCGGCGGAAAATCTGCGCCATCTTGGTCTGCAATTCGATCAATGTGATGCGATTGTCACCATCGGCATCGGTTTCGAACGGGCTGGGCAGCGCGTTGCGATCACCCAGCCAGCGCTCGGCCCAATCCGCGAAGGCGATATAGCCGAGTGAGCCCTTATGCTCGGTATCGATCGCGGCGAAACTGCGCTCGACACAGGTGTGAAGCTCCGCCGCAGTGGTGCGGCCGTCGCCATCCAGATCGCAGGCGGCAATCATCATCGCCGCCGGTTCCACCATCATCGTGGCGGGCGGCTGGCCCGGCCCCGGCGGCGTGGCGGCGACCGGAGCGGCGGCCTGAAGCAATAGCGCCAATATCATGCGACGATTTCCTGCAAGATCCATGCGGGCATGCCCTGCATCGACACGCATGCGCCTGAACCGTGGCTGAGCCGAGAGATGCCGCGCCTGTGCTCCATGTCCGTTGCCCTATGGCGCGCGCGGCAGGCTGGCAACCGCCGCACGCGAGTGACGCGGAAATGATGGTGTGGGGGAAAAAAAGAGCGGCGGCCAAGGGAGGGGTTCGGCCGCCGCTCGAAAGGGAGGTCTGCTGAACGAGTGAAACTGGCGAGGCCGGCGCAAGTTCCCGTTCGCATGGCTTTTCTTGCCGAGTCCGTTTCGGGGGTCATGCCAGCGCGGTAACCCCGGTGCAGAGCAGGCGGACCAGTTCGCTCTGACCACGCACCCCGGTCTTGGCGTAAATCCGTTTTGAATAGTTGCGCGCGGTTTCGATGGTGAGCCCGATGCTCGCGCCGGCTTCCGCGATGCTGGCGCCATCGGCCAGTGCGGCGGCGAGGCGGGCTTCGCTGTGGGTCAGTCCGTGAAGCGCCTCCAGCGCGGCGAGGCGCGCCGGGCCGGGGCGAGGCGAGACGCGGATCAGCGCGGTCATCCCGAGCGCGGCTGGGATCAGCAATGCGTCAAGCGCGGCGGTCGACGAGAGCGTGATTGCGCGTGGCGACGTATCGGAATCCGCTGGCGAAGGTGCTGGCGGCGAGCGGGAGAAGGCGCTCGGCCTCGGCGTCACCGGTGCGAAGTCGCTGTCCGATGACAGGGGCGATGCCGGTGCGCGCTTGTAGCGTTCTCGCGGCGACGGCATCCAGATCCACCACGCGCGCATCACGGTCGAAGGTGATCCACCCGGTGCTGTTACGCGTGAGCGCGTCTTCCGTGGTCGCGAGGCGCGCACGTAGTCGCTCGCTCTCCGCCAGCCCGGCGATCGCGACGGCAAGATGCGGGGCAAGCGCGGAGAGCAGGGCGCTGTCGGCCGCAGCGAAGGCGCGTTCGACGCTCGTGATTGCAAGGATCGCGCTAGCGCCCCCCGCTTCCGTGACGCGCATGATGCGCAGGTCGCTGCCGGGCGCGGACTCATCAAGTTCGGCGGCGGCGTAAACGCGATTGGGGCGCAGCCGGTCGGGCGGGATCGCCGGCAGCGGCATGGGCAAAGTGAGGGGCAACGGGGCGGTGAGCAGATGCGCATTGTCGGCGCGGGTGCGCTGGCGCAGGCGGGCAAGGAAGGTCGCCCAGCGCGGCTCCTCCCGCGCCCCGGCGTGGAGCGGTAGCAGCAGATCCGTCTCGTCAACCCGGCTGAATGCCATCTACCTCCCATATGGGAGGTGGCGCGCGAATGCCAGCCGCCCAATTCGCGAGCCATGACGATCGACGCGACGACTCTCACTCACCTCGAACGGCTCGAGGCTGAATCGATCCACATCATCCGCGAGGTGGTGGCGGAGTGTGAAAAGCCGGTGATGCTCTATTCCGTCGGCAAGGATTCGGCGGTGATGCTGCATCTGGCGCGCAAGGCCTTCTATCCCGCGCCGCCGCCGTTTCCGCTGCTCCATGTCGATACGACCTGGAAGTTCCGCGCGATGTATGAACTGCGCGATCGGATGGCGCGCGAGAGCGGCATGGAATTGCTCGTCTATCGCAATCCGGAGGCCGAGGAGCGCGGGATCAACCCGTTCGATCACGGCCCGCTCCACACCGATATGTGGAAGACTGAGGGGCTGAAGCAGGCGCTCGACCTTTATGGCTTCGACGCGGCGTTCGGCGGCGCCCGGCGCGACGAGGAAAAGAGCCGCGCGAAGGAGCGGGTGATCAGCTTCCGCTCGGCTAGCCACCGCTGGGATCCGAAGAACCAGCGGCCTGAATTGTGGAACCTCTACAATACGAAAAAGGCGAAGGGCGAAAGCATCCGCGTCTTCCCGATCTCCAATTGGACCGAGCTGGATATCTGGCAATATATCCAGCTGAACGACATTCCGATCGTCCCGCTTTACTTCGCCGCACCACGCCCGACGGTGGAGCGCGACGGGCTGCTGTTGATGGTCGATGACGACCGCTTTCCGCTGGCGGAAGGCGAGGTGCCGGTGGAGCGCTCGATCCGTTTCCGTACGCTCGGCTGCTACCCGCTGACTGGCGCGGTGGAGAGCGAGGCGGCGACGCTCGAAGAGGTGATCCAGGAAATGCTGCTCACCACCACCAGCGAGCGGCAGGGGCGGGCGATCGATCGCGATGCGGGATCGGCGAGCATGGAGAAGAAGAAGCAGGAGGGGTATTTCTGATGACCACGGCCGTTCCCGCTTCCGACAGCGCCTATCAGGTGGATGCGCTGATCGCCGAGGATATCCATGCCTATCTCGATCGCCATCAGCACAAATCGCTGCTGCGCTTCATCACCTGCGGCTCCGTGGATGATGGCAAGTCCACGCTGATCGGGCGGCTGTTGTACGATTCGAAGATGATCTTCGAAGATCAGCTCGCCGCGCTCGAATCGGATTCGAAGAAGGTTGGCACGCAGGGGCAGGAGATCGATTTCGCCCTGTTGGTCGATGGCCTCGCCGCAGAGCGCGAACAGGGCATCACGATCGATGTCGCCTATCGCTTCTTCGCGACCGAAAAGCGCAAGTTCATCGTCGCCGATACGCCGGGTCACGAACAATATACCCGCAACATGGTGACCGGTGCGTCGACCGCCGATCTGGCGGTGATCCTGATCGACGCGCGCAAGGGCGTGCTTACGCAGACGCGGCGGCATTCCTACCTCGCGCACCTGATCGGTATCCGCAACGTCGTGCTGGCGGTGAACAAGATGGATCTGATCGGTTACGATCAGGCGACGTTCGACAGCATCGTCGCGGATTATGACGCGTTTGCTCGATCGATCGGCATCACCGATTTCGTCGCGATCCCGATTTCGGGGTTCAAGGGCGACAATATCACTGCGCTCTCGCTTAATACGCCCTGGTATCGCGGGCCGACGCTGATCGAACATCTGGAAAATGTGCCGCTGGATGCGGAAGGCGATCAGGCGCGGCCATTCCGCCTGCCGGTGCAGTGGGTCAACCGGCCGGATCTCGATTTCCGCGGCTTCGCCGGGCTGATCGCGAGCGGGCGCGTCAAGCCGGGCGACGCGGTCCGCGTATTGCCATCGGGCAAGACATCACAGGTCGCGCGGATCGTGACGATGGATGGCGATCTCGACGAGGCGGTCGCGGGGCAATCGGTTACACTTACGCTTGCGGATGAGGTGGATTGCTCACGTGGCGACGTGATCGCCACCGCCGATGCGCCGCCACAGGCCGCCGATCAGTTCGAGGCGACGATCGTGTGGATGGCGGAGGAGGAAATGCTCCCCGGCCGCTCATATTGGCTGAAGCTCGCGACGCAGACGGTGAGCGCGACGGTGCAGGCGCCGAAATATCAGATAAACGTCAACACGCTGGAGCATCTCGCCGCCAAGACGCTGGATCTGAACGCGATCGGGGTCGCCAATCTCTCCACCGACCGGCCGATCGTGTTCGAGCCTTATGCCGATAACCGCCAACTCGGCGGCTTCGTGCTGATCGATAAGCTGACCAACGCGACGGTCGCGGCTGGGATGCTGCACTTCAGCCTGCGTCGCGCGCAGAACGTCCATTGGCAGGCGCTCGACGTGAGCCGCGAGGCGCGCGCCGCGCTCAAGAACCAGAAGCCGATGGTTTTGTGGTTTACCGGCCTGTCCGGTGCTGGAAAATCGACCATCGCCAATATCGTCGAGAAGAAGCTGGCGCGGATGAACCGCCATACCTTCCTGCTCGATGGCGATAACGTGCGGCACGGGCTCAACAAGGATCTTGGCTTCACCGACGCTGATCGCGTCGAGAATATCCGCCGTGTGGGTGAGGTCGCGCGGCTGATGACCGATGCCGGCGTGATCGTCATCACCGCGTTCATCTCGCCATTCCGCGCCGAGCGCGAGATGGTGCGGCGGATGATGCAGCCGGGCGAGTTCATCGAGGTGCATATCGACACGCCGCTCGCCGATGCCGAGGCGCGTGACGTGAAGGGCCTTTATGCCAAGGCGCGTAGCGGGGCGCTCAAGAACTTCACGGGCATCGACTCGCCCTATGAGGCACCGGACGATCCCGAAATCCACATCGATACCACCAGCATGACGGCGGAGGAGGCGGCCGAACTGATCGTGCGGCGGCTGATCCCGTAACCGGCGATTTTACCAATCGTTAACGGCGCGCGGGGCAGAATAAGAACCATGGCACAGCCGGCTCCCCGTTATCGCGACGATATCGTGATGCATTCGCTACCGCTGCCCGAACCGCGCTGGATCGCGGGCAGGGCTGCGGGCGAATCGCCTGTGCGCATGTTGCAGGATCGGTTGCTCGACGCATTCGATGCGCCGGCGCCGGTTCATCCGAGCCCGGAAAAACTGCCGCTCAGCGTGCGTGTCGGGGTAATGCTCGGTAGTTCGCTATTGCTGTGGGTAGCGATCGGCGGCGCGATTTACGCGCTCTAATAACCAAATAGGTTTCCTACAACGGCCGCTATGGCCTAATTGATCCGCCTTTCCGCCGGCATGGTGCCGGCCAGAAGCGAAGGGCTGGCCATGATTCCTCTATGTCAAACCGGCGTGCGGTGCGTCGCGAACACGTGCTCGATCTCGTGCGCGGGAGGTCGTTGATGATCGCGCTCGATCTTGCCATCACCACGGTCCGCGCGCGGGGGAGCGCGTCGGTCGCGCCGTTGCCGCTGATCGCCGCGATCAGCCCGGAGGGCTGGTCGGCGGAGTTCGCCAAACCGGCGGAGCTGCCGCCGATCACCTGCGAGCTGACGAGTGAAATGGCGCCGGACAGCGCGTCGAAGACGTTCGCCGGCGCACGCGTCGGTTTTGACGCGGCGGGCGCGGCAACCAGCTATTTCGACACCCGCATCGTCGCCAAGCGCACGCGGCAAACCCTATCCCAATCACTGCGCAGGCGACCGCGCGGAGCGTCGCGCTCGACGATTACGTCTATGCGACCGACACCATCGCTGGCGTGGTCAATAATTCAGCGGAAATGTCGCCAAAGCCAGTTGCGGCATGGGTTATGCCATCGCGCCTGCTCGTCGGCAATTCGGTGCGCTGGGAGATGATCGCCTTCCACCGCGATTTCCGCGGCGCGCGACAGGTGGCCTGCGTCCGCGTGCGCGGCAACGACGGAACGACGCAGACATCATGGCAGACGGTGGCGGCTACTGTCATTTCCACCTTGTGCGAGGATACAAATCCGATCGAGGTCTATGCCGGTGGTCTCGATGTAACCGCGCTTGCGACGGGGGCATTCTGGCTGGAGGCGGAAGTGTATCCGTGGATCGGTGCGGCGCCGTCGGTGCTCAAAAGCGAAGACCTGTGGGCGGCGAGTGCCAGCCCGCGCGAATTCACGCGCCGCTATTACCACAAGGATGTGGCGCTCGCCGCCGCGCCGCCGCTGGCTTATGTCAAAGCTGGCGGCTCGGACACGGCAGGGGTCTGGTCGGTCAACGCCGCGACCGCGCTGGCGACGCCGTTCGCGACGGTGGCTGGCGCGTGCAGCGCGATCACCAATGTCACGCGCGGGACGCCAAGCAAAACCGGCACCGGCGCGCGTATCCGCATCGTCGACAATACCGCCAATAACGCCGGGACGAACGGGACGAGCTTTCCACAGGGCGGCGCGGGGATCGTCATCGAGCGCGCGCCGGGTGTCGCGCGCGCCAGCGCGGTGCTGAACCTCGCCGGCAATTTGCGCGTCGGGCTGACGTGCTCCGTCGCCGGGCTTGAGCCGCATATGACGCTTAGCGACGTGTCCGTCGGGCGGAGCGTCAACACCCAGAAATTCTACGGGGAGGCGGGGGCTGCGATCGGGGTGCAATTCTGGAACGTCGCGATCAACGATACCGCCGGCTCCTCGCCATGGGCCAATGCGCACGCCAGCTTCTTCGGCGCGAGCTTTGCGACAAGCTACATATGGCTGAGCCTCAACACCGGGTTGCAGATCCGCATGACACGCGGCGTTGCCGCTGATCTCAACAATGGCGCGATTGAATCCTGGGTGGTGATCGGCTGCACGCTCCAGCAGATCGGCAGCCAGGGCGCCACCGATCCGACGAAAGGGGCAATCAGCTACGGTAATCGCCTGCTAAAGATGCGGGCGATCGCGCCCGGCTTCGCCCTTTCTGCCGCCAGCGCGGGGGACAGGATCACCGGCGTGGTCATCGTGCAGAATCTGTTCGAGGTGATCGGCGGCCACGCCAATGCGAGCGTGGGCCTTTCGCTGTCCGCCGACAACGCCAATGGCGATGTCTGGCATGCGGTAGTGGCGCACAATACGCTGACGGGCTTTGCGGGCACGGGGCGAAACAATTGGTTCTATAACGAAAGTCAGTCCCCCGGCCTGACCAACCGGCGCACCCACAAGCTGCTCCGCTCGGTCGGCAATATCTGGACCCAGCTCAACGTGAAGGGGGATATCTTCCTCGGCGGGAATGGCAACGGCACGCCGCAGCCGGGCGAGGCGGCAAACCGCACGGGCAATTTCGCCTATCTGCACGGCGTTGGCTGTCAGGGCGAGTTCTCGCAATTCTGCTCGGCGGACGGGGCGCAGGCCGGCAGCAGCTTTTCGCAGCTATACCCCGGCATAGGTGCAGCGATCGGCACCAGCCTGACGACCCGGAGCGATCCGCTGTTCGTCGATTATCAGGCGATGACGGGCGTTAGCAGCTACGGCGTGGGCGGCGGCGATTATCGCCTGAAGCCGGAAAGCCCGGCGCGAAATCGGGTTACGGCGCACGGGCTGGCGTTCGATCTTGACGGCGCCGCGCGGCCCAGTGGCAGAGCGGACGCGGCGGGTGCTTACAGCTAACGGTTCTGAAGCATTCGGGTAATGAGTGACGTCCCCGCCGGTCAGCTGGCGGGGCGCGCCACCATAGTGCGCCATCCCGCCTCCGATTGCTGGATGGAGGCGGCGCTCGCCGGACGATTAACAACCTTATTGGACTGCGCCTGGACCTGTTTGCTCAGCTGGAAGCTGCCCGCGGTATTGTTTCGCACGATCCCGCCGCCAGCTTTCACCATGACCCAATTGTCGGTCACCTTGTCCGGGCCGAGGCGGATGAAAAGCTGGTTATTCTCGATCGTCAGCCGATCGATCGGGTCCATCGCGGCGATGCCATGCCAGCCGGTTCCGATCAGCAGGTTATTGCGGATCGTGATATTGGAATATCCACGCCCGGCCGCGTGCAAATTCGCTTCATCTCGCATGAAAACGCCTTGCGAGCGCTGGCCGACCCCCGGATCCATAAGGTTGCTTTCGATCACGACATCCCGCGCGCCGTGATCGCCGGGTTCGGTTAGGCCGGCGGTGAACAACTGAACGCCGTCCGCATGGTCCCCTGGCGCCGGCCGATACGGGCCGAAGGAATTCCGGGCGATCAGCGCGGTGGTGGTTCCAACTAATTGAACGCCTTCCCGAATGTCTGAAAAGACATTGTCGGTAACCTGCACGTTGGTCGTGCGGAGAAAGGCCATGAAGTTCGCCATGTCGCGAAATGACGAATGCGAGACGACCACGTTGTTGCCGCCGCGAACGCTAAGCGACGAAAAGGCAAGCTGGTTGTCTGGCGTGGTCGCGCCGCTCCAGTTGGTGCTGTCGAAGCGGAGGCCATCGGGTTGATAGGCGGTGACGAACGCGCCGCGAGGATTGTTCCCCGGAAACGGCTCGAAGCGCGAACCGGAAAAGGTGACGTTGCGCCATTGATCGATCGTGATCGCACCGAACACGCCGCCCTTTATCGTCACGTTGGTCAAGCCGCTGAAGCGCGCGAACGTAACACGTCGGGTGCCGAGATCGATCGTGCTGCCGGGACGCGCGGCCTTCAGCATCGCCGTCCACTGCGCCGCGCTGACGTCGCCCTGAGATGTGGCCGCTGATGTGGTTTGCTGGTCGCTGATCGGTGCGGAAGCCGCACACAGAAGCACGACAGGCGCTAACAGTTTTCGCATTGATGCACCTCGTGGCGCAGAATTACTCGCATTCCCGCCGCCGCGCCAGTGTTTGGGCATCCCCGGCGCGGGGAACTGGCGCGGCTGCGAGGCTATTCGGCTTGAGCGCGCCGGATCAGGGCACCGCGAGCGCGCGAGCGGGGGACTTTTGCCGGATCGAACTGGCCGGTGCGATCTCGCGATCGATGCGCCAGCAGCACGCGATGAGTGCGCCGAGCATCACGAAAACGAAACCATGAGCATCCTGCTGGCTGAGCGTCAGCTTCACGATGACGAAGTTGATCAACGAAACACACAGCGGCACGATCATCCCCAATTCGCCATCGGGAAAGGTGATGGCGCGGCGCAGGCCGTTCCAGATCGCGATCGCGAACATCCCGAAGAAGACGGCGAAACCGATCAGGCCATATTCCAGCCCGACGGTGAGATAGAAATTGTCGATCGACGGCAGGCCCAGCGTATCGGGCGCGCGGCCCATGCCCCATCCCCAGGGGCGATCGACGATCTTGGGCACGCCGATCTGAATCTGGGCCATCCGCATGTCGTTGCTGGATTGCTGCGACCCGTCACCCCAGACGAGGTGGCGAATCCGGCCGACGAAAATCGCCGAAGCAAAAAAGCCGAAGAACAATGCCGGATAGCCGCCCAGCACCAACGTGCCGATCGGACTGTCCGGCCGCTTACGGCGATAGAGCAGGCTCCAGAAGAACAGATAGAGCAGGATCGCCAGGAAGAAATTCACCATCCCCATCCGCGAGTCGGTCTGGGAAGTGATCCAGAAAATGGCGGGTATCGTGACGAATGCGGCGATGCGGACGAGCAGTCGTCGCGCGGTGAAGCCGAAGTGCACGATGAACGGAGCGGCCAGCCCGAGGAATTCGGCGAAGTTCAGCGGCGTCGGGAAAACGCTGACGATGCGATATTTGCCGGTCGATCCGCGCGTGGCGCCCGACAGGATGTGCATCACGGTATCGTCCTGGATCGACAGCAGCTTCGGCAGATGGCCGGCCCAAAGAACCCGTTGCTCATGTTCCTCGACCAGCCCGATCAGGCTGGCGAATATCGTGATCCCCCAGATCGTCAGCGCCAGCTGGCGCAGCCGGCCCGGCGTGCGAAAGACATAAACCGCCGCGAAAAACGGCGCGAACCAGCTGAAGATGGCGACGCTGAACTTGTTCGCCGAATAAGCCACGCCGGTCGACCAGAAGATCGACAGGAAGGCGAGCGCCGCGAAGGCGCCGAGCAGCCAGGGCACTGCGGGCATGACCGACAGGGTGTCGGCAAGCTCGCGCCGGAATTCCGCGGACACCGAAAGGCTGACCAGCAGGATCATCCCGAGCGGGAGCGAAACCAGGCGCAGCAGGGTGATCCACGGCATGCCCGGCAGATCGATGCCGATATAGTTCGGCCAGCACAGCAGCACGATGACGAACGCGAATACGCCGTGCGCCATCAATGTCGTCGGCGCCTTGCCCAGATCGGGCAGCAGCCAGATCACCAACGTCGCGAGCAGCGCCAGCGGGACCAGCAGCGGCACGAGGAAATAAGTGGTGGTGACGGCGAAGAACATCCCCACGAACCACGAATATAGCGCGACGAGCGCCAGCAGCTTGATGCGATGCCGCTGCCAGAAGCCCGGCGTGGTGTAGCTGCCCAGCACCGCCGGCTCGAACCTGGGCTGTCGCGGCGATCGCTTGAAGAATTTGCGTGAGATCATCGCTCGTCAAGTCCACCCAAACAGCCGAGGCGCCGACGTGGCCGCCGCCCCGCTCCGCCGCGTGTCGATGGCGCGGCGGGCGCCAAAATGAAAGCGACAAATGGCGAAATCGTTATCTCGCCGATCCGCGATGGCAGGATCATGCCCGCGCCTCTCGGCCGGCGCGCCGGCGCTCGCGGACATGTCGCAGCACCGGGTGCTCGACGAAATGCCAGGACAGGGCGGCGAGCGGGAGCGTTCCGGCAGCGGTCAGCAAGGCAAGCAGCGGGGCAGAATGGATCGGCATGATCGCCGCAATCACCATCATCGCCGGAAAGGCATAGATATACATGCCATAGCTATAGTCCGACCAGCGCGCCGAGGTGGTGCCGCTTCGGAAGCCAGCGCACAATACGCAGTAACCGGTGACGAGCCCCGCCAGATGCGGGATCGGGAAGAAATGTACGCTGAGCGCAAGCGCGACGAGCGAGAGGAGCGCGACGCTCCACGAAAGACGCAGATACGGCCAGAAGATCAGCGCGGCGATTCCAAGCGCGAACATCGTCCACAGCCGGTCGAACAGCATCAGATTGTACAGCGCCCCGCGCGAAGGATCGCCGCCGGCCAGCGCCTGAACCGCGGGCAAGTGTATGACGATCGCGAACAGCAGCGACGGCAACAGCAGCAATGCGATCACGCGGTCACGACTGGACAGCCTCAGCAGTGCGGCAAAGAACAGGACGAGGTAGCAGCGCACTTCCCATGGGATCGTCCACAGCGAACCATTGACGTTCGTCGGCGCACCTTCCGCGCCAATCCCGGTGAGCGCGTAATGGCCTTTGACCAGCGACAGGTTGCTGGCAATGAAATGGGCGGTGTCGCCGCGCAGATATTCTGGAAGCGGCAGGCCGGCGATGAAGAAACCCGCCGTCACCATCACGAGCACCGCGACGGCGAGGCCGGGCCATAGCCGCGCGAGGCGCGCGAGCAGGAAATCCCACGCACTGCCGCGTCGCAACAGGCTGTTGTAAACCAGAAAGCCGCTGAGAAAGAAAAAGCCGTCGACCGCGAAGGATGAGACCGGCTCGCCCATCAACCACACCATCGGATCGTTGGTATCGGCGCCGGTGATCCGCCAGACGCTGTGCGACCAGATCACCGCCGATGCGAGCACCAGCCTGACGAGCGTCAGATTGTTGACCATCGGCACTTGGGGAGGCGTCGCGTTCATCAGGCCCTTATCGAATGGCTTGGCATCTTGTCGGCCTGTCTGGCCCAACCCGGGCGATTGCATCGCATCCGCGCTGGTGGCGCGCAAGTTCTTGAGTTGGCGATCGCGCGGCGATCGCGACGCTGTCTTGGCTAAGGCGTTTTAATTGTCCGATGAGAGTCTCCGCAGAGTGCGCGATTTGCGTTGTTGGCCGGGCCGGCGAGGGGTAAGCCGCTGATATCTCCGAACTGATGAAGGAATGATGTTGGTGGCGTGGTTCTGTGGGATATGGCGGGCGCCGCTGGTTGCGGCGGCATTGCTGTCGTCCCCGACGGTTTCGGCCAAGGTTGTTTATCTGAGTCCGGTGAGCCTGCGCGAATCCGCGGAAGACGAACTTCCCGGCACCGATACGAGAATGGAAACCTCCACCGTCTGGAACGATATGGAGGATGCCGCGCGCAGCGCCGCCGCGCGTGCCGGTATGGGCAATCGCGTTCCCACGCCGCAGGCCAATAGCGCTATTTTCGCGCAGGCGCTGGCCAGCCGGTTCGATCTGCCCAATGAGGTGTCGCTCAGCCGGCTGCTGGATTTCCGCGTTCCCGCCAATCCCGATGGGCAGGACGAGGAAAAGACGGAGCGCCGATCGCTTGTCGCCATCTTCCTCGCCTCGGACGTGCCGGAGCCCGCCACATGGCTCTCGCTGATATGCGGGTTCGGTGTCATCGGGGCGATGCTCCGCCGCCGCCGCCTCACCGGGCGCGAGCCGGTCCGTTCGCCTGCCCTCCGCTAACTCTCCCGCATAGGATCGAGCGTTGTTGGTGATGCGAAGCAATCCGCCGACCGTGCGCTTCTTCCCATCAAAATGACGAGATTTTACGCGCAATTATTGTTGGTATTTCAATCGTTGGCGGCGATTAGGCCACGGCCAGGCAGTGATGAGGGTGAGTGGTGATGGAGCGGTGCAGATTGTGTAGCGGTGAAGCCAGCGAAATTTTCCGCCTGCCCGTTCTCGGAAAATACGACGTCCCCTATTATCGTTGCGCGGATTGCGGATCGATCCAAACCGAAAAGCCATATTGGCTGGGCGAAGTATACGGCGATCCGATCCAGCCCGAAGACCATGAATATCTGCGGCGCAATCTTTGGATTTTGTCCAACGTCAACCTGATGCTCGACGTGCTGAAAGTGCCGAAGGAAGCGGTTATTCTGGATTTCGGCGGCGGCTTGGGGATCATTCCGCGATTGCTGCGCGAATATGGTCGCAACGCCTACAATTTCGATACTTACACCGCTTCGCCGTTTCGCGATGTGACGTGGAATGGCGAAAAGCCGACGATGGTGATCAATTCCGAACTGTTCGAGCATCTGCCGAATCCGGCGCAGGACATCGAAGGGATTTTTCAGGACTCGCCGGAGTTCGTCTATACTCACACGTGGCGTTATCGCGGTGAAGACGCGAGCTGGCCGTATTTCGGCCCGGACCATGGCGGGCACGTCTTTTTCTATACCGATCGCGCGATGGAGAAGATCGCCGCGCGCTTCGGCTATCACGTCTTCATGCCCAATGAACTCGATACGATCTTCTCCCGCGCGCCGTTGACGGGCGTTCAGCGGCGGTTGATTGGGGCCGGGTTCAACAACAAGATTCCCCGCAAGGTGATTTCGAAGGGGCTGAAGGCGGTGCGAAAGATGGTTCCCTCGCTCTGACGAGCGATCAGGCCCGGTTGGTGAGGCGCCGCAGGAGCGGCGCCTTCGTATGGGCGACGAAATCGATCAGGAATCGTTCGAAACCCGGCGGCCGACCGCTCGCCCGCCAGAGCAATGCATGCGTGACGGCATAGGTCAGGCCACCGATCGCGCCCTTCGCCACCAGCATCGCCAGATTATTGACGAAGCCGCTGCCCGCCGGCAGCGCCAGCGTGGCATCGAACGCCAATACCGCCGCGATCATCGCGCCGGTCGCAGTAAAGCTGCGCCAGGCCAGCAGAAACGGGGAAAAGAGCGGGATGGAAAAGCGCCCCGCCACCAATTGCAGTGTGAGGAACAGGTAGAAAAGGCTGCTGACCGTCCACCCCGCGAGCAATCCGGTCAGGCCGAAATGCATCACGCCGACCCACAATGCGGCCAATTTCACCCCGAGGCCGAGGAGGTTGCGGATGAAGATCGTCCGGGTGTCGCCCTCCGCCATCAGCAATGCCTGTGCCCCAACGGTGACCGTGGCGATGGCCATCGACGGTGCGACGAACCGGACCACCCAGATCGCGTCGGCCCATTTCGGGCCGGCAATGACCATGATCGCCTCATGGGCGACCAGCGACACACCGAAGCCGATCGGCAGCAGCACGCCCAATATCGTGGCCTGCGCGCTGGCATAGGCGCGTAACCGACGCGGCAGATCGTCGGTCATCGACGAAAGCGCCGAAAAGATCGCGCGCTGGAACGGATCGGCGAGCTGATTGGTCACGATCGTCGAAATCTGCATGCCCAGATTATATTCGCCGAACCGCGCGACGCTGAACCGCCCGGCGACAATCAGCGCATCCAGCTTCGAGCTGGCGTAATTGGTCACCGCCGCCGCCGACATCCAGCCACCGAAGCCGAGGAACAGGCGATAGTCGCGAAGCGCGAAGCGCGGGCGAAACGGCTTGAACCAATGGGTGGCGATGCTCATCGCGATGCTCGCCGCCACGGTGCCGACGACCAGTGCCCAGTAACTATGCGTTGCCAGTGCGACGGCGACCATCGCCAGCAGCCCAGTCACGCGGCCGATGATCGTCACGGTCGCGTCGCGTGAGAAATCGATCTCCCGCAGGTAATCGACCATCCGTGGGCTGCGCAGGCCATCGATGATCGGCACGATCGCGAGCACGAGCAGCACGTCCCGCACTTGCTGATTGTGGAGCAGCAGCGCCGCGGGGATCGAGGCGAGCGCGATGCCGATCGCGGTCAGCAGGCCGCGCACCATCGCCATCGTGAAGGCCGTGGCATAAAGATGCTGCTCGCGGCCGGGATGGCGGACCAGCGCGTTAATGAGCTGAAAGTCTGTCAGCATCTGTGCAAATTCGACGACGATCATCGCCAGCGATACGATGCCGAAATCATTGGGCGTCAACAGCCGTGCCAGCACAGCGATGCTGAAAATCCCCATGCCGCGGCTGACGAGGTTGACGAACACCAGCGTCGATGCGCCGGTCGCCGCCCGTGCCCGGACGTTCGGCGCGGGGGACGGATCGCGCTCTGGTGAGGGGGGCTGCATCGGCCGCTTCCTTGCCATTGCGCGGCGCGATGTGGCAAGCGCCCCGTCCGGCTCGAGGGGTTCAGGCATGCCAGAATGCGACACGCCGCGCCGTTTGTCTGGTGCGCGTATCTTTATCGTCAGCGACATCGATGTCGCCACCGTCGCGCTCGGCAGCGCGGAATATTGCGCGCAGGTGGCACGGATGCTTGCCGAAGAGGGCGCGACCGTAGAGCTGCTGCTGCTCGGCGTGCACCGGCCCGGTGCGGTGCGCGTGCCCGTGGGGACGCTCGATCGCTATCGCCGGGATTATGCCGCGATCGCCGTGCGCGGGGCGTTGCGGATCGGCAGCTATCTCTATTCGACTGACTGGCGACGCTGGCGCGAGCGGCTGTTTGGGGGATATGCGGCGCGCGGCTGGCTCTCCGCCCCCGATCCGCGCGCGTTGGGCTGGGCGGCGCGGCGGGTACGCAACGCCGCGCCGGATCTGCTCGTCGCGAACTATTTCAACGTCACGGGCCTGTTCGATCGTGTCGATCCCGCACTGCCGACCGCGTTGCTTATGCACGATGTGGTGGCATTGCGGGCGGCGAGCTTCGCGGCGGCCGGGCGCGCGACGGATTTTGACGCGGCGATCATCGATGACGAGGCGCGCGCGTTGCTCCGGCCCGATCTGTGCATCGCGATCAAGGAAGCAGAGGCGTCGTTCGTCCGTGCCCGCGCGCCGCGCGCGCTGGTCGTCACCGTGCCGATGACGATCGATCCCGCGCCGCCGGCCGGCGATCCGCCGTCGGCGCCGGTGGCGCTGTTCATCGGTGGCGCGTTCGCCGCCAATGTCGAGGCGCTCCGCTGGCTGCTGGACGAGGTGTGGCCACTCGTACGCAAGGCGTTGCCGGCGGCGCGATTGCGTGTGGTGGGCAAGGTGGCGGACGTGTCCGGGCTGAACTGGCCCGAAGGTGCGGAGCGGGTTGGCTTCGTTGACGATGTCGCCGACGAATATCGCGCCGCCCGCGTCGCGCTCGCGCCGTTGCTGTTTGGCAGCGGCATCAAGATCAAGGTGGTGGAGGCGCTGGGGCATGGCGTGCCGGTGGTCGCCACCGGATGCGGCGCTGACGGCATCGAGCACGCCCCGCCCGCCGCGCTGGCCATCGTGGACCGGGCTGAGGATTTCGCCGCATCGGTGGTCGCCGCGCTCACGGCCGACGATCAGCGAGAGGCACGCGCCGCCGCGCGCCGCTTCGCCAATGAGAATTTCGCGCGGGGGCCAATGTCTCGACGGCTGGCCGAGGCCGTCGCGGGGCTGATCGCCCGGGGCGGGGTGGCATCGCGGAAGTGATGCGCTAAGGAAGGGTCATGCCGGCGCTTCGCGAACGATTCAAACAATATGCGCCGTCTTTCGTCCATCGGGCGGTCGGCGCGGCGCGCGGCCTGCTGAGCCAGCCGCCGCAGGAACAACGCGTCCTGCATGGCTATGACGTGTTTCCCGAAGTGGATGATCGCGCGCGCCTCAACCTCGTCATTCCCAGCATCGAGCCGGGAGTGGCGTTCGGCGGTGTGCTGACCGGCCTCGATTTCTATCTGCGTCTCTCCGCAGCGACCGGCGCCGCCGCGCGCATCATCATCGACGATTTCAATCCCGCGCCGGATCGCAGCGTCGTCGATGCCGCGTGCCGTCGGATCGGCATCGATCCCGCCGCATTGACGGTCGTGCCGCGTGACACCGATACGCCGCAGATCAGCGTGGGCGCGCGAGACGTGTTCATCGGCTATAATTGGTGGACGATGCTCAACATGCAGGCGCTGGTCGCCGCGCAGGCGCAAGCCGCCGGTGGTCGTCGCGCGCCGTGCATCTATATCTGTCAGGATTTCGAGCCCGGTTTCTATCCCTTCTCATCCACCCATCTCGTGGCGTGGCGCGCGTTGCGGGGAGAAGGGCCGTGGTGGGCGATCTATAACAGCGCGGAACTGGCGAGCTATCTCGCGGCGCTCGGCGTTTCGTCGCAGGAGACGTTCGTGATCGAGCCGACGCTCTCCCCGGCGCTGCGGCCGTTTCTTCCGCACGGGCCGGTGCCGCGCACCCGGCGGCTGCTGGTCTATGGCCGCCCCGGCGTGCCGCGTAACTGTTTCCCCGCGGTGGTCGCCGGGCTGCGCCAATGGGCGGCCAGCTATCCCCAGGCTGCGCAGTGGGAAGTGATCTCGGCCGGCGCGCCGCACCGTCCGATGCCGCTGGGGCATGGGGTGGAGCTGCGTGCGGCGGGCAAGCTGTCGCTGGACGATTATGCGGCGATGCTGCGTGGCACCGCCGTCGGGCTGTCGCTGATGGCATCGCCGCATCCAAGCTATCCGCCGCTGGAAATGGCGCATTTCGGCGTGCTGACCGTCACGAGCGACTATGCGTTCAAGACGATGGCACGGGCGCACGACAATATCACCGCGCTCGAGGATATTCGGCCGGAAAGCATCGCCGCCGCGCTCTCGCGGTCATGCGCGCGGTTCGAGGCCGATCCGGCCGCAGGCGCCCACGGCCAGTCGCACCGCCCGGCCTATCTGGCGGACGATCTGTATCCGTTTTTACCGGAGCTTGCGGCAAAGCTCGCTTCATATTGGAGCGCTGGCGGCTGAGACGGGGCGGCCCCCGCCAGCAGCGCCGCCTCAGACCAATCGTTGCGCCAGCGTATCGCCGATCATCGTCGCGCGCTGGTTCGCCTTTATGCCCAGCACCATGTCTCGCATGAAATCGGAGAGCACGTCGAGCGACGATACGCCGTCCATGCGGATCATCGAAGCGCGGACCAGCACACCATCGGCGATATAGCCGTGCAGCGCGGTCTCGAACCGTGCCCAGCGCTGTTCATTATAGGTTTGCGGCAGCGTTTCGCCGAGCCGTGTCCAGTAAACGATGTCTTCGATGCGTGAGCCCATCTCGGCGCTCAGCATCACCGCCGGCACCGAGACGTTCTGCGTGATCGGCAGCGGGAACAGCTTGCTCTCGGTCACGGCGAACCCGGTCGCGGGATAGCATTTTTCCGGGCGATGCAGTTGCAGCACGTCGCTTTGCGACCGGCCGTAAGCGATCAGCATCATCACGTCCTGCTGCTGATCCTGGACCGTCCTGCGATAAGAGCGGGCAACACGCTCGCTATATAATTTGGCGGCAAGGCTGTCGGCCATGTCCGGCAGCACGATATCGCCGCCGCCGCCGGCATCCCATCCGCCGAAATGCTGCGGGATGACGTTGGTGAGCTTCTCGTTCTCGGGCAACAGCAGCCGCATCTTGCGCGGGCGCAGCCATTCGGCCGTGCCCAGCGCGGCGGCGCAGGCGCCGGCGAACATGAATTCGCGCCGTTCGATCATGCCGTGGCCTCCGTGCGACGACCCGCCAGCAGCTTCTGCAACAGGCGATCGATCAGGAAGATGCTGGCGATCGCGAACACGAACAGCACCAATCCCGTGGTGACATGCATGAAGCCCTGGGCGACTGCATCGCCGTAATAATAGGTCAGCAGGATCAGCGCGATCACGCGCAGGATATTCACGAACACCGCGACCGGGATGATCATCATCATCAGCACTGCGGCATAGCGCCAAGACGCGCGGTGCATCAGATAGATGTAGAACAGGCTGATCGCGACCAGCCCGGTGATCGAATTCATCCCCGCGCAGGCGTCTTCGACCAGCAATTGATATTGCGCGATCGTCAGCGAAACGCCCGAACGTTCGATCGGATAGCCCAGCGGCTGCAGCACCGAAACGGCGGCATAGGATACGAACATGCGCAGCGGCGCGGTGAGATAGTCGATCACCCAGCCCGGCGGCGGGATGACGAAGGCGAGGTAGAATAGCGCGAACAGATTGCGCCGCACCTCCGCCAGACCGGCCACCTGCACCAGCGCCGTGACGAAGATGATATAGAGCGCCGCGACCTCGATGCTCAGGAAGTCATAGGCGTGCCCGACGATATAGAGCGGCAGCGCGATGACCAGCGGCAGCAGCGTTACCGCCGGCTGGCGCACCCCTTTATCGAGCACGATACGATTGTAACTGAGCAACCAGAGCCCGGTCGCCAGCACGATCGGGCCGTGCGCGCCGGCCTCCGTCGACCATGCCTGGCGGCCGAGGTTGATGATGGTCGGGATGGCGAGCAGGAGAAGGCCAAGCAGCAGCGGCCAGTGGCGGCGCACGAAAACGCGCGCCGCTGATCCACCCTGACCCGGTGTTGATCCCTCTCCCGTACTCGCCTCAGCGTACATTGAGATAGGTTCCGATCACCTGTGACTTGTCGCTCTCCAGCTCTTCGATCAGCGTCCGCACGTCGCGCACATAGCTGCGATCGCGGCACGCCACGATCATTGCATAGCGCGTCACCGAGGCGATCCGCCGCACATCCGCGAAATTGTTCGCGGGTGGCGTATCGATCAGCACGATGTCGTAATCGCGGATGCAGCTTTCGATCAGCGATTTGAACTCCGCGCCGCTCAGCAGCTCGGATGCGTCTTCGCGCGGGGCGCCGGCGAACAGCAGCGACAGCCTCGGCAGCACGTCATCCTGCACCGCTTCGGTGAAGCTGATGCTGTGATCCGACAGGCAGTCCGAGAGGCCGAACAGCGCATCATGCGGGGTGAAGAAGGCTTCCAGCCGGGGCGCGCGCATGTTGCCGTCGATCAGCAGCACGCTAGCCCCGGTCTGCGCCAGCGCGACCGCGAGATTCGCGGTGACGAAGCTGCATCCGGCGCCGGAAGAAGGGCCGGCCATTGCCAGTGAACGCCGTCCCTCACGCAGATGCTTGGCGACGATATGGGCGCGGAGCACGCGGATCGATTCGGCCTGCGCACCGGTGGGATCACCAAGTACGACGAGCGATGACGACAGCGTGAAGCGATCGTCAACTGGGATGCCCGACGCGTCGGAATGAAGGTCGCCGTCGGCGATCTGTTGGGAGATGTTCATGCTTCAGGCACCCTGCGCCAGCGAGGCGTCCTGATCGCCGCGCGACCAGCGGAACAGGCGTCGGCGTCGCGTTGGCTGCGGGCCAACCGCCATCACACCGATAACGGGAACGCCGTCGATGGCGAGATCCTCCGGGCCGCGCACACGGCGCGCCAGCAGCTCGACCAGCAGCGACAGCAACAAGCCGAACATCAGGCCGAGGATCAGCGATCCGGCGATCACCAGCGGCCAGCGCGGGAAAGACGGCGAGGTCGGCTCGGTGGCATTGCCCAGCAGCGTGAGGCCGGTGATGGTGGACTCGCTGCGCTGCTGCTCGTCCGCCGCCTTCTGCAAGGTCTTCTGATATTGATCGCGCAACACCGCGACATCGGCGGCGAGTTGCTGGGCTTCGGCGACCTTGCCGCGCTGTGCGAGCACCTTCTGCTGTTGCGCCGAATACAGGCTGGCGATCGACGGGCCTGACGCGCCACGCGTCATCGTCGGGCTGGAAGTGCGTGCCACCTGGGCGAGCGCCTCGCGCTGCTTCTTCAGCGCGATCAGATCGGGGTTGTTCGGCCCGAGCACCTTTTCGGCGTTCGAGATCGA
The DNA here is from genome assembly GCA_029202845.1 of Candidatus Sphingomonas colombiensis. NCBI lineage: Bacteria > Pseudomonadati > Pseudomonadota > Alphaproteobacteria > Sphingomonadales > Sphingomonadaceae > Sphingomonas > Candidatus Sphingomonas colombiensis. The sequence goes on along the minus strand of CP119315.1, from coordinate 1,001,973 downwards.
CGCATCGACCTGTTCGAGCTGCGCCTGCGCGGGCGAAATGCCGGGGGAGAAGGACATCTGCCCAGCGGCGGTCACCGGCTGCGCGGCGGCCAGCGCGTTGAGCTTGGCGGTGTCCGCATCGACATTATTGTCCTGCAGGATGATCCCGTTGGCCTTCTCGAAATCGCTCTTCTTTTTCTCTGCCGTGTTGAGATCGGCACGTACGCGATCGGCCTGCTTGCGGAACCACGCGGCATTTTCCATCGCGTCGTCGCGGCGCAACGCCAGCGTTTCGGCGACATAGGCGGTGCGCAGGGCATCGGCCACGCGCGCGGCGTTCGCCGGATTGTCGCTGGTGAACTGGATCTCCATGATATTGGAGGAATCGATCAGCTGCGCGCGCGTATTGTCCGAGATGCGCTGGGCCAGCCAGCGCCGGAAATCGCGCTTGTCGTCGCTCGACCGGGCCGCATAGGACGCAGCCAGCTGCGGCGAGGACGTCCAGCCGAGATCATCCACCACCTTGCCGGTGATGCGATAGTCCTTGATCAGCTCGGTCTGCGTCTGGACGTAGGCGCGGGCGAAGTTTGAGCCGATCATCTCGCCGGTGACGGGATCGGGCTTCACCAGATCGAGGATCAGCCGTGAATTCCCCTCGTAACGCGGGGGAAGCAGGCTCGCCACGAGCATCGCGCCGAGGAAACAGGTGAGCGTGGTGAGGATGGTGATCCACCGCCGCGCCCACAGGATACGGAAAAATTGCACGAAACTCATAACAACTGCTCCCTCGGCGGCATTCTCAGAAGAAGCGTTCGCCGATGACGATCGTGTCGCCGTTTTTCACCATGTCGGAAAGGTCCATGTGGCTGACCTCTTTCCCATCACGGAACAGCTTGATCTTCTTTTCCGATCCACGTGGGGTAAGCCCGCCGCTGCGCGCGATCGCCTTGCGCAGCGACATGCCGCGATCGATGCGATACGAGCCGGGCTGCGCGATCTGGCCATAGATGTAATAGGTCGGCGCGGTCGCGACGAAGATCTTGTCGCCGGGCTCGACGAAAATGTCCTTGTCCGGGCCGCCGCTGGCGATCTCGTTCATCTCGAAGGTATATTCCTGGCCCGATGCGCGGCGGACCTGGATATCGTCGGAGCCGGTCGGGCGGAGACCGCCGACGCGCGCCAGGATTTCCGACAGGCGATAGGCGCGATCCACCGGCACGAGCCCGGGCGTGCCGACCTCGCCCAGCACCGTCACATAGCGCGCGGTGAAGCTGGCGACGATCACGCTGACCACCGGATCGGTGTAGAATCCGCCCTGCTGGAGGCGACGACGCACGTCCTCGCGCAGCTGGAGCACCGTTTTGCCCTCGGCCGGGATCGATTTGATGTAGGGCAGCTGAATCGTGCCATCCACCTGAACCTGCACGCGAGACTTGAATTCCTCGCGGCCGAGCACCGAGACTTCCACCACGTCGCCCACGCCCATGACATAGCCGTCGGCGAGGCTGTTCTGCTGCTTGTCAGCGGACGCAGGGGCGGCGGCGACCGCCGCCGGCGGTGGCGACGGGGGCGCCTGCTGCGCCAGTGCGACGGCGGGGCCGATCGCGAGCCATGCGAGCAGGATCAGGGAGAGGCGGCGGATGAGGCAGAGTGTCTGCGGCATAGTTTCCGTTTTCTCGGATCAGAGTGCGAATGAGGTGCGAAGCCCGATGAAATAACTGTGATAGTTATAAATTGCGTTATTGGTCTCGCGATCCTGATACCCGCCGTATAGCGTATAGGTGAGCCGCCGCGACGGGATGAAGCTGAGCGACGCGGTAAGCCGGTGGGCGAGCGAGCTAGTCAGCACCGGGCCGAACACGCCGCCCGATCCGTCATAGCGCACCTTGCCGATCGACCCGCCGACATTGGCCTTCAGCCGGTCGCTGAACGCATAATCGGCGCCCAGCGAATAGTCGCGGTTGACCTGGTAGAGCGAATCCGTGCCCAGCGAGGGTGAAATATTGCGTGATGTGCCGGCGTTCACACGGAGATTGGGGCTGGGTACGAACGTAAGCCCGACGTTCCATCCGAATCCGTTGAAGTCGTTTGAGGTGGAGCCCTGATCCGGGCGCACCATCACATAGGAGAGGCCGACCGATCCGCTCAGCATCGATCCGATCGAGCGTTGTGCGTCGAGCGAGATGCGCTTCGTGGAAAAGTCGCCGGGGCCGAAGATCGCCGGCCGATCCGGGTAGGAAGTGTCCTGCCGGGTTACGCGCAGCGACAGCTCGCCATAAGTGGGATCGCCATAAGCGACGCCCGCGCCATAGGTGTTCGAACGATAGTTCGAGATGCGGCGCAACTCTTCGCTGTTGTTGCCGGCGGTGTGCGCCACCGTGATCAGCGGGCGCAGCCCATAGCTGTCGCCGCACTGCAGCTCTCCGGCGTAGCTTTGCGTCGTCGCGGTGTTGCGGACGCTGCGCTGGCCGGGGATGTTGATCGGAACGATATCCCCAAGATCGCTCTGCGACCGAAAGATGCTTGGCCGAAGATTCAGGAAACACGGGCCGCCGACCAGCGCCAGATCGGCGTTGAAGCCGAGGCGCTCGCGGTTCAGCTCGCTGTTGCGGCGATAGAAATCATAGCCGCCGTTGGCATCGAGGGTCAGCGAGTTCCGGCCGAGCGACTTGTTGATCGACACGTTGAGGCTCGGCGTGGCGCGCTCGTCGGCCTGCCGGCCGTTGGTGAGAATCGCCCCGGCCGAGCGCGCGACATTGCTGTCATAGCCGATATCCAGCCCGGCGTTGACGTGGATGCCTTCCTGCGTCGGGTCCACGGCTTGTGCCGCGGCGCTGCCGGCGACGACCAGCGCCGTCGCCGCGCCCAGCACGGCGGCGCCCGCGCGAATTCCGCGCGCACCCGGAATGCGAACGACCGCCTTCATGCTCAATTCGCCTTGGCCGGCACTGCCGCGCCGCCCGCCTTCGCGCCGGCAGGCGTTTCCGCCGGCTTGTATTGCGGATTGATGTTAACCTTCGCCGCACCTTGCTTGATGATCTGTGAGAATTGCTCGCGCACGATGTTTTGCGTGCGCTGATTGGTGAGGATCTGGGCCGCGATCTGGTTCGCCTCCGCACCGGAGAAGGGCTGCGACTGGCGTTCGCGGATACGCGCCACCATCACCGCTCCGCCGTTCGGCAGGATGAACACGTCGTTGATCTTCAGATCGGCGATCTGCTTCGCCGCTTCGGGCGGGATGGTCATCGGGTCGATCACCGCCGCGCTGCGCCGATACGGCACGTTGTTCTTGTCGAGCAGCGCCGTGATTTCTTCCATCGTCTTCAGCGGGCCGAGCTGCTGGACTAGCTCGGGCTTGACCGGGCCGACGAGGACCTGATCGACCGAAACCAGCTGGCGCTGCGCGAATGCCTGCGGGTTGTCGCGGACATAAGCGGCGGCCTCGTCCGGCGAAACCTTCGGCAAATTGGCGCGCACGCTTTGCTCCAGCAGCTGGATCAGCGCCAGATCGCGTGCTTTCTGCAACAGGATCGCCGCAGCCGGCGTCTTGTCCAGCCCGCGTTCCACCGCCGCATCGGCGAGGATCTTGCGGTTGACGATCGATTGCAGCGCCGCTGGCTGAGCACGCTCGCTCGCGCGCGGATCGCTGGCGAGCGGGCCGAGTTCGAGCCGCACTTCGGAGGCGGTGATTTCCTTGCCGTTGACCGTCGCAGCGACCTGGCCGGTCGGCGGGGTGCCGTTGCTTGCTCCCTTGCCGCAGCCCGCGAGCGCGACGCATGCGAACAATACGGTGATAGAGCCGCTTTTCTTCAGCATGTCTCTTTTATTCCCCCAAAATGACGCGAGCGGTGCGGTTTATAGACATAATTCTATGGTGATGATAGGACTTGGAAGTTGATACTTGATGAAACTCTCGGCGCGCGGTCTATCTCCGCCGCGCCACATGGCGGGCGGCTGAACGCCGCCGCCACGCTCGCCGGCCCCGGCACGGCACGTTCGCCGGCAACGGCGCCGAACAAAGCGCTCGACCGACCCCGCCCCGCTTGGCTATCGCTCCCCGCATGAGCATGGCGCCGCCTTCCGAACCCGCGCCCGAGGTGACGGTAATCGTCGTCAGCTACAACACGCGCGAACTGACGTTGCGCGCGGTGGAGACGCTGCTCGCCAATGCCGGCGACGTCGCGATGCGCGTGGTGGTGTTCGACAACGCTTCCGCCGACGGCAGCGCGGAAGCGGTCGCGGCGGCGTTCCCCGGCGTCGAGACGATCGCTCACCCGGAAAATATCGGCTTCGCGCGCGCCAACAATCTGGTCGCGGAAACCGCCACGACGCCGTGGCTGTGCCTGCTCAATCCGGACACCGAGACGCATCCACACGCCATCGCCAACCTGTTGGCCTTCGCCAAGGCGAATCCGTGGGCGGGGATCACTGGTGGTCGCACGGTGTTTCCCGACGGATCGCTCAATCCCGCCTCCTGCTGGCGGCAGATCACACCGTGGAGCCTGTTCACCCAGACGACCGGGCTGGCGCGCGCCTTCCCGCAGTCGGGGCTGTTCAACCCCGAGGCGATGGGCGGATGGCGGCGCGACAGCGTGCGCGAAGTGGATATCGTGGTCGGTTGCTTCCTGATGATCTCCACCGCGCTGTGGCGGGAACTGGGCGGGTTCAACCGGCGCTATTTCATGTATGGCGAGGATGCCGATCTCTGCCTGCGCGCCCGCGCGCTCGGCTATCGCCCGATGATTACGCCCGATGCGGAGATCATGCATCTCGTCGGCGCCTCCACCCGCAAGCGCGGTGACAAGATCGTCGCGGTGATGCGCGCCAAGGCGACGCTGGTGCGCGATCACTGGCCGGCGTGGCTGGCGCCGCTGGGGATCGCGCAATTGTGGCTCTGGGGGCTGGCGCGGCGAACCGGCGCGGCGATCTCGCGCGATCCGGATGAGCGCGCGCGGCTGATGCAGATCTGGCAGAAGCGGCGCGACTGGCTCGCCGGTTACTGACGGGGGACTGGGTGGCCCCCCTGATCGTGCATATCAGTGCGGACTATCCCGATGCCGTGCAGCCCGCGAAGACGCGGGTGATCGCGGCGCTGGTGGAGGGGACGGCGCAGGAATTCACGCACCGCGTCTATTCGCTCAATCGCATTGCCGCGCCGCGCGGATGGGGGCGCCCGGGGCTGGCGGAGCCGGTGGCGGATGACGGCGCGGTGGCGAGCTGGCGCTATGTTGCGCCGGGGCGCGGGCTGCTCCTCGCCTCCGCGATGGAACGCGTCGCAGACGCGATCCTTGCCGATCTGCGCGAGCGCGGGATGAAGCCGGCGGCGATCCATGCGCACAAGCTGAGCGTCGAGGGGCTGGCCGCCCGGCGCGCCGCGCAGCAGCTCGGCATCCCTTTTCTGCTGACGTTGCAGGGCAATAGCGATCAGAAGATCGTGCGCATCCGGCGCGATCTTCATTCGGCCTATCGCCAATTGTGGCATGAAGCGGCGGCGGTGATCGCCTTCGCGCCGTGGATCGCGCGCTGGTGCGAGCGGCGGTTCGGCACGCGTGTGGAGCAGGTGATCGATTTGCCGTGCGTGCCGGCGAGCGAAACCGTGATCGCGCCGCGCGCGACGCCGGCGATGACCGGTACCGCCTTTCACCTGATGTATTGGCGCAACAAGAATATCGCCACGCTGGCGCGCGCGATCGCGCTGTCGCGGGCGAGCGGGCTGGAGGTCGCCGGCGGCGGCGACACGGCGAGCGCGGCGGCGGTGGATCGCGCGCTCGGACATGCCGGGGTGAGCGGCATCGCGCGTCGCGTCGGGCCGCTCGCGCCCGCCGATCTCCAGCGATGGATGAACGGTTGCGCGGTTTTCGCGCTGCCCTCCCGGCGGGAAAGCTTTGGGCTCGTGTTTATCGAGGCGCTGTTCGCCGGATGCCCGATCGTCTATCCGCGCGGCGCGGCGGTGGACGGCTGGTTCGACGATTGCCCGTTCGCGATCGGCGTCGACGCGCGCGATCCCCGCGCGGTGGCACGGGGGATTGATACGCTGATCATGGAAAATGACGTGCGCAAACGGGCGCTCGCCCAATGGCAGCAAAGCGGCGCGGCGGCGCGGTTCGGTCGCGACGCGATCCTCGCGGGCTATCGCGACGTGCTGACGCAGGTGGTGCGATGAGCGCGCCGGCCGATCCTCGCCTGCCGACGATCTGCCTTGCCGCATCGGGCGGCGGGCATGTCCGCCAGATCCTCGATTTGAAGCCGGTATGGGAAAAGTACCCGCGTTTCTTCGTGACCGAGGATACCGCGCTCGGTCGCTCGATCGCCGAGGAGGAGGAAACCCACTTCGTCCCGCATTTCGCGATCGGACAAGCGCGGCTCGGGCGCCCGTGGACGATGATCGCCGAGGCGTGGCGCAGCATTTTCCGTTCGTGGCGGATCATCGCGCGGCGGCGGCCGGACCTGTTCATCACCACCGGCGCCGGCTCGCAATTGTTCGTCATGCTGTTCGCCAGGCTGCGCGGCGCGCGGGTGATCCTGATCGATTCGTTCGCGCGCTTCACCCGCCCATCGGGTTTCGCGCGGCTGGCGGGGTGGATCGCGCATGTGCGAATCGCCCAGTCTGAAGAGAGCGCGGCGCATTGGCGCGGCGCGCTGGTGTTCGATCCGTTCCGCACGCTCGATTCCGCGCCGCCGGAAAAAGAACCTCTGCTGTTCGCCACGGTGGGCGCGACGCTGCCGTTCGATCGGCTGGTACGGCTGGTCGAAGAGGCGCACGCCGCCGGAGAGATTCCGCAGCGCATCGTGCTCCAGCGCGGGGTTGGCGGGGAGCAGCCGTCCACGCTCGATTCGGTCGAGACGCTTCCGTTCGGCGAGGTGCGTGAACTGCTTGAGCGCGCCGATATCGTGGTGTGTCATGGCGGCACCGGCTCGCTGATCACCGCGCTCCGCGCGCATTGCCGGGTGATCGCGGTGCCGCGCCTGTTCGCGCTCGGCGAGCATTATGACGACCATCAGGCGGAGATCACCGCCGCCTTCGCCGAGCGTGGGCTGATCGAGGTGGTGGGCGCGGACGAGCCGCTTGGTCCCGCGCTCGATCGCGCGCGCCGTCGTCAGCCGGTCGCGGCGACCACCGATCCTTCCGCGCTGATCGCCTATCTGGACGGGGTGGCGACGGGAATGATCCAATAATCGTCCACACGCCGGCTTGCATGGACGCCGTTAACGAGCCATTTCCTCTACGGGGGTAAGACGGGGGCGATTGCTACAACACGTCAGACGGGTAACCCACCATGTCGATTGTCGATTCGCGTAACCAGAGGTGACAGATGGAGACCCCGTTCGATTGGTTGACGCTGATGGTGTTCACCGGGCTGGTGGTGCTGCTGTTGCAGCGATCGGCCGCGGAAAATCCTGTCGACAAATTATGGCAATATGCGCCGCCGGCGATCGGCTGCGCGATCGTCAACTACCTTGGCAACGAGGGGTATGTGGCGGTCGCGATCATCGGGCTGGTCGCGGTGATCGCCTATATCTACTACGTGTTGCGACCGAAGATCAGCTTCTGATCCCGGTCATGGCGCCAGACGTCGCCACTCGCGCCGCGGATCGCTCCACGGCCCTGTTCTCGCCATTCCGGAGCGCGTAATGATCTGGACCCGTTTATTCAGTTTTCGAACCGCTCGCCGGCCTTTCGAGCAACCCGCCGCGCCGCTGGCGGGGGCGGCGGTCCGGCAGGGGCCGATGATCCGCCGCGCGTCCGAACTGCCGGAGGGAGAGGGGCCGGAGGCGTTGCCGCGTTTCCGCAGCAGCGCGAGCGATATCGGGCGTGCCACGCGTGGCGAGCGCAATCCCAATCAGGCGCGGCTGAAGCTGCAACAGGCGTTCACGCCGTCGCAGCCGGTGCAGGACGCGAAGCGCTTCGCAGGGCGCAAGGAAACGCTGGCGGCGGTGATCCGCGCGGTGGAGGAGCAACATCTCCACACCGTGATCTTCGGCGATCGCGGCATGGGCAAGACCTCGCTGCTCCATGTCTTCTCCCGCCTAGCGCGGGAAGCGCGCTATATCGTGCGCTATACCTCGTGCAGCGAGACTTCGGAGTTCGATCCGGTATTCCGCGCCTGCGCTGCCGATATCCCGTTGCTGTATCACAGTGATTTCGATCCCACGTCGGAAGCGGCGGAGCGTGGCGGCACGCTGGCGGATCTGTTGCCCGAACCTCCGGTGACGCCGGTTCAGCTCGGCGAGATTTTCGCGCGCGTTTCCGGCACGCGGGTGCTGATCGTGCTGGACGAGTTCGACCGCGCCCATTCCGCCGAGTTCAAGCGCTCGATCGCGGAGCTGATCAAAAGCCTGTCGGATCAGTCCGCGCGGGTGCAGATCGTAATCGCCGGCGTCGCCGCGAACCTTTCCGAACTGCTCGAACATATCCCTTCGATCCGTCGCAACGTCATCGGCATTCCGGTGACGAGCATGAACGAGGATGAGGTGCGCGAGCTGTTGCGTATCGGCGAAACCGCCTCCGGGCTGACGTTCGAGGAATCGGCACGGCGCACGGTGATCGAGGCGGCGCAGGGCTCTCCCTATGTCGCCGGGCTGATCGCCCAATATGCCGCCAGCAGCACGCTCGACCGTGAGCTGGAAGAGGTGGAATTGCACGACGTGCGCGTCGCGATCGAGCGCGTGATGCAGGAATCGAAGGTGCGCCTCTCGCCGCGCAGCCAGTTCCACCTCAATCTGTTGCTGTCGATGACCACCCCCGCCGCGATGGGGCCGATCGCGCAGGAAGGGTTACGGACGTTCGGGCTGGTGAATGCCGCCGCTGCCGGGGATGGCGACCGCGCTGCGCTGATCGCTCACGCGGTGGAGGCGCGGGTGCTCGTCCCGGACAATTCGCACGGCGCGGATAATTTCCGTTTCGCGGACGATAGCGTCGCGCTTTATCTCTGGCTGGCGCGGTGCGCGGGCTGATCTGATACCGCGAGATCGCTTTGCGTTCAGGGCAGCGTCCATCGGGGAGGGCGCTTTTTCCTGACGCGGGCGGCCGATTGCGCTAACCGGCCGGCCGGGCGCGTTCACATGGTTATTCGAGGTTCCACGATGTCATCGATCCCCGCGCCGGCAAGCGCCGCCATCAGTGCCGAACCGGAAGGGCCCGCCAGCGCGACCCGGACAGGCCTGCCGCAGCTTTCGATCATCTCCCCCGCGTATCACGAGCGCGACAATATCCGCCCGCTGGTGCTGGCGATCGCCGCCGCGATGAACGGCGCGCGCTGGGAATTGATCATCGTCGATGATGATAGTGGCGATGGCACTGTCGATGAGGTGTTCGCGGTCGCGCACGAAGGTTATCCGGTGCGCTGTATCCGCCGGATCGGCCGGCGGGGCCTTGCCTCGGCGGTGGTCGAGGGCGCGCTGGCCGCGACCGCGCCGGTGATCGCGGTGATCGACGCCGATCTCCAGCATGACGAGCGACTGTTGCCGCAGATGCTGACGCTGATCGCCGAGGGAGACAGCGATCTGGTCGTCGGCAGCCGCCATGTCGAGGGCGGCAGCGTCGGCGACTGGTCGAAAGACCGCCAGGCGATGAGCGGGTTCGCCACCTGGTGTGCGAATATCGTGATCGGCACCGGCATCAGCGATCCGATGAGCGGTTTCTTCGCGATCCGCCGCGATGTGTTTCACGCCTGTGTCCACGATCTGTCGCAACAGGGTTACAAGATCCTGCTCGACATCATCAGCTCTTCCCCGCGCGAGCTGAAGATCACGGAAATTCCCTATGTCTTCCGCAATCGCACGCAGGGCGAGAGCAAGGTCGACCTGATGATCATGCTGGAATTCCTGTTCCTGCTGATCGAAAAGGTGACGCGCGGGCTGGTCCCGCCGCGTTTCGTGCTGTTTTCGGCGGTGGGCGGATTGGGGCTGTTGTTCCACCTCGCGGTGCTTCAGGCGTTCAAGGTATCCGGCAGCACGTTCCTTGTGGCGCAGACAGCGGCGACGATCTCGGCGATGACGCTGAACTATGTGGTCAACAATTCCGTCACCTATCGCGCGCAGCGGCTGCGCGGCGGGCGGTTTGTCATCGGCTATTTCGTATTCTGTCTGGTTTGTTCGATCGGCGGTATCGCCAATATCGGGGTCGCCGATCTGGTGCTGGCCGGTGACGGCAATTGGGCGCTTGCAGGCATCGCCGGCGCACTGATGAGCGCGGTGTTCAACTTCGGTGTCGCGACGCAATTCGTCTGGACGCAGCGGCGGCGGACCCGGCGCCCGATGGTCAGCCGGCGGGCCAGCGCGGCCTGACGTCAGCCGCGCTCAATAGGCACGGGGGTGGACGATCACGCGAATGGTGTTCGCGATGATCGAGATGTCACGCGAGAGGCGCCAGCCGTCGATATATTCGAGATCGGCCTGAAGCCGCTTTTCGAGATCGGATTGTTCGTGGGTTGCGCCGCGATAGCCGCGGATCTGCGCGAGGCCGGTGATGCCCGGCTTCAGCGTGTGGCGCAGCCAGTATTTCTGCGTCACTTCCCAAAACAATTTGTCCCCCGCGAGCGATCCCAGTGCATGCGGGCGCGGGCCGACGATGCTCATGTCGCCCTTCAGGACGTTGAACAGCTGCGGCAATTCGTCGATGCTGGTCCTGCGGATGAAGCGGCCGACGCCGGTGACGCGATCATCGTCCGGCGTCGCTGAGCGATTGCCGTCGAAATCGCTCGCCTGCACCTTCATGCTGCGGAATTTCATGATCTTGAACGGCTTGTTGTCGCGGCCCAGCCGGGTTTGCGCGAAAAGCACCGGCCCGCTGCTCTCCAGCTTGATCGCGATCGCGACGACCACCAGCAACGGCGCCAGCACCACCACTGCCGCGCCGGCCACCGCCAGATCCATCGTGCGCTTCTTCATCCGCGCGCCGAGCGACATCGGCCCGCGCGCGACCACGATCGTGTCACGGCCATGATAACGCGCCACCCCGATCGCGCCGAGCGGCGTCTCGCCCTCCAGCAGCACTTCGGCGGTGACGTTATACGCCTTCATCAGCAACGCCCATTGCCGACGCCGCTCCTCGATGGTCGCGACGACAACGCGATCGAACGGGCCGACCAGCGCGGCGAGGCGCGCAAGCATATTGGGATCGTTGAGATCGGGGCGGAATCCGGCGGCCTGCGCGTCGAACACGTGATAGGCGCCCGGCCTGGGCGGCACGCCATCGACGATCAGCAATTCGCCGACCAGGCCGCCCGGGACCGGGCTGACGAAGCACATCGCGAAGACGAGCCGGCCGATGGCGATGAACAGGATGCTGAAAACGATCGCCACGCCGAAGGCGACGCGCGATACCAGCGGCCCGGCATATTGGAAGAAGATCAGCAAGGCGACGGCGCTGGTCGCCATGATGAAGGCGCTCAGCGCGCGGCGGATCGATTCGGAAAGACGCTCCAGCGCGATGCGGGAGATCGCGCCGTTGCGCGCCGCGAAAATCAGATGGATCGGCAGGATCAGCCAGCTTAGCTCGATCCCGTTCGGCGCGAGCCAGCGCCAGTCGCGGATCGTGCGCCCGACCGAAAAGCCGGCGCGGATCGCGGCGATGTCGCAAAGAACCAGCCCGATATAGAGCAGTCCGCGAATGTTGCGCTTGTTGAGGCTGACCGCGTTGGGCAACCCGCTCGCCGGGGCCTTTTCAGCGGCCGTCTGCCTCGTCACGCCAAAACTCCACTTTTTGGGGCGCGAACATGTCACCCGGCGGAATCGCCCGGTGGCATATCCTCCCTTAACGCATCTTTACGGCGAGCCATCGCCGCGCGAGCCCCGTCCTTTATCGGAAAAGGGTTTATGGCGAGTTTGCGACGAATCGCAACCAATCACCTATCCTAAATGGGACACGTTGCGCCCGATCCGCCATGAATGAGCGCGCGCCGCCATCGCGCCGTCGCTTGCGGCGTTGTTGCCATCGGTTTTGCGCCCTACGATCGGTGTGGATGCGCCGCTGGATCTTTCTTGTCGTGGCCCTGGCCGGGTTGGCTGTGATCGCGGGCATCGGGCTGCGCAACGCCCGGGCGGACCCGGTGGTGCGCCGCGCCGCCATCGCGCTGCCGGACTGGCCTGTCGGTGCGGGGCCGGTGCGGGTCGCGCTGCTCAGTGATCTGCATTTCGGCAATCTCGCGACGGATGAGGCGCGGCTCGCGCGCGTGGTGGCGATCACCAATGCGCAACGGCCCGATATCGTGCTGATCGCGGGCGATATATTGTCGGGCTATGATGATGCCGACGCGCGCGCGCGGGCGGCCCCGGTCGCGCGCATCCTGCATGGGTTGCGTGCGCCGCTTGGCGTGTTTGTCGTGTTCGGCAATCACGATGATGCCGGTGGCGGCGTGGTGCCGCGCGCGCTGGCCAGGGCGGGGTTGAGCACGACGCAGAATGTCGCGGTCAGCGCCGGTCCACTGGCGCTCGGGCTATCGGGCGACACGTCCGCCGGCACGGCGCGGCTGGGGCCGGTCTATGTCGGGTTGGACAAGCTGCGCCGGCGCGCGGCGTTGGCGACGATATTCGTCACCCATTCGCCCGATCTCGTGCAATTCCTGCCGACCGACCATGCGTTGCTGCTCGCCGGGCATACGCATTGCGGGCAGATCGTGCTGCCGTTGATCGGACCGTTGATCAATGTCTCGCGGGTTTCCGGCAATCGCTATCGTTGCGGGCTGATCCGTGCGGGCGGGCGCACCGTGGTGGTGACCGCCGGAATCGGCACGAGCAACGTTCCGCTGCGCTATGGCGCGCCGCCCGACCTGTGGTTGCTGACCCTGGGTCCTAGCCGATAAGCAGCCCGGCAAGCGCCGCCGACATCAAATTGGCGAGGCTGCCGGCCAGCAGCGCGCGAACGCCGAGCTTGGCGATCATCGGCCGCTGATTGGGCGCGAGGCTGCCGGTAACCGCCATCTGGATCGCGATCGACGAGAAATTGGCGAAGCCGCACAGGGCGAAGGTGATGATCGCCACGGTGCGCTGGCTGAGCTGTCCCTGCTGCTCGCCGAGCGAGATATAGGCGACGAATTCGTTGAGCACGATCTTCTGCCCGAACAGGCCGCCGGCGATCCCCGCCTCATGCCATGGCACGTTGAGCAGGAACATCACCGGCGCGAAGACATAGCCGAGCAGCCCCTGGAAGCTCAGCTCCGGATAACCGAACCATCCGCCGATCCCGCCAAGGATGCCGTTGGCGAGCGCGACCAGCGCGACGAACGCCAGCACCATCGCGCCGACCGCGACCGCGAGGCGCACGCCGGTCTGCGCTCCCTGCGCGGCGGCCATGATCAGGTTCGCCGGCTTTTCCTCGTCATGCGTGGCCTGCGGCATCGGCTCGCCGGGGGTGCCTTCGACGGCTTCCCCGCTGAACCGTGCTTCGGCGAGCGCGAGTTGGCGATCCTCCTCGTTCATGTCGCCGAGCGGCAGCTCGCCCCCGGTCGGCCCGCGGCGATCGGGCATGATGATCTTCGCCATCAGGATGCCGCCGGGCGCCGCCATGAACGAGGCCGCCAGGAGATATTCGATCCTGATTCCCATCGAGGCATAGGCCGCAAGGATCGTGCCGGCGACGCCCGCCATGCCGCTGGTCATCACCGTGAACAGCTGCGGCGGCGTAAGACCCGCGAGATATGGGCGGATCACCAGCGGCGATTCGGATTGGCCGACGAAGATGTTCGCCGCCGCGCACAAGCTTTCCACCTTGCTCGTGCCGATCACCTTTTCGATCGCGCCGCCGATCCAGCGCACGATGAGCTGCATGATCCCGAGATGGTAGAGGATCGAGACGAGCGCCGCGAAAAAGATGATCACCGGAAGCGCCTGAATCGCGAAATTCTTGCCGAGCGGATCGTCCGCCAGCTTGCCGAACAGGAATGCGGTTCCGGCATTGGCATAAGACAGCAGGTTGGCGACCCCGCCGGAAAGGAAAGCCAGCGCATGCCGCCCCCATGGCGCGTACAGCACCAGCACCGCGATTCCCGCCTGCAACGCGAACGCCGCGCCAACGACGCGTAGCCGGATCGAGCGGCGGTCAGTCGACAGCAGCACCGCGATCAGCAGGATCACGACGATGCCGGCAATGCCGATGAGGAAACGATGCATGAATACCCGCGTGATTATGGAAGACGCGGCCCCCCGCGTGGACGCGCATATTTACACGCACGCCGCCTGCCTGCCAGCCCCTTGCGCGCATGAGGGTTTTGCCCCTCCCGCGGCAGCGCCGGGGGAGGGGCTTCAGTTTGGCTCAGATGAACAGTTCGGCGAGGAAGTCCTGCATCGCCTTCCAGCTCCGGCGATCGGCACGCTCTTCATAAGCGATTCCGGGCGGGGTCTGTTTGCCCTTCAGCTCGATGTCGGTGAAGGCGTGGCCGGCATTGCCATAAGCGTGAATTTGCCAATCCGCGCCGCTGTCGGTCAGTTCCTTGCCCAGCGCGGTGACCGCTTCGGGTGGAGCGATCGGATCGTCCCAGCCATGGCACACCAGCAGCTTGGCCGCGATCGGGGTGGCGTTGGCATAGTCCGGCCGGTCATAGACACCGTGGAAGCTCACCGCGCCGAGAACATCCAGCCCGGCGCGCGCCATATCGAGCGCGCACTTGCCCCCAAAGCAATAGCCGACCGCCGCCGTCTTCGCCGGATCGACATGGCCAAAGCCCTTGAGCACATCGAGCGACGCGATCAGGCGATCGCGCAGCAGCGCACGATCGGCGTTCAGCTCGTTCATATATTCGGCGACATTGTCTGATTCGCGCGTCTTGCGCCGGCCCTGCCCGAAAACGTCGCAGACGAAGCCGACATAGCCGAGCTTGGCGAGATTCTCCGCGTTGACGCTGTCGCTCTCCTTCTGGCCGAGCACATTGGGGATGACGAGCACGCCGGGGCGCGGCGTCTCCACCTCGTCTTCATAGGCGATCACGCCCTCGAACGGGCCGCCGGGGCCATCATACACCATCGTTTGCCGGACGATCGCCATCGCATCTCTCCCAAAGGTTGCCGGATAAGCTGTAGCCGCTACAGACGCCTCGCCTGTACCGCAAGGAGAGCCAATGCCCCGCCTCGTCTTGATCCGCCACGGCCAGTCGTCGTGGAACCTTGAAAACCGCTTCACCGGCTGGTGGGACGTCGACGTGACCGAGAAAGGCGCCGCCGAAGCGCGTGCCGCCGGCCAATTGATGGCCGCCAAGGGCCTCGATTTCGACATGACCTTCACCTCGCTTCAGACGCGCGCGATCAAGACGCTGAACCTCGCGCTGGAGGCGATGGGCCGGCTGTGGCTGCCGACGGAGAAGGACTGGCGGCTGAACGAGCGCCACTATGGCGGGCTCACCGGGCTCGACAAGGCGGAGACCGCCGCGAAGCACGGCGACGCACAGGTGCATATCTGGCGCCGCAGCTTCGATGTGCCGCCGCCGCCGCTCGACGCGGGCAGCCAATATGATCTGAGCAATGATCGGCGCTACGCCGGCATCCCGGTGCCCGCGACCGAAAGCCTGAAGGACACGATCGCGCGCGTGCTGCCTTATTGGGAGGCACGGATCGCCCCGGCGCTGCGCGACGGACAGCGCGTGCTGATCTCCGCGCACGGCAATTCGCTGCGTGCGCTGGTCAAGCATCTCAGCAACATTCCCGATGATGAGATCACCAGCCTCGAAATCCCGACCGGCCAACCGATCGTCTATGAACTGGACGACGCACTGAATGCGACCGACCGTTATTATCTGAGCGAGCGCTAAGCGTGACGGTGCGCGCCGGCCGGTTCGCCTGGGCGGCGGTGCTTGGCGCGCTGATCGCCGCCGCGCCCATCTTTGCTCGATCGCAAGACGGCGCGCGCAAGGCGATGGTCGCGGGGATCAAGGCATCGGTGCATCGCGCCTCGCCAGACGCGGACAATGCCGAACTCGCCCGCGTGCTTGCGGTGATGGAGCAAGTCCCGCGCGAAGCGTTCGTCCCAGCGGCCGAACGCAAGCAGGCGCTGGCCGATCTTTCGCAGCCGATCGGCGACGGGCAGACGATCTCCGCCCCGTCGATCGTCGCGGTGATGACCGCCGCCGCCGCGTTGCCGCCGCACGCCAATGTGCTCGATGTTGGCACCGGCTCGGGCTATCAGGCGGCGGTGCTGGCGCGGCTCGCCGATCATGTCGCGTCGATCGAGATCATGCCCGATCTGGCCGCGACCGCGCGCGAGCGGCTGGCGAAGCTCGGATATGGCAATGTCGAGGTACGCAGCGGCGATGGCTTCGCGGGCTGGGCGGCGCGTGCGCCGTTCGACGCGATCATCGCCGCGGCGGGCAGCGACAAGGTGCCGCAGCCGCTGCTCGATCAGCTCAAGCCGGGCGGGCGGCTGGTGATGCCGGTCGGCGCCACCTGGGCGAGCGAGCAATTGCTGGTCGTCACCAAAACCGGGCCGGATACGACGACGCGTTGCTCGCTTGGGTGGACGATGTTCGTGCCGCTGACGGGGGAAGGCGCCCGCGATGAGCATCTGCGCGGCGGGGTGTATGATCCCTCCATTCCCAACTGCTTCGCGGCGCCGGTGGTGGCGCCGATGTTCGTGCCCGCCAAAGACGGTGCGCGCTGAACCTGCAATCGGGGCATTGCCCTTGCGCGCCGTGCCCGCTAACCGCTTTTGATGGCGCACGTTGGTATCATCATGGGCTCGACCTCCGACTGGGAGACGATGCGGCACGCAGCCGATGTGCTGGACGCTTTGGGCGTCGCACACGAAACGCGGGTGGTTTCCGCGCATCGCACGCCGCAACGGCTGTATGATTATGCGACAGGCGCGGCGGATCGCGGCATCCGTGTGATCATCGCGGGCGCGGGCGGCGCGGCGCATTTGCCGGGCATGGCGGCATCGATGACGCACCTTCCGGTGCTGGGCGTGCCGGTGGAATCCAAGGCGCTGAAGGGCATGGATAGCCTGCTCTCGATCGTGCAGATGCCGGGCGGTATTCCGGTCGGCACGCTGGCGATCGGCAAGCCCGGCGCGACCAATGCGGGGCTGCTCGCCGCCGCGATCCTCGCGCTCGGCGATCCGGCGCTGGAGGCGCGGCTCAAGGCATGGCGTGCGGCGCAGACCGACAGTGTGGCGGACGCGCCGCAATGACGATCCTCCCTCCCGGCTCGACCATCGGCATCCTTGGCGGCGGCCAGCTCGGGCGGATGCTGGCGACCGCCGCGGCCGAACTGGGCTATCGCGTCGATGTGCTGGCGCCGGACCGGGAGAGTGTCGCCGCGCAGACCGCTTCCTCGCTGATCCGTGCCGATTATCACAATCGCGTCGTGCTGGCCGATTTCGCCGAGCAATGCGACGTGGTGACCTACGAATTCGAAAATATCGCGGTCGAGCCGGTCGAATGGCTGGCGGAGAAGGTCGCGGTGCATCCCTCGCCAGCATCGCTGCGCGTCGCGCAGGATCGCATTGCGGAAAAGAGCTTCGTCGAGAAGCTTGGCGGGCGCCCGGCGAAATGGGCGCCGGTCAACAGCCGGGCGGAGCTCGACGTGGCGATCGCCAGTGTCGGCACGCCCGCCGTGCTGAAGACGACGCGGATGGGCTATGATGGCAAGGGGCAGGCGCGGCTACATGCCCCGGCCGACGCCGATGCCGCGTGGGAGGCGATCGGCGGTCCGGCGGTGCTGGAGGCGTTCGTCACTTTCAGCCACGAATTTTCGATCGTGTTGGTGCGCGGGCAGGATGGCGCGATGGTGAGCTATCCGCCGCCGTGGAACGTGCACGAAAATGCGATTCTCGCGCGCTCGACCTTGCCCGCGCCGGCGGAAATCGCGGCGCAATGGACCGAGGCGGCGGCGCTGACCGGGCGGATCGCGGAAACGTTGGGCCATATCGGCGTGTTGACCTGCGAGTTCTTCGCCACCACCGATGGGCCGGTGTTCAACGAAATGGCGCCGCGCGTGCATAATTCCGGGCATTGGACGATCGAGGGCGCGACCACCTCGCAATTCGAAAACCATATCCGCGCGATCTGTGGCCTGCCGCTGGGCGATACCGCACTGACCGCACCGCACATCGAGATGGAAAATCTGATCGGCGATGCGTGGGAACGCTGGCCGGAATTGCTCGCCGAGCCGAACGCGCACCTGCACCTTTATGGCAAGCGCGAGGCGCGGCCCGGGCGCAAGATGGGGCATGTCACCCGGCTGAAGCGCTAGGGCAGCCGGCATTCAGTTCTGGTGGGCTGCAAATGGCGGCTTTCCGCGTTTCCGGTGCTCACGGACCTTTAGTCCGCTGCATGCCGGGTCACGAAAAACCACCGTTTTCGCTCCATCAACTCCTGAATGTCGATCCGCCCTGAACGATATCGTGCGGTGGCTAGCGGACGTTGAGGCCGAGTTCGCTCAGTAATTGCCCCGCCTGATCGCGTGAGATGGTAGCGCCGCGAAACGGCGTTGCATCGATCAGCCGCACCCCGCCCAGATCCGCGCCGCGCAGATCCGCCCCGTCGAATCGCGCCTCGGCGAGATTGGCCTCGCGCAGGCTGCATTCCTCAAACGTGGCCTGGCGGAAATCGCATTTCCGCAGATCGGCCTGCGAGAAATCGACCCGCTTGAGGTGCGCCTTACGGAATGAATGGCCGAGCAGCTTGGCATTGATCAGCAGCGTTTCGTCGAAATCGATCGTGATCGCCTTGATGCCATGGAGGTCTGCCCCGGTCAGCTTGCATCGGGCGAAGCGCGCGGATTCAAGCGTCGCTTGTTTGAAACTGGCGTTGTTGAAATCGCACGCGACGAAGGCGGCTTCGCTCAGATCGCTGCCGGTGAAGCCGGCGAAAGCGCCGCGACAGGATTTCCACACTGTGGCTTCGGCGACCACGCGGCCGAAATCCGCCCGGCGCAGATTGCATTGCTCGAACGTCCAGCGCGACAGATCGAGCCGCGACAGATCCGCTTCCTCAAGATCGCAATCGATCAGATGCTGGGGCACGCGCGGCAGCCGCTCGATATCCGCCCGCGTCAGTCGCTGGCCGCGCACTACATGATCGGCAAACAGATCGTCCATCGGCTTGATGCACCGCCATCAACGAAACGGCCGCGCCGGAGATTGCCGGCGCGGCCGCTGTAAAGTCACTGTGATCGGCCGTTCAGGCCGTCCGCGTGCCGTTCATCGGGAAGGAGCCGAAAGCGCCGGCGCCGACGGTGCCGGTCAGCGTGTCGCCGTCGATCGTCGCCTTCATGTCCAGCGTCATCGGCATCGGCACGGTCATCTGCTGCTTCCAGGTGAGCGTGTTGCCATCTACCTCGCCATTCACGTCGGACGAGCCCATCGCCCCGGCGGCAGTGCCGGTGAAGGTCGCGCCGTCGCTCTTGACGGTAAGGGTCGTCTTCTGATCGCCCAGCGGCGATTTCACGGTGACGTCGTAGGTGCCATCAACGGCCATTGGCGCTCTCCTGCTTGTTCGCGTCCGCGATGGACGCAGCGGTAATGACGTCCACCGGCAGGCCGATCGAGTCAAGCTGCGGACGCACCACCTTCGCATCGCCGACCACCACCCAGACGAAGCGCTTGGGATCGATCACCCGCCTTGCCGTAGCGTCCAGCTCGTCGCGGGTGAGCGCGCGATATTTCTGGGTGATCGTCGCATAATAATCGTCGGGGCGGTGGAACAGGTCGTTCGCCTGCATCGCGCCCAGCACGGCGCTGGACGTTTCGAAATTGCCGGCGAGCGAGCGAGTCGCGTCCGCGATCGCGCGATCGAACTCGGTCTGCGTCAGCGGCTTGGTGGTGACGAAGGCGGCCATGTCGTCGCGCAGCGCGGCGATCGATGCCCCGGTCTTGTCCGCCTGCACCGGCGCGCGGACGACATAAGGCGCGGCAAAGGCGTTGCGGACGAAATTGCCCGATACGCCGTAGGACCAATGCTTGTCCTCGCGCAGATCCATGTTGAGCCGGCCGAGGAAATCGCCGCCCAGCGCATCATTGGCGGTGATCGCGGGCAACAGATCGTCGGTGCCGCGCAGCGACGTGCGCAATCCGCCGGAAATCAAAGATTGCGGTGAATCCGGCCGGTCGATCAGGATGATGCGCGGGGCGGGCAGGCTGCGATCCTCACGGAACAGCTTCTCGCCGCTTTTGCCCGGCATCCGCCAATCGCCGAACGATTGTTCGAGCACTGCCTTCACCTCGGCCAGCGGGCGATCGCTGACGACGAAGATCTTCGCCTTGTCCGGGCGCAGCCACGCGCTGCGGAAGTTGAGGAGATCGGCACGATTGAGCCCCTCCACCGCCTTGGCATCGCCGCTCCCGCGCGCTTTCGCATAGGGATTGCCCGCGCCATAAACGATCGGGGGCAGCACGCGGCTGGTGAGGCCGGCGGGATCGGTCAGTTCCTGCGCGATGCCGGCGAGAAGCTGGCTTTTGACGCGCGGCAGCTCGCTTTCGGGGAAGGCGGGGGTGCGTGCGATATCCGCCCATAGCGCCGCCGCCGACGCGAGATTGGCGCTGGGCGCGCGGAAGCTGAGCGTCGTGCGATCGGCCGACGATCCGGTGTAGATATCGAGGCCGAGCCGTTCCTTCGCCTCCGCCAGCTTGATCGAATCGAACTTGCTCGTCCCTTCGTCGATCATCGCCAGCGTCAGCGCCTGCGTGCCGAGCTTGTCCGCCACGTCGGCGGCGGTGCCGGCGTCGAAGCTCAGCACGCCGCGCGTTACGGGCACGGTGGTGCGGTTGACGTAGATCAGCTCGATGCCGTTCGCGAGCCGCGCGCGCTCCACCTTGGGGAAGGCGAGATCGGCGACCGCGCCGGCCGGCGGGATCGGGCCGCGCGTGCCCTTGGGCGCAGGCGCCGACGTCGCCTTGGCCGGCGCGGGGGCCTTGGCCTCCGCTTCGGCATAATGTTCGCGCTCGCCGGGCAATACGGTCAGCGTATAGGCGGGGCGCTCAAGCCATTTGCGCGCGGCGGCGCGGACCGTTTCGGGCGTTTGCGCGGCGAGCGCCGCGAGCTGCTTTTTATAGAAGCCCGGATTGTCCGAATAGAGTTCGCCCTCGGCCAGCGCGACCGCCTTGCCGCCGAAGCCGCCCACTGCTTCGAGCCCGCCGATGCGTCGCGAAACGGCGGTGGTCAGCACGCGCTGCACCTCATCGGCGGTCGGGCCGTTCTTGGCCAGATCGTTGACGATCTCGTCCAGCCGCTTCGCCACCACGGCGGGATCGACGCCCGCGCGGGCGATCGCGTTGACGGTGAACATGCCGACCTGCGCGAAGGCATCCGAATCCGCGCCGACGTCGACCGCGAGCTTCTCCTGCTTCACCAGCACATTCTGGAGCCGCGAACTGGCAAGGCCGCCAAGCACCGCCGCCGCCACGTCGAGGGGCACGGAATCCGCATCGTTGAGACCGGGCACCGCCCACGCCTTGATTACCAACGGCGCCGCGACGCGATCCTTGATCACCTCCGATCGGGCGGCGGGGAGGGTGGGGATATCAACCTTCGGCGGCAGGTTCTTCGGGCCGGCGGGGATTGCGCCGAAATATTTCTCCACCAGCGGCCTGGCGGTGGCGACATCGATATCGCCGGCAAGGACGAGCACGGCGTTGTTCGGCCCGTAATGATCGCGGAACCAGCCCTTCACATCGGCAAGGCTCGCCGCGTCGAGATCGGCCATCGATCCGATCGTGGTGTGGCCATAGGGATTGTCCGCGGGGAACAGCCCCTCGGTCAATTTGTAGCGGACGAGGCCATAGGGGCGGTTATCGCCCTGCCGCTTCTCGTTCTGGACGACGCCGCGCTGCGTATCGAGCACGTTTTGCGTGATCGCGCCGGTCAGCCAGCCCATCCGGTCGCTTTCGAGGAACAACGCGCGGTCCAGCGCCGATCGTGGCACCGTCTCGAAATAGTTGGTGCGATCGAAATAGGTCGTGCCGTTGAGATCGGTCGCGCCGACCTGTTTCAGCGGCTCGAAGAAATCGCCCGGCGCATTCTCGCTGCCGTTGAACATCAGATGCTCGAACAGATGCGCGAAGCCCGATTTGCCCTTCGGTTCGTGCTTCGATCCGACATCATACCACACGCTCACCGCGACCACCGGCGCCTTGCGATCGGTGTGGACGACCACGCGCAGCCCGTTCTTCAGCGTGAATTGCTGATACGGAATGTCGATCGCCTGGACGAGCTGCGAAACCGGGGCGGCCTTGCCAGCGTCCGCCTGAGCGAAGGCGGCGGGGGCGGCGAGTGCCAAGGCCATGGCGGCGCCGGTGAGGGGCATGAAACGCAAGCGGAAACTCCTGACGACGGTCCCGCGAGGCTAGGCGAGGCGCAGGGCGGCGTAAAGCGGATGCGAAAGGCAATTGACTGCCAAAGCAATGATTGCCAAAGCAATGAAATGGGACCGTTCAACGAATCGAATTTCATTCCTGATTCGTCGCCGGGCTATCTCGTGCGGCTGATCAACCAGATGAGCATCGCCGGGCTGGAACAGGTGCTGGCGGACGAAGGGCTGACCGCCACCCAGTGGATGGCGATGGTTTCGCTGCATTTCCATTTCGCCGACACTTGCGCGGATCTCGCCCGTCATCTGGCGCACGATAAAGGCGCGATGACGCGATTGATCGACTCGCTGGAAGAGCGCGGCTGGGTGGAGCGGACGCGCGCGGAGGACGATCGCCGCATCGTCCGCCTCGCGCTGACGACGGAAGGTTATGAAGTCGCGATGCGCGGTCGCCGCAAGGTGCTTGCGTGCTGGAATCACTGGCTCGCGGATTGGAGCGAAACGGATGTCACGGCGTTGCTGACGGTGCTGCGGCGATTGATGACATCGATGGAGAAGGCCGGTCCATGCGACGCCTGACGACGATGACGCTGCTGGCCGGCGTAGCGCTGGCGGGCTGCACCCCGCCCGATACGCGCCCGGCGGTTAACGCCAAGGCGCCCGCCGATCTGGGGCTGGTCGGGGCGAGTGCGCCGACGGTCGACGCGCAATGGTGGCGCGCGCTGGGGGAGGGGCAGCTCGATCGCATCGTGACTGAGGCGCTGGCGGGGAATCCGACGCTCGACGCGGCCGCCGCGCGCGTGCGTCAGGCGCAGTCTGCGCTTGCCTCGCGCCGCGCGGAGGACGGGCCGAACGTGTCGTTCGACGCGAACGGCACGGCGCAGCGCCTGTCCGGCACCTATATCTATCCGCCGCCTTTTGGCGGGACGGTGCGTTTCCTCGGCACGGTGCAGGCCGGGCTGGAGTGGAATCTCGATCTGTTCGGGCGACAGAAAGCCGCGATCGCGGGTGCGCGCGCCTCGACTCAGGCGGCGGCGCTGGATGCGGCGGCGGCGCGGCTGATGCTGCAAGGCGCGATCGTCTCGACCTATCTCGAGGTGGTGCGTGCCGAGCGGCAGGCTGCGCTGGCAGAGCGCACTATCGCGGCGCGGGGGCAGTCGCTGAAACTGATCGACGTGCGGATTCGCAGCAATCTCGCCAGTAAGCTCGATCGCGAGGCGGCGAATACATTGCTCGCACAGGCCGAACTCGCGCTGACCCGTGCGCATGCCGCGCGCGCGCTGGCGGTGAACGCGCTGGCGGCGCTGGCCGGGCGCGGCGCGGACTATCCCGCGACGATCGGCGCGACCAGCATAGCCGCCGATACCGCGCTGCCATTGCCCGCGACGATCCCCGCCGATCTGCTCGCGCGTCGCGCCGATATCGCGGCGGCGCAGGCGCGGATCGCGGCGGCGGCGGCTGGGCGACAGGTCGCGCGGCGCGCTTTCTATCCCAACGTCAATTTGTCGGCGCTGGCCGGCTTGCAGGCGGTTGGCCTCGGCAATTTGTTCGACACCAATTCCGGGGTCGCGGGTGGTGGCGGCGCGATCCATCTGCCGATCTTCGACAATGGCCGATTGAAGGCCGATCTCGCCGGCGCCACCGCGGGGCTGGACCTCGCCATCGCCGATTATAACGGCAAGGTGGTCGGCGCGGTGCGCGAGGCGGCGGACGCGGTGGCGAAGATCCACGCCGCCGATGCCGAGCGGGTGAAACAGGGCGACGTGGTGCGCGGCTATGCCGAAACCGCGCGGCTCAACGGCATCCGCATGTCGAGCGGGCTCGCGTCGCGGCTCGATCTGATCGACACCGACGTACGGCTGCTCGACGCGCAGCTCGCTCAGACCAATCTCGCCATCGACGCGCTCGCCGCGCGCGCCCAGCTCGCGCAGGCGCTTGGTGGCGGTTTCGATCCTTCCCAGGACACTCAGCAATGACCGACGCAGAGACTCCCGCATCCTCCGACAGCGCCCCGCCCGCTCCCGTCGTCGCGCCCGAGGGCGGCAAACCCGTTGCGCGCAAGCGGATGCTGACCATCCTCGCAGTGATCGTGGTGTTTGCCGGGCTGGCGTGGTTCATCTTCGGCGTGCTGCTCGCGCCACCGGAGGAAGAGACCGACGATGCTTATGTCGCGGGCGACGTGGTGGCGATCACCGCGCGCGACGGCGGCACGGTGGTGTCGCTCCACGCGGATAACACGCAGGCGGTGAAGGCCGGTCAGCCGCTGATCGATCTCGATCCGGCGACGGCTGACGTGAACCTCGCGTCTGCAGAGGCCGAGCTGGCCCGTGCGGTGCGCGCGACGCGTGCGGACTTCTCGAAGGTCGGCGCGAGCGGCGCGGCGGTGATTCAGGCACAGGCGCAGCTATCGGCGGCGCAGGCGGATTACGGGCGCCGCAAGGCCGCTGCCGGCGCCGGCGCGATCTCCGGCGAGGAACTGAGCCACGCTGCGGATGCGGTGAAGGTCGCCACCGCGACGCTCAATCTTGCTCGAGCGCAGGAAGCGCAGGCGCAGAGCACGGTTGCCGGCACCGATGTGAACAATAATCCGGCGGTGATGGCGGCGATCGCGGCCTATCGCCGCGCCGCGATCATCCGCAGCCATATGCATGTCGTCGCGCCGATCGACGGCGTCGTGGCGCAGCGCACCGTGCAGGTCGGTCAGCAGATACAGGCCGGTGCGCCGCTGATGGCGATCGTCCCGCTCCATCGCTTGTGGGTCGATGCCAATCTCCGTGAAACGCAGCTCCGCGATCTGCGCATCGGCCAGCCCGCGAAGGTGGTGTCGGATATGTATGGCGGGAAGGTCGTCTATCACGGCCGTGTCGTCGGGTTGGGCGCGGGCAGCGGCAACGCTTTCGCGCTGCTGCCGCCGCAGAATGCCAGCGGCAATTGGATCAAGATCGTCCAGCGCGTGCCGGTGCGCATCGCGCTCGATCCGAAGGAGCTGGACAAGAATCCGCTGCGCGTCGGCCTGTCGGTGAAGGCCACGGTCGATACCGCCGATCACTCGGGCGCGAAGCTCGCGCAGCCCGCGGCATCACCCTATCAGGGCGACGTGGCGACCGATGCCAGCGATCCGGCGGTCGAAGCGCGCATCCGCCAGATCATCGCCGCGAACCGCTGAGGCGATGACGCCGCGCGGCGCGACAGCGACGGAAAGGAACCGGCATCATGGCTAGCGCCGCGCCATCGCAGCCCCGCCCGCTGGAGGGCGGGCGGCGTGCGCTCGTCGCGATTGCGCTGGCGCTCGGCACGTTCATGATGGTGCTCGACAGCACGATCGCGAACGTCTCGTTGCCGACGATCGCGGGCAATCTCGGCGTGTCGAGCGACAATTCGACGTGGATCGTCACGGCCTTCGCCGTCGCTAACGGCATTTCCGTCCCGCTGACGGGATGGCTGATGCGGCGCTTCGGCGTGGTGCGTACCTTCTGCGTCACGCTATTGCTGTTCACCGCATCGTCGTTCCTGTGCGGCATGGCGTGGAGCCTGCAGTCGCTGATCGCGTTCCGCGTGCTGCAAGGTGCTGTTTCCGGGC
Source organism: Candidatus Sphingomonas colombiensis (assembly GCA_029202845.1). Lineage (NCBI taxonomy): Bacteria > Pseudomonadati > Pseudomonadota > Alphaproteobacteria > Sphingomonadales > Sphingomonadaceae > Sphingomonas > Candidatus Sphingomonas colombiensis. The sequence goes on along the minus strand of CP119315.1, from coordinate 976,184 downwards.
CGATGATGCCGGGAAGTCAGGCGCTGTTGATCTCGATCTTCCCGCCCGAAAAGCGCGCCACCGCGCTCGGCATCTGGTCGATGACGACGCTGGTCGCGCCGATCATGGGGCCGATTCTGGGCGGGTATATCTCGGATAATTACCATTGGGCGTGGATCTTCCTGATCAACGTGCCATTCGGGATTTTCGCGGCCTCGATCTGCTGGTTCAATCTCCGCGATCGCGAGACGCCCACCACCAAGATGCCGATCGACACGATCGGGCTGATCCTGCTGGTGGTGTGGGTCGGTGCGATGCAGATCATGCTCGATCTCGGCAAGAACGCCGATTGGTTCAGCGATCCGACGATCGTTGTGCTGGGGGTGATCGCCGTAATCACGTTCGTCGCTTGGCTGATCTGGGAACTGACGGATGCCAATCCGACGGTGGATCTGTCGCTGTTCGCCAATCGCAACTTCGCGATCGGCACGATCGCCTTCTGTCTCGGTTACGCGGTGTTCTTCGCCAACATCCTGATCCTGCCGCTGTGGATGCAGACGCAGCTTGGCTATACCGCGACATGGGCCGGCCTGGTCGCGGCGCCGAGCGGGATGGTGGCAGTGCTGCTCACTCCATTCGCGGCGCGGATGGCGGGCAAGATCGACGCGCGCATTCTGGCGACCGTGGCTTTCGTCGGCTTCGCGGTGAGCTACTGGATGCGATCGGGCTATACGACGACGGCGAGCTTCTGGGATTATACCATCCCGCTGCTGGTGCAGGGGGTGTCGATGGCGACCTTCTTCCTGTCGATGGTGACGATCTCGCTCGATCGCATCCCGCCGGAGAAGATTCCCTCGGCGACCGGCATCTCCAATTTCGCGCGGATCGTCGCGGGTGCGTTTGCGGCGTCGATGATCACTACCGCATGGGATCGGCGCGAGGCGCTGCATCAGGCGCGGCTGGCGGAGGCGGTTGGCGCGAAGGCGCCCTATCAGATGGCGCTGGAGGGGCTGCAACGGCTCGGTCTGGACGCGACGCAGGGCGCTGCCGTGGTGACGCGGCAGATGGTGGGGCAGGCCTATCTGCTCGCCTCGACCGATCTGTTCCGGTTGTCCGCGTGGCTTTCGGTGGCGCTGGTCGTCATCGTATGGTTCACGCGGCGCCCAGAGGCGCATGACGGGCCGATCGCGGCGGACTGAAAACCGGCGCGGGCGTTACGCCGCGATCCGCCGCCGGTTCCGTGGCGGCGATCCAGCCGCCGCCGAGCACCCGGTCGCCATCATAAAGCACCGCCGCCTGTCCCGGCGCCACGCCATATTCGGGTGAGTCGAATATCAACCGGTCACCGATGATCCGCGCCGGCACCGGCTTCGCCATCGAGCGTACCTTGGCGGTCAACGGGCGATCGAACGCGCCGAGCGGATTGATCCCCTCCAGCCGCGCGGCGCCAACCGCGAGCGCGGCGCGTGGGCCCACCACCACCTTTTTCTCCGCCGCATCGACGCGCACGACATAGAGCGGCTCCGGCGCGCCACCGATCTCCAGCCCGCGCCGCTGGCCGACGGTGAAATGAATGATGCCGCGATGCTGCCCAAGCGTACGCCCGTCGAGATCGACAATCTCGCCCGCGGTATCCGCCTCGGGCCGAAGCTTGCGGACGAGGCCCGGCATAATCGCGATCGGGGACGAAGCAGATATCCTGACTGTCAGGCTTGGCAGCGACGGCAAGGCCCAGTTCGGCGGCGATTTCCCGCACCCGCGTCTTGGGTAGCGCGCCGAGCGGGAAGCGCAGGAAATCGAGCTGCGCCAGCGTGGTCGCGAACAGGAAATAGCTTTGGTCGCGCGCCGGATCGAGGCCGCGATGCAGTTCCGGCCCGTCCGCGCCGATCGCGCGGCGCACATAATGGCCGGTCGCGAGGCAATCCGCCCCGAGATCGCGGGCGAGCGCGAACAGATCGGTGAATTTCGGCCCCATGTTGCACTGGACGCAGGGGATCGGGGTGCGCCCGGCGAGATATTCGTCGGCGAATTTGTCCACCACCGTCTCGCGGAAGCGCGATTCGTGATCGAATACATAATGCGCGATGCCCAGCCGATCGCACACCGCGCGCGCATCGCGGATATCGCGCCCGGCGCAGCACGAGCCGGTGCGCCCCACCGCTTCGCCGTGATCATAGAGCTGGAGCGTGACGCCGATCGTCTCCGCCCCCGTCGCATGGGCGAGCGCCGCCACGACCGAGCTGTCGACTCCGCCCGACATGGCGACGACGATACGCTTGCCGGCCAGGTTTTCGCCGAGTTGAAAATCCGCCTGATTCATTATCGGCGCCGATACAGGAGAGCGCGCCGCCACGCAAAGTAACCTTGGTGAACGAACCGTTGCCGCCGGCTTTACGGGACCTTTAGCAACGCCGCGTAAAAACGACCCAACGCTCCACGATAGGTGCGAAAATCGAAAAGGGTCGCAATGGATTTGAGTTTCGCCAGGTTCGACAGGCACGCCGATACGGCTGTCCTGCTGCCTGTCGATCTGGGCGTGTTGATGGTGCGGGTCGCGGCGCGACAGGCAGCGTCACCGACTGCGATCGCGCATGCGCAGATGACGTATCGGCCGGCGGTGGGGAGGCGCTTCGCACCGGTTGACGGCGCGTTCAACGGGGCGACCGCCCGCGCGCTTGTCGAATGGAAAGAAGAGTGAAGGCGTTGTTTACCGTGACGCTTAGGCGGCGCTCAACAGCCTGCCAGCTAAGCATTGGGCGTCGTGATTGGAGAGGGGGCCCCCCGCCCCGAACCGAAAGTTAAAGTTATGATAGAAAACCAGAAAATTCGCCCTGCACGGGTTATCGGGCCGCTTGGTGAGCCGCTTACGCTGGAGTCTCTGCCGCCTGTCAGCACGACCCGCTGGGTGGTGCGGCGGAAGGCCGAAGTGGTCGCTGCGGTGAACGGTGGCTTACTTACGGTGGATGAAGTTTGCGAACGTTACGGCCTGACGGTCGAGGAATTTGCCGGCTGGCAGCGCGCGATCGATCGCTCGGGGATGCCGGGTCTGCGTGTGACGCGTATCCAGCATTATAAAACGCTGTACGAGCGCCAGCAGAAATATTGAGGCTTCCCGGATCCGGCCTGCCCGGATCCGGCGAGAGCGGCGCCGGTATCCGGCTCTACCTTTCCCGTATCGGACAGACAGCGGGAAGGGCGGAGGACGTAGGCCGGCGCCATTTTAATTTTGCGCGATCAGCGCTGCTCCCCAGCCAGACCGACTCCGGTTACGCGATCGGAACAAAAACGGCCCTCGACATTTATCGCAATGCACGCGGCCCGGAGACGCCGGGTGACCGCAGGGGAGAAGTGTCATGGGTATTATTCTTTGGCTTATCATCGGCGGGGTTATTGGCTGGCTGGCCAGCATCATCATGCGCACCGATGCGCAGCAGGGGATTTTCCTCAACGTCGTCGTGGGCATTGTCGGCGCGTTCATCGGCGGCATGATCCTGTCGGGCGGCTCGATCAACAGCGCGCCCCTGACGGTCACGTCGTTCCTGGTCTCGCTGCTTGGCGCGGTGATCCTGCTGGCGATCGTCAACCTCGTTCGCCGCGGCTCGGTGCGCTGACCGGCAACTCGACTGATCGGGAGGTAGAAGCAGAACGGCCGCCCGAGCTGACCGGGCGGCCGTATGCTTTTGACCGCTCGGCGGTCATTCCCTCGCGTCGCTCCAGCCGGCCGCCGTCACCCCAGCGAAAGCCGGGGTTTCGCGCCGCGAGGCTATCGCCTGACGGCCTGCGATCCCAGCTTGCGCTGGGATTGACGGGGATCGCGGGCTGGGGGGCTTCGCCGTATTGCAGCAGAAACCGCACCCCCAGCGTCACCGACAATTCGGTCGCGCCGGCGACGATCGGGGTTTCGGCCATATCCGCTTTCGCGGCGCGCACATACGCGACCGGCGGGCGCGGCGATGCCGCCGCCATTCTCGCCATTTTCGTTGATCGAGAGGATGCGGACGACGCGCAGCCCGGCGGCCCTGGCGTAAAGCTCGGCGCGGGTGCCCGCGCGGTGCGTCACCGCATCGCCGCGCGCCTCGTCGAGCGCGGCTTCGGGCTTGTCGACCGACATCGAGGGGCCGTCGATCTGATTCGCGCCCGGCTTTCACCAGCGCATCCAGCGCCGCGCCGCTCTTGGCGATCTCGCGGAACTTCACCGATACGGTGTTGTTCGCCTGATAGCCGGTGATCACCGGCGCTTCGTTCTGCTGATAGCGATATTGCGGCGACAGGCCGACGTTGCTCGTCATGATATCGCGTTCGGCGATGCCGGCGGCCTTTCAGCGCCTGGATCACCCGCGCCATCCGCGTCGGCATTTTCGCGAAAGCGCGGCTGCGGCGGACGGTGCCTGTGTAACGACGCCGGCGCGGATCGTGGCGATATCCGGCGTGCGCGTAGACCTTGCCAGGTCGCCGTGATGTCCAGCGTGGTGCCATCGGGAGGATCGCGGTAGGTCGGCGAGTGCGCGGCACGGCGGTGGCAGCAGCGGTGGCCGCGGCGGGCGAGGGTAACGAGGAAACGCATAAAGTTCGATGCTCCCGTGAGTCTGTTGCTGCGGCGAGGCTGTGGCAGGTCGGCGATCAACCGAACATGAACGGAGCGCGATAGGAATGTCACACCCGTTTAAACATATGCGGTTGTAAATAGCGCCTCTTGAGAGGAGTGATTTATTCCTCTAATACAGCGCCAGAACAATCAGGGGCGCCGGTAACGCCGGGACGGGAAAGTGGATCGAATGAATTACGAATCCGGCAGTCTGGAGGGAGAGCCGCTGGCGATCGAGGGGCCGGCGCGTGATGCGCGCCGCCGTCGGCGCTGGATCGTGATTGTCGCGCTGATCGCCGTCGCTGTGGCCGTGAGCGGCTATGTCTATTCCCGTCAGGAAGCCCCCGCGCATACCTCGGTGGCCGATCAGGCGCCGAACGTGACGGTGATCGTTCCGGGCAATGTGCCCGTCGGGCGCGTGGTCAACGCCACCGGCTCGCTTGCTGCGAAGCGCGATATGCCGATCGGCGTCGCGGGCGAGGGCGGCATGGTGACGCGCGTGCTGGTCGAGCCGGGGCAGTGGGTTTCCGCCGGGCAGGTGCTCGCGGTCGTCGATCGCTCGGTGCAGGTGCAGACCGCCGCCAGCCTTGAGGCGCAGATCGGCGTCGCGCAATCCGATCTGGTGCTCGCGCAGCAGGAGCTTGATCGCGCGCAGCAGCTCGTCGGGCGTGGTTTCATCAGTCAGGCCGATGTCCAGCGCCGCATTGCCACCCGCGATGCCGCCGCCGCGCGGCTGAAGGTGGCGCGTGCCGCCGTGGCCGAACAGGGCGCGCGCAACCGCCGGCTCGATATCCGTGCGCCTGAGCCCGGCCTGATCCTCACCCGTCAGGTCGAACCGGGGCAGATCATCAGTTCCGGCTCGGGCACACTGTTCCGCATGGCGAAGAGCGGCGAAATGGAGATGCAGGCGCTGCTCGCCGAGAGCGATCTCGCCAACATGCGTGTCGGCGACAGCGCCACCGTTATCCCGGTGGGCGAGACGCGCTCCTTTGCGGGCAAGGTGTGGCAGGTCGCGCCGGTGATCGATCCCAAGACGCGGCAGGGCATCGTGCGCGTCCAGCTTGCTTATGATCCGGCGTTGCGCCCCGGCGGCTTCGCCTCGGGGTGAAGCTGGTCGGCGGCACCAGCAGCGAGCCGCAATTGCCGCAATCCGCGATCATGAGCGACGATCGCGGCAATTTCGTCTATATCGTCGGGGCGGACAATAAAGTGGCGCGGCGCGATGTGCGTCTCGGCACCGTTACGGACCGCAACGTCGCCATTGCCGACGGCCTGAACGGCAATGAGCGGGTGAGTGCGATCGGCGGGCGCGTTCCTCAATCCCGGACAGAAGGTCGCGCCGGTATTGGGCAAGACCGAGGGCTGATCGGCGCCATGAGCTTCCGCAACATCTCTGCCTGGTCGATCCGGAACCCGGTTCCGTCGATCGTGCTGTTCGTCATGCTGACGGTGGCCGGCATCGTCAGCTTCGTCCGCATGGACATCAACCAGGACCCGGATATCGAATTTCCCGGCGGTGGCGGTGGAGATCACCCAGCCGGGCGCGGCGCCGAGCGAGCTCGAGACGCAGGTGACGCAGCGGGTCGAGGCGGCGGTGCGCTCGGTCGAGGGGATCGACGAGATCCAGTCGTTCGTCAGCGAGGGCAGCTCGACCACGATCGTCCAGCTCGACATCGGTACGCCGATCGATCGCGCGGTGAATGAGGTGCGCGACGCGGTCGTGCAGATCCGTTCGAACCTGCCCGAGGGCATTCTCGAACCGCAGGTCAGCCGCGTCAAAGTCAACGACAACGATGTCGGCAGCTATTCCGCCATCTCCACCGACATGACGATCGAGCAGCTTTCCTGGTATATCGACAATACGGTCGCCAAGGAGCTGATGTCCGTGCCCGGCATGGGCAAGGTTGAGCGTAACGGCGGCGTTGATCGTGAGATCCGGGTGATTCTCGATCCGGCGAAGCTCAGCGCGTTCGGGCTCACCGCGATCCAGATCAACCAGCAGCTGCGGCAGGTGAACCTCAACGCCGCCGGTGGCCGTTCGGAGATTGCCGGCGCGGAACAGTCGCTGCGCGTGCTCGGCAATGCGCGTGATGCCTATCAATTGGGGGAAACGCAGATCACGGTGGGCGACGGGCGGACGGTGAAACTGTCCGACGTGGCGACCGTGCGCGATCTTTATGCCGAGCAGCGCTCGTCCGCCGCGGTGGATGGGCGCCCGGTGCTGAGCTTCGATTTCAAGCGCGCCAAGGGCTATTCCGACGTCACCGTCTTCCGCGAGGCGACGAAGAAGCTGGAGGCGTTGGAAAAGCGCAATCCCAACGTCCATTTCGAGCTGCGCTACGACGGCTCAAAATATGCGCTGGAACAATATAAGAGCGCGATCCATGCGATGATCGAGGGCGCGGTGCTCGCGGTCTTCATCGTCTTCCTGTTCCTGCGCGATGCGCGCGCCACCGTGATTTCGGCGCTGGCGATCCCGCTTTCGGCGATCCCCGCATTCTGGTTCATGGACATGATGGGCTTCACGCTCAACAGCATGACGCTGCTTGCGCTGAGCCTCGTCGCGGGCGTGCTGGTCGACGACGCGATCGTCGAAATCGAGAATATTGTGCGCCATATGCGCATGGGGAAGACGGCGTATCAGGCGTCGATCGACGCCGCTGACGAGATCGGCCTCGCCGTGCTGGCGACGACGATGGCGATCGTCGCGGTGTTCCTGCCAGTCGGCCTGATGCCGGGTGTCTCCGGGCAGTTCTTCAAGAATTTCGGCCTCACCGTGGTGGTCGCGGTGTTGATGAGCCTTGCGGTGGCGCGGCTCATCACGCCGATGATCGCCGCCTATTTCCTGAAATCCTTCGGTCACGCCGAGCACGGCGAGGGCCGGCTCATGGATATCTACATGAGCGTGTTGCGCTGGACGCTGGATGTGGGGCGTGCGCCCGCGATCCGCGCACAGGGCGGCCTGCGGCGCGTAACGGGCTATTTCCGAGACCATCGCATATGGGTGATGGGCATTGGCGCCGTCGCGTTCGTGCTGACGATCCTGTGCTTCGGAATGTTGCCGATGCAATTCCAGCCGGCAAACGATTCCGAGCGCTCTGCCGTCACCGTCACCATGCCGCCCGGCACGACCCTGGCGCAGACGCGGCAAACCGTCGACAAGGTCGTCGCGCTGCTGCGCAAGCAGCCCGATGTGCGCAGCGTCTATAGCCGCACGCAGGTGGGCTCCGCGCGGATAAGTGCGGTGTTCAAGGAAAAGAAGTCGATGACCTCGACCCAGTTCGAGCGCAGCCTTGCGCCAGAGCTGGCGAAAATCCCGGATGCACGGGTCAATTTCGCGTCGCAATTCGGCTGGGGCGACAATAATCGCGACGTGTCGATCACGCTCGGCGGTGACGATCCGGTATTGTTGCGCAAGACGGCGAACCAGCTTGTCGCGGCGATGACGCATGTTCCGGGGCTGGTTGCGCCGCGCATCGCGGGCGATCTCAATCGCCCCGAAGTCGTCATCCGTCCCCGGCTCGATCTCGCGGCGAACCTCGGCGTGACGACCAGCGCGTTGTCCAATGCGATCCGCATCGCGACGCTGGGCGATATCGATCAGAACAGCGCGAAATTCTCGCTCTCGGATCGTCAGGTTCCGATCCGCGTCGTGCTCGCGCAATCGGCGCGAACCGAATTGTCGACGATCCAGAACCTGCCGGTGCAGACGCAGAGCGGCGGATCGGTGCCGCTGTCGCTGGTGGCGGATATCGGCTTCGGCTCCGGCCCGACCAAGATCAATCGCCTGAACCAGCAGCGCCAGCTCACGATCGGCGCGGATCTTGCGCCTGGCCTCGTGCTGAGCGACGCGATGAAGCGGGTCAACGTATTGCCGGAGATGAAAAATCTCCCGCTCGGCATCCAGCGGATGAGCGTTGGCCAGGCGAAATGGCAGAGTGAGATGCTGGTCAATTTCGTGCTCGCGGTCATCGCCGGCGTGTTCCTGATCTTCTCCGTGCTGGTGTTGCTCTATCGCCGGCTGCTGCCGCCGCTGGTCAACATGGGGTCGCTGATGCTGGCGCCGCTTGGCGGGCTGCTGGCGCTGCTCGTCACGGGCAATCCGTTATCGCTGCCGGTGTTCATCGGGCTGCTGATGCTGCTCGGCATCGTGGCCAAGAACTCGATCCTGCTGATCGATTTCGCGCTGGAGGAAATCACCAAAGGCGTGCCGATCCATCAGGCGATCATGGATGCCGGCCACAAGCGTGCCCAGCCGATCGTGATGACCACGGTGGCGATGGTCGCGGGCATGGTGCCGACCGCGCTGTCGCTTGCGGGCGACGCATCGTGGCGCGCGCCGATGGGTGTGGTGGTGATCGGCGGCCTGACGCTTTCCACGCTGCTGACGCTGCTGATCGTGCCAGCTTCGTTCAGCCTCGCGATCGGCATCGAGCGGCGGATCGGCCCGTGGCTGGGCCATCGTCTGCTGACCTATCGGCCCGGTGACGACGGCCATACGTTGATCGATCATGTGCCCGGTGGCGGTCCGCTGCCGGTGCCGCATGGGCGGATAGGCTATGGGGACGATGGTTCGCAACCGGCGGAATGACGCCGTGCGCGGCGGTGGCGCACAACGCTGACCGGCGGCAGCGACCGGCGCGAAATAGGCGCCGGTCCCGGTTTCCGAAAATGCCTTTCCGCCGCGCGGACTTGAACAAAGCCGGGACTTGGGGATTGTTTCGGCAATGAACCTGATCGTCCGCCGGCGCCCGCCCCACGAAAGAATACCCGCCGGGCTGATGCGGATGCGCGTGATCGCCACCGGCATGCTGATCGTGATGGCGGCGACATTCGCGCTGGCGCGGACGATGGAGCCGGCGCATCCGGCATGGGGCTTTCTTCGCGCTTTCGCGGAGGCGGCGATGGTCGGTGGGCTGGCGGACTGGTTCGCGGTGACGGCATTGTTCCGCCATCCGCTCGGCCTGCCGATCCCGCACACCGCGATCGTGCCGCGCAACAAGGATCGCATCGGCGATCAGCTCGCGTTGTTCCTGCGCGATAACTTCCTGATCCCCGGCGTGGTGGCGCGGCGGATGCAGCGGATGGATCTCGCCAATGTCGCCGGTCGCTGGCTCACCGATCCCAAGGCAGGCAGCTCGCGGCTGACGCGCGGGCTGTCGCGGCTGGCGGTGGAGGTGCTTCAGGCGCTCGATCAGGAGCGGCTGGGCGGCATGGTGCGTGGCGCGATGGTGCAGCAGGTGCGCGCGATAGAGGTCTCGCCGATGCTCGGTCGCACACTGGCTGCCGCGATCAGCGAGGATCGCCACATGCCGGTGCTCGACGGGATCGTGCGCTGGGCCGGGCGGGTGCTGGAAGCCAACGAGCCGATCGTCCGCGCGATGGTGCATGAGCGCGCCGGCTCGATCATGCGCTGGACGGGGCTGGACGAGACGCTGGCCAACAAGATCATCGATGGCCTGCACAAGATGTTGAGCGACATGGCCGAGGATCGCGATCACCCCTTGCGCGGCAAGGCGGAGGAGGGGCTGGTGACGCTCGCCCGCGATCTCCAGCACGATCCCGCGATGATCGCGCGCGTCGAGCAGGTGAAGCTCGAACTGCTCGAAAATCCGGCGATGCAGGGCTGGATCAACGGCCTGTGGGAACAGGCGCGCGCTGCGATGTTGCGCATCGCGCGCGATCCCGATGCGCTGCTCGCCGGCAAGCTGCGTGAGGCGCTGAGCCAGCTTGGCGAGACCTTGCAACAGGATGTCGGGCTGCAACGCACGCTCAATCGCTTCGCCCGGCGCGCGGCGGTCGGCACAGCTGCGGATTATGGCGATTCGATCGTGCGGCTGGTGTCGGAAACGGTGCGTGGATGGGATGCGGTGACGATCACGCGCCGGCTGGAAAACGCGGTGGGCAAGGATCTGCAATTCATCCGCATCAACGGCACATTGGTCGGCGGCCTCGTCGGGCTGGTGATCCACACGGTGGACGTCGCCTTATGATCAGCGGGTTACCCATTTCGCCGGCGTCACCCCGGCTTGCCGAAGCGTCTGCTTTCCCGCAAGGGTATCCGTGATGGGCGCGGCGGCGGATTTCAGCGAGGATGGCGATATCCTGCGCTTCACCGGCGATCTTTCGCTGTCGAAGCTGGGCGATCTGCCGCAACGGTTGCGCGGGCTGGGTGACGGCGTGCGCCGCGTCGATCTGTCGCAGGTGGAGCGGATCGACACGATCGGCGCGTGGATCGTCCACCGTTTCGCGCGCGATCACGATGCCGCGATCGAGGGGCTGGACCCCGAACACGCGCGGCTGCTGGAGCACGTAGGAAGCGCGGATCAGCCGGTCGCGATGCGACCCGATTATCTCAGCCCCTTTACCCGCGTGCTGGGCGAGATCGGCGCCGCCACCGCCACGGCCGGCAAGACGCTGATCGGGCTGCTCGGCTTCCTGGGCGCGACGGTGATCGCGCTCGGCAATGTCATCCGCCATCCGCGCCGTTTCCGTTTCAATGCGACGGTGCAGATGTTCGAGGTGGTCGGCGTTTCCGCGCTCGGCATCATCGGGCTGATGAGCTTCCTGATCGGCATCGTCATCGCGCAACAGGGCGCGGTGCAGCTCCGCCAGTTCGGCGCCGAAGTCCTGACGGTCAATCTGATCGGCCGTATCACGTTGCGCGAGCTTGGCGTGCTGATGACCGCGATCATGGTCGCCGGGCGATCGGGATCGGCCTTCGCCGCGCAGATCGGCACGATGAAGCTGACCGAGGAGATCGATGCGATGCGCACGATCGGCGTCTCCCCGATGGAGGCGCTGGTGCTGCCGCGCACGATTTCGGCGATCGTGCTGATGCCGCTGCTCGGATTCTATGCGTCGGTGGTGGCGATGATCGGGGGCGGCCTGCTGTGCTGGATCAACCTCGGCATCCCCCCTGTCACCTATATCGCGCGGCTGCGTGAGGTGGTGCCGATCACCGATCTGTTCGTCGGGCTGGTCAAGGCGCCGGTATTCGGCGCGATCATCGCCATGGCGGGCTGCTTTCAGGGGATGCAGGTGGAAGGCGACGCCGAACAGGTCGGCAACCGCACCACGGCGGCGGTGGTGCAGGCGATCTTCCTGGTGATCGTGCTCGACGCGTTCTTCGCGGTGTTCTTCACCTCCATGGGGTGGAACTGATGGCGGAGGACGATTGCATCATCCGCGTGCGCGGCCTGAGCACGAGCTTCGGCGAGCAAACCGTTCACGAGGATCTGAGCCTCGACGTTCGGCGCGGTGAGATTCTTGGCGTGGTCGGCGGATCGGGCACCGGCAAATCGGTGCTGATGCGCGCGATCATCGGCCTTCAGCCGGCGGACGAGGGTGAGATCACCGTGTTCGGCGAGCCGACCATCGGCCGCGACGAAACAGAGGCGGTGGAAATCCGCAAGCGCTGGGGCGTGCTGTTTCAAGGTGGCGCATTATTCTCCACGCTGACGGTGGCGGAGAATGTGCAGGTGCCGCTGCGCGAATTCTATCCCGAGCTCGATCTCGCGCTGCTCGATGAAATCGCCTCGTACAAGGTGGTGATGACCGGGCTGCCGGCGGACGCGGGCCCCAAATTCCCGTCCGAGCTTTCCGGCGGCATGAGGAAACGCGCCGGGCTGGCCCGCGCGCTGGCGATGGACCCGGAACTGCTGTTCCTCGACGAGCCGACCGCCGGGCTCGATCCGATCGGCGCGGCGGCGTTCGACGAGCTTACCCATTCGCTTCAGGAAACCATGGGGCTCACGGTGTTCCTGATCACCCACGATCTCGATACGCTTTACGCCATTTGCGATCGTGTCGCCGTGCTGGCGGACAAGAAGGTGATCGCGGTGGGCACGATTCCGGAACTGTTGGCGCTGGATCATCCGTGGATCCAGGAATATTTCAACGGCCCGCGTGGCCGCGCAGCGGTGGCGACGCAGGAAGCGCATGCGCCGCGCGAAAAGGCAGGGACTGACTGATGGAAACCCGATCGAACCATGTCCTTGTCGGATCGGTCGTGCTGATCCTGCTTGCGGTGCTGGCGTTGTTCACCGTGTGGATCGCGCGTCTGGGCGGCGCGACCGAGAAGGAATATGACATCTTCTTCAAGCAATCGGTGGACGGGCTCGCGAAGGGCTCGTCGGTCACCTATTCCGGCGTGCCGTCCGGGCAGGTGAAATCGATTCAATTGTCGAAGAACGATCCCCAGTTCGTCCGCGTCCGCATCAGCGTGAACGACGATACGCCCGTGCTGCAAGGCACCACCGCGACGATTCAGGGCAGCTTCACTGGCACCAGCACGGTCAGCCTCGATGGCGCGGTGAAGGGCGCTCCTCCGATCACCTGCCCGACGAACGACGGCGCCAATCAATGCCCCTATGGCGTGCCGGTGATCCCGACGCGTACCGGCGGGCTGGGCGCGATCCTCAATTCCGCACCGCAATTGCTCGAACGGCTCTCGACGCTGACCGAAAAGCTGACCGGGCTCGTCACCGACAAGAATCAGGCCTCGATCGCCGGCATTCTGGATAATACCAACCGGCTGAGCCGTGCGCTCGCCGATCGGGGGCCGGAAATCGCCGCCACGCTGGCGCAGACGCGCATCGCGGTGCAGCAGGCGGGTGACGCGGCGGAGAAGATCGGCAATCTCGCGCAAACCACCAACGGCGTGCTCGCCGATGACGTGAAGCCGGCGATGGCCAATCTCAACGACGCGATCCGCTCCGCGAAGCAGAGCGCGGACACGCTGAACGCCGCGATCGGCGATGCGCGGCCGGGGCTGCAGGCCTTCTCCAAGCAGACCGTGCCAGAGGTGGGACAGTTGGTCCACGATCTGCGCAATATGGCGCAGGCGCTTTCCTCGGTCGCGGAGAAGGTTGATCGCAATGGCGCGGGCTCGTTGCTCGGCCAGCAGAAACTCCCCGATTATAAGCCCGGCAAATGAGGCGGACGATGAAGCGATTTGCGATTTTTCTGGCGGTGCTGCCGCTTGCCGCCTGCGTCAGCTTCGGCTCGAAGCCGCCGCCCTCGTTGCTCGATCTCACCGCGACGGAGCAGATGAAGGCGGGGCAGGAACAGGATGCCGCCAGCGCCAAGACGATCACCATTCAGGTGCCGGTGGTGCCGCAGGCGCTCGCCACCGCGCGCGTGCCGGTACAGTCCACGCCGACCTCGATCGCTTATGTGAAGGACGCGCAATGGGTGGAGGCGCCGCAGCGGCTGTTCGCGCGCCTGCTCTCCGATACGGTCGCGGCGCGCACTGGCCGCGTCGTGCTCGGCGCGGCGCAGTCGTTCGGCGATCCGGGGGCGCGGCTGAGCGGTGAGTTGCGCAGTTTCGGCATCGATGCGGCCTCGTCCAGCGCGATCGTCACCTTCGATGCCGCGCTGGTGCGTGGCGACGGCGGCAAGGTGGAAAAGCAGCGCTTCGAGGCGCGCGTGCCGATCGCGGCGATCGACGCCGCATCGGCTGGGCGTGCGCTCAATCAGGGCGCGAACCAGGTGGCGGCGGCGGTCGCTGATTGGGTCGGGAAATAACCCGCGCGAGGTGCGATCGCGCCGTTACGAGCGACGTTAAGCTCTGTCCCGATATCCGGTCGGGGTGCGCGGTTCGCGGGGCCTTTCGATATTCTGGCCGTTGAGCGCGTCCGAACCGGCACGGCTTAACCTGACGGAGTGGCGATCGGCATCCGGCGCTATTTCACGCGTCTGATCGGCGTCGGCACGTTGCAGATGTCGGCGCCGCCCGCCGGTTGGATGAAGAACTCGTCACGACGATTGGCGCGGGCGTCCGCGTACCGAACGAAGCTGGCGCTGTCGGTCGCGAGATATTCGAAACGGGGCTGCTCCGCGCCGGGCAGTTCGCTCGCGAGGCGCAGCGATATGATCGGCACGCGCTCCGCGGCGGTCGCATACATGCCGAGCGCCTCCGTCCCGCGCGGCAAGGCGGAGAGATGCTCGATGCCCTCTATCACCCGTCCGACCAGCGCGATATTGCGATCGAGATGGCGCGGTGCGTGGCCGATCACCGCATAGAGCTCCGCGCCATTGCCGGTATCCGGCGGCATGTTCCGCCCAACGCCGACCATGCCATAGCAATGTACCGGCCAGGCGACGGTTTCGGCGGCGACGCCATCCGCGCCCTGTCGCGCGCCCGCGATCGGCCAACCCCGCCAGTTGAAGGTCAGCGGCGCATAGGCATCTCGTCCGCTGCTCGCCACGCGGCCCACGAAGTCGCGCGATCCCGCCTGGCGCACGATCGCGCCGTCGAGATAGGTGCGGCCGAGATCGGCGACGTAATCGCTCTGCGGGATCGGCGACAGGCCGGGAGGCAGCGGCTTCTTCTCGGTCGCATCGCCCCATTGCGCGACGTAATTGTCCTGCACCCGGTTGACGCTGGTTCCGTCCCACCAGTGCGCGCGGGCGAGCCGCCGGATGTTGTCGATCCACGCTTGCGAGAAGGGGGCGGGGAGCAACTGGATGACAATGCGGCGAGGATGGCCGGCGGCATCGGGAGCCAGTTCGAGGACCGCCAGTTCGTCCGCCGGGATCGCGCGCCAGTCCGCCGCCGGCGCGCGCGCGACAATTTCGGACGGCGCGGCCGCTGGCTCATGCGATGTCGCGCCGGTCGTTGCGGCGGCGGCTTGCGTAAAGGGCAGGCTGAGCAGTGCGAGCATGTCGATAATCATGCGCCGATGCTGCCGCCGCTGCGCGCATCATGCAATCGTGAACACCAACGCTTGCGTATCCCGCCGCGGCACCCTAGTGCGTCGCCCTCCAAGGCATGCGGAGCGGTGGCCGAGTGGTCGAAGGCGCTCGCCTGGAAAGTGAGTATACGGCAAAACCGTATCGAGGGTTCGAATCCCTCCCGCTCCGCCATATTCTATTGGAAATATTCCCTATCCTCTGAGGCCGTGGCCCCGGCCCCATCTTATGCCCGGCGATCGGTATGGCGCCGGAGCCGTGGAAGGAAAGCGGCGGGTGGGCTCAGGCGACCGCGTCGCTCAGCGGATCGCCCTTGCTGGTATCGCGCATCAGGATCGCGGTGACGAACGCGACGGCGCAGATCGCGGTGACATACCAATAGAAACCGCTTTCGTTGCCCGCCTGCTTGAAGCTCAGCGCGACATATTCCGCCGTGCCGCCAAACAACGCGTTGCCGATCCCATATGCGAGGCTGACGCCCAGCGCGCGGATGTGAATCGGGAACAGCTCCGCTTTGAACAGGCCGCTGATCGACGTGTAGATGCTGTTGATCGTCAGCCCGGCGAGGATCAGCCCGAACGCGGCGAACGCGCTGGTGACGCCCGCCAGCAGGCTGAGGATCGGCATGGTCAGCAATGTCGACAATGCGCCGAACAACAGCATGTTGGTGCGTCGCCCGATCCGATCGGACAGCGCGCCGAATACAGGTTGCAGCAGGGCGAACGGGATCAAGACCGAGGTCATCACCCAATTGACCGTCTTGGGATCCATATGCGCGGTGTTGACGAGGTATTTCTGCATGTACGTCGAGAAGACGTAGAACATCAGCGATCCGCCCGCCGTCAGCCCGAGCACCGTGACGAACGGGCGCCAGTGCGGGAGCAATCCACGCAGCGTGCCCGCGTCCGGGTGGCCGCCGGAACGGTTCGCGGTCTCATGCAGCGCGTTGCGGAACAGCAATATCGCGAGCGCGGCGACCGCGCCCAGGGCGAACGGCACGCGCCAGCCCCAGCCGCGCATGGCCTCCGCGCTCAGCACCTGCTGGAGAAGCAGGATCACGAGAAGCGCGAGCAATTGCCCGCCGATCAGCGTGACATATTGGAACGACGCGAAAAATCCCCGGCGACCGCTGAAGGATATCTCGCTGAGATAGGTCGCGGCGGTGCCATATTGGCCGCCGGTCGAAAAGCCCTGGATCATGCGCCCGACAAGCAGAAGCGCGGGCGCCGCAGCGCCGATCGCGGCATAATTGGGCAGAATCGCGATCAGCGCCGATCCGGCGCCCATCATGATGATCGACACGATCATCGCACTGCGGCGACCGTGTCGATCGGCGAAACGGCCAAAATACCAGCCACCAAGCGGGCGGAGCAGGAAGCCGACCGCGAAGATGCCCGATGTGCCGAGCAATTGCGCGGTGCGATCGCCGCTGGGAAAGAACTCGGCGGAGAAATAGAGCGCGGTGAAGGCATAGACGTAGAAGTCATACCATTCGATCAAATTGCCCATCGATCCCGCGACGATCGCGCGCAGGCGCGCCGCAGTGGACAGGGCGTCGGATCGGGCGGGCGCGGTCTCGGGAGAGAGAACGGCTTCAGTCATTCTGTTTGGCTCCGTCCGGCATTGCGCGGCCGTGGTCGCTTCGACATTTGCCGCAGTGACACCGGGTGGCGAGTTCGTTCAATGTCAGCCCATAGCGGCCAGGATTGAACTCGAACACCGTAAGATCGGTGGTTGGCAACGCCCGCATCGGATCGGAGCGGCATGGCCAAAAGCGGGGAAGCGTCGTGACGTGGTGGACGGATGCGTTCGGCGGCTTGAGCGACGTGCGGCGACTTCAATCTTTCGTTCCAAGCGGTTACGGCTCGATGCATGCCAAGACACGCGAATATCCAAACGGCCGTTATCGCCGCTGCAATCCTGCTCCTATCGGGATGCGCGGGCGGCAATTACCGGCCCGTGCGTGACACCCCGGTACGGATCGGGCCGCCTTATGCGGTACGCGGAACGACTTACGTCCCGGCGGCCGCACCGGCTTATGACCTGCTCGGATATGCGAGTTGGTATGGCAGCGAATCCGGCAACCGTACCGCCAATGGTGAACGTTTTCGGCCGAAATGGATTACCGCTGCCCACACTACGCTTCCTTTGCCGACCTATGTCGAGGTGACGGCGCTCGACACGGGACGGCGGATCATCGTGCGGATCAATGATCGTGGCCCGTTTCTGCAGAAAGGGCGGATTATCGATCTGTCGCGGGGGGCGGCCGATCGGCTTGGCATCAAGGCACAGGGGCAGGCGGCGGTCCGGGTGCGCCGCATCGAACCTTCCGAAAAGGACCGCGAGCGCCTTCGCGCGGGCAAGGCGGCCGGTGCGCTAGAGCCTCTGCGACAATGGGAACTGGAGGCACTCCGGACGCAGTTCGCGACTGGCGGACGGGCGGCGTCGGGCAGCGAATAGGCGTGGGTATCGTTTAGCGCCGGCAAACTCATTCCCGTGAGCGCGATTTGCTTCCGCCGCCAACGCGGTTAAGCCCGCGTCATGTCCGCAAGCATCGATCCGTTTCACGCCATCGCCATCAGCCGTACCGCCCACCGCCTCTCCGCAGAGGGGCGCTCGGTGATCCATATGGAATTCGGTCAGCCCTCCACCGGCGCGCCAGCGGCGGCGATCGCGGCGGCGCATCGCGTGCTCGACACCGATGGCATGGGCTATTGGGAAAGCGGCGCGCTCAAGGCGCGGATCGCGCGTCACTATGCCGAAGTTCATGGCGTCACGGTCGATCCCGAACAGGTGATCCTGACGTGCGGCGCATCGCCGGCGCTGGTGCTCGCATTATCGTGCCTGTTCGCGCCGGGGGAGCGGGTGGCGTTCGCGCGGCCGGGTTATGTCGCCTATCGCAACACGGTGAAGGCCTTGCACCTCGATCCGGTCGAGATCGGTTGCGGTGAGGCGGAGCGGTTCCAGATCACCGCCGCAGCGATCGAGCGACTCGATCCCGCGCCGCACGGGCTGATCCTCGCCAGCCCGGCAAACCCGACCGGCACGATCATCGCGCCCGATGAGATGGCCGCGATCGTCGATATATGCCGTCGGCGCGGGATCCGTATCATCTCGGACGAGATCTATCATGGGCTGAGCTATGTCGGCCCGGCGCGATCGGTGTTGTGCGACGATGCGGGCGCACTGATCATCAACAGCTTTTCCAAATATTTCAGCATGGCGGGATGGCGGCTCGGCTGGCTGGTGGCGCCGCCCGAACTGATCGATGCGGCGCGCGCGCGGATGGGCAATCTGTTCCTGACGCCGCCGTCGCTCGCGCAACATGCCGGGCTGGTGGCGTTCGAGGAGCGCGACGAGCTGGAAGGCAATATCCGCACCTATGCACGCAATCGCGGATTGTTGCTGGAGGCGCTCCCCGCGCTTGGTCTGCGCCGGATCGCGCCCCCCGATGGGGCTTTCTATATTTACGCCGATATTGGTCATTTGACTGACGACAGCATGGATTTCTGCATGCGGATGTTGCTCGATACCGGGGTCGCGACCGCGCCCGGGGTCGATTTCGATCCTATCGACGGTCATCGCTTCATGCGTTTCAGTTTCGCGGTATCGACTGATCGGATCGAAGAGGCGCTGCGTCGCCTTGCGCCATGGTTCGCGGCGCAAGGGGGTTCGCAGGCGTAGATCGGGCGTCGCGCCGCGGCGGCCGAATTGCCGGTGGCAGCGAAATTTTAACCAGTCGCCGTGATGCAATCCGCTGGAGCCTATTTCGGGCTTGGCGAAGGGGGCGAACCATTTCTGACAGGCTGACCGGGCGCGGTGCGCGCAGGCTGGCGCGCGCGTTAAGCGGCGTGGCGCTGGCGTTTCTGTCCACCGCCGCGGCGGCGCAAATTACGATAACGCCGCGTTTTTCAGGCTATTTCGACAATAGCTCGCAACAGCAGACCACGGCGCAAGTCGCATTCGAACAGGG
Source organism: Candidatus Sphingomonas colombiensis (assembly GCA_029202845.1). Classification (NCBI taxonomy): domain Bacteria; kingdom Pseudomonadati; phylum Pseudomonadota; class Alphaproteobacteria; order Sphingomonadales; family Sphingomonadaceae; genus Sphingomonas; species Candidatus Sphingomonas colombiensis. The sequence continues at coordinate 956,952 of CP119315.1, read as the reverse complement.
CACCGTCGCGCGTATCGCGGCAACCAATGCGCAATTGCGTGAATTGTTCGGTGCCGCTGCCTCGTTCGACGTCGCCGACAATCAGATCGTGTCGGGCGGCAATCAGATATTCTTCCCCCTTTACGGCGCCTCGATCACCTTTTCGCCGACCGGCAATCAGCTCACGCAGCTGACCCTGACCGCGCTTCATGGCAGCACCGCTTCCAGCGTCAGTGCCATTTCGCGCAGCACCCAGCGGCTGTCGGTGCTGGGGACGACGGCGGAAGATCTGCTCGTCACCTCATCGCGCGGGCGCGTCCGTTCCAGCCGGCTCGATCTGGAGGCGACCCTCCAGCATCGGCTGAACGAGACCTTCTCGTTCGTCGGCGGTGTGCGGCTGGAGCGCGTCCGCTCGGCGCTCAGCGTATCCGGGGAGTTCGCCGCGACGCAGAATGGCACCAATCTGGTGAACGCGCTGCTGGGCGGCCCGATCGATCTCGGGCTATCGGTCGATCGCTTCAGCGCGACGAGCGAAGGCACGTCGAACACCTTTGGCGCGCGCATCGGCGCGGCGGCGTTCATCCCGGTCGATCAGCGCAATCTGGTTTATGTGAACGGCCTGCTGCACCTCAGCCATCTGGCGGAACAGCGGCTGACGCTCGCCACCACATTCGCCCGCGGCGACGATGCGGTGCGCGACGAAACGCGCCGGCCATCGGAAACCACGGTCGGCCCGGACATTTCGGTCGGTTACCTGCGGCGGTTCAGCGAGCGGGTGGCGCTGGATCTGCGCTATCGCGGCGTCTTTTACTTTCCGGTGAGCGGCCCGCGCAATTTCGATGATCCGCGCGTCAGCCACGGCGTCAATATTGGCCTGTCCTATATCCTGTAAGCGAGGGGGTGTTCCCAGCATGTCCGCCCGTGCCGTGTTTCGTCTCATGCTGTGGCTGCTTCCGATGTGGCTGCTTTGTGCGGAGCCCGCGACGGCGGCGACACGCGCGCTGGTGATCGCGGCGGATTATGTGGGGGCGGAGAAGAACCTGCATCTTGCCAATGCGATCGTCGACGGGCGCCTGATCGCGGCGGCGCTGTCGCGCGCCGGGGTCGCCGATATCCAATCGCTGGAGGAGGCGAACGCCGAGGCGTGGCAGGAGGGGCTCGCGGCCTTCCTCAGCCGGCTGCGCAAGGAGGATGTCGCGCTGGTCTATTATGCCGGCCACGGGCTTCAGGTCGGCGGGCGCAACTATTTCCTCGCGGCCGACGGCGTCAGCCTGCTGGCGATCGACGCGATCGTTCAACAGATCGCGGATCGTGCCGGCGCGAGCATCATCATCATCGATGCCTGTCGCAACAACCCGTTCCAATCGGCGGACAGTGGACAGAGCGTGTTGCAAGTCGAGGAGATGAAGACCGGCGGCAGCCGTGCGCTGGCCACCATCGCGATGAGCGCGCTGCGCGATGGCGCTGCGGGGCTCGCGCAATTGGGCGAGCTCCGCGGCATGTCCACCGTGGCGCTGTTCTCCACCGAGCCGGGCAATGTCGCATTCGATGGCGAGCCGGGGCGGGGCAGCTTCTTCGCCTGCGCGGTGGCGGTCGAGCTGGCGCGGCGCCAGTCTCTCAACGCCGCCTTTCGCCGCATCGTCACCAGCGTCAATCGCGAAACCGATGGCCAGCAGTCGCCCTGGCGGCAAGGCGATCTGCCGCGCGATGTGTTTCTCGCCGGGATGCCGCATTTCCCCGTGCCATAGGCATGACGCACACCCCCGCGCGACCTGGCTATGCCGTCGCCGCGCGGAGGCAGGCTTGCGCTACATGTCGAACGACAAGCTCACGCCGTAAGTGCGTGGCGGCGCGTAAGGAACCAGTATCTGCCGGTAAGGCCCGAAATAAGTGACGTAATTCGGCACAAGCGCGTCGGTCAGATTCTTGCCCCACACCGAAAGCTCCCATGCTTTGCCCGGCGCCCGCAGCGAAATGCGCGCATCGAGATTTTCATGGCTCGGCCAGAGTTGCTGCGGGATATTGGACGCGTCGAAATATGCGTTGCCGACCCACGAATAATCGGCGCGCGCGCGGATACGCCAATCATTAGCCATCAGATCATATTGCGCGCCAATATTGAATTTGTTTTTCGGCGAACGCGGAAGTTCGTTCCCGGTGTAATTCTGTCCTGGAATATTATACGAAATGAACTTGGCATCGAGATATGAATAGCTGCCGTCGATCTCGAAGCCGGGGAAGGGGCGGGCGATCGCTTCCACTTCCACACCTTGGATTTTCGCCTTTGCGGCATTGCTGACCACGACGCAGCACAGCGGAACAAGTTGCGAAACTTGCAGATTTTTGTAATCTGTTCTGAACAGAGCGAGGTTGAACGTCAGGCGTCGATCGAACCACTGCGTTTTCGCGCCCGCCTCATAACCCCATGCCAGTTCCGGATCGTAAGGAGTGGCGGCGCCGGCGGCGGTGCCGGACAGGCCCTGAAAGCCGCCGCTCTTATAGCCGCGCGCCACCGATCCGTAGAACATGATGTCGGGCGCAACCTTCCAGTTCAACGCGAAGCGTGGCGTGAAGGCGCTCCAGCTCTTGGCGCCCTCTACATCATAGCCGGCAAGTGAGCCGAGCGGTGGTGGCAGGCCGGGGCCGCTAACCTTGAAGCCGGCGAATTCGCCCTCCTTGTGCTCCCAGGTCATCCGGGCGCCGGCGGTCGCGGTGAAATTGGGCGCGATCTCGTAATCGAGCTGGCCGAAGACGGCGAAGCTGCGCGCCTTCACATATTGCGGATAGATTGCGGTTCCGGTGATCGCCGGGGTCGCGAAATCCTGAATCTGCCCCTCGATGCGATTGTTGTTCTCGTGCAGGTAATAAATGCCGGTCTGGCCGTGCAGGCGATCGTCGAAGCCGGTAAAGGCGAGCCGCAGTTCCTGGCTGAATTGCGTATCCCATTCATGGCCGAAATCGGTGGACTCGATCTGATTTGGCGGATTGACCGGGTTGCTGAAAAACGGCGTGAGGAATTTGAAATCGACCTTGCGCACCGCGGTCAGTGACGTGATCGTCCCGATCGGCACGGTCCAGTTTATCTCTGCGCTATAGGTCTGGGTGAAGCGCTTGATATAGCCGTCGGTATAGGCGTTCACCACGCGCGGATCGGGATTGATCCCGACGCAGTGAATCCCGCCGGCGAATGTCGGATCGCAAATATTGTGGCGCGGATTGCCGAGCTGGTTCTGATCCGAAAAATCGCCGCGCAGGATGATGTCCAGATTGTCGGTCGGGACGAAGCGAAGCGCGGCGCGCCCGGTCGTCAGATTTTCGTTATTTACGCGGTTTCCGGTGGTTTCGTTATATTCGAAACCGTCGCGTTGCTTGTGTGAAAAGCCCACCGACAGGAAGATTTTGTCGGTGATCGGCGTGTTGCCGTAGGTGACGATGCTATAGCGATTGTAATTGCCGTAGCTTCCCTCGATGTGAAACGAGGGGTCGGCCGAAGGCTTGCGGCTGATGAACTGGACGAGGCCGCCGATCGCGTTCTTGCCGAACAACGTGCCTTGCGGCCCACGCAGCACTTCGACCCGTTCGAGATCGAGCGAGTCGATATCCGGGGTGCCGCCGCGTCCGGCATAAACGCCATCGACGAACACGACGACCGATGGATCGCCGCCCGCATTCTGGCTGATCCCGGCGGCGGTGCCGATGCCGCGCATCGCGAAATTCTGGTTGATCGGATCGACCTGGCTGACACTCAGCCCCGGAGTGCGCGTCGCGATGTCCTGCATCGATTCGACGTTGTTGCCCTTGAGCTGATCGGCGCCGAATGCGGTGACCGCGACGGGCACGTCCTGAAGCTTCTGTTCCCGGCGCTGGGCGGTGACGATGATATCGCCGGTTGCGGCCGTCTGCGTCCCCGCATCGGGCGCGGAGGCTTCGCTTGACGTGGCGACCTGCGCGGCGGCGATCGCCGGGAGCAGCATGGCCGGCAGGATCAGGCCGGAAAGGGCGATTTGTCGGCGCGCGTTGCGGTGAGTCATGATGACCAGGCTCCTCTCTGTTGTCTCGGCGGCGACAACGACACGCGCCCGAACCGAGCTTTTCTTTTTTAATTAGGAAGCAAAGTAATGCATTTTTCGATCCATGTCGCAAGATGGTTCGTTCTGATCGGCTGCGCGCTGGTCCGCGCACCTTCCGGGGAGGGGCGGCGACTCGATCCCAGGCACGAGTTTCATCGGTAATATTTGCTATCGATTTGCGTCGAATGGCGCATCGCGTCAAAATTATATATAATAATATCAATTTATTAAGAACAATTGCCAGAACGGTATTTATTGCTATCATTTGCGTACAAAGATTTTGGGGAGGACCGTTCGTGATGAAACGGGCACTTGGGATCACCATTTCGGCGGCCGCACTCGCCGTCGCGCAATCCGCCGTGGCACAGCAGGCGGATCAGCCGCCCTCCGGTGGCGGGGCGCAAATACCCGACGTGATCGTCACCGCGCAGAAACGCAGCGAGCGGTTGCAGGACGTGCCGATCGCGGTGACGGCGATCACGGCCGAGGCGATCCAGAACCGGCGCACGCTCGATCTCGTCGATCTGTCGAACCAGGCGCCGGGACTACAGATCAAATCGGATGACAATGGCGCCAATCCGCGCATCTTCATCCGCGGCGTCGGCGTCAACGATTTCAATCCGGCGACTAACAGCGCGGTCGGTATCTACGCCGATGGCGTCTATGTCGGCTCGCCGCTGGCGCAGCGGCTGGCGTTCTTCGATCTGCAACAGGTGGAGGTGCTGCGCGGGCCGCAGGGCACGCTCTATGGCCGCAACACCACTGGCGGCGCGATCAACGTCACCAGCCGCCTGCCCGGCAACGAGCCGGAGGCGGATCTGTCGGCCGAATATGGTCGGTTCAATTCTGTCAACGTGCAGGGCGGCGTCAGTGTACCGCTAATCGTCGACAAGTTATCCATTCGCCTCGCGGGATTATATCAACGCGACGACGGCTACACGCTAAACCGCCTAACCAACCATTTTGGAAACAACACTAATCGCTGGGCAGTGCGCGGCACGCTTCATTTCACGCCGAGCGCCAATGTTACCGACAATCTGGTGATCAGCACGGGGCGTTCGACGGGGGGGTCTATATGGGCCTATAATCGATCGCTTCAGCCGCAGACGGCGGCGGCGACGGGGCCGGACGGGCTTTGCCTGCCGGCCTATTACACGTCGGGCCAGTGCACCAACTTCATGGGCTACGCCAACACCAGCACGAATCTCTACCAGGGCGATTACGGCTTCGAGGGCAAGGACCGGGTGAACCTGTTCACCGTTTCGAACACGCTGACGGTTGATCTTGGGGCGGTGTCGATCGTGTCGGTCACGGGTTATCAGCATGCCAACCGCAACGATCAGGAAGATACCGACGCAAGCCCGATCCCGGTGATCACCGCCAGCTATATCGCGCGACAGAACACGTTCAGCCAGGAATTGCGCCTGCAATCGAACGGCCACACCCCGCTGCGCTACGTGGTCGGCGCATATTACGCGCACGATTATCTCAACAACAATTCGGCCTATAACGTGCTGCCGCTGGTGCAGGAGATGATAGCGACGCCGGACAATCCGACCGGCACCGATCTGGTGGATGGCATCGGGCTATTCGGCTGGCCGCTGACGCAGAAGGTCGACAGTTATGCCGCGTTCGGCCAGCTCGATTACGATCTGACCGAGCAACTGACGCTGACCGGCGGCTTGCGCTATTCCGCCGATCACAAGGATTTCCATTACGTCAGCCAGGCCGCGAACGGCCTGGTGCCGATCTTCACCTTTGACGGGGCGAAGACGTTCGAATCCGTAACCGGCAAGGTCGGCCTGCAATATCGCCTGTCCCCAACCGCGAATATCTATGCGAGCTATAATCGCGGGGCGAAGAGCGGTGGCTTCTTCAGCGGGCAGACCGGCAACCCGGCCGATCTCGGCCCGTATAAGGACGAAACGGTCAACGCCTATGAAGTCGGCGCCAAGACCGAGCTGCTTGGCCGCACGCTGCGCGCCAATGTCTCGGCCTTTTATTATGATTACAAGAACTTGCAGGTCTATACGACGGTGGAGGACGGCGCGATCACCCGCCAGCTTTTCACCAACGCTTCGGCAGCGAAAATCTACGGCGGCGAACTGGAGCTGGAGGCGACGCCGACCCGCGGGCTGACGGTTTCGCTCAACGCGGCCTATCTCCACGCTACGTACAGCGACTTCATATCGGCCGGGAACGACTATTCGGGTAACACGCTTCCCTCCGCGCCGAAGATCAGCATTCAGGGCGCGATCGACTGGCAGCATCAAACGCCGCTCGGCACGCTCGTCGCCAACACCAGCATGTCGTTCCGCAGCAAGGTGTTCTTCGACACCTCGAACGCCGCGCGGCTGGGGGATCAGGCGCGCGCTTTCGTCGATGCACGGCTCGGGCTTCGCGTCGCGCGGGACAAGCTGGAGATCGGCGTGTGGGGCAAGAACATCTTCAACGAGGTGAACATCTCCGACATGACGCCGATCCCGACGCTGGGCTTCGACGTGTTCAGCGTCGGGCCGCCGCGCACTTACGGCCTCTATCTGAAGGCACGTTATTGACATGACGGGCGCGGCGACGGCGGGCGAAGGCGCCGACGGCCGCGTGTGGCTCGGCCCGCGCCCGGCCACGATCGAGATCGCGGCCACATTGTTCGCCGGCGTTACGGGAATCATGTTCGCCGGGGTTGGCCCGTTACTGCTCGGCGCACTCGAGCACGCCGGACGGCTGAGCGCGCCGCAGATCGGGCAGGCGGGAACGATCGAACTGCTGACCATGGGGATCGCCGCCGGCCTGACCGGCGCACTGCTCGGCACGCAGCGGTTGCGCCCGTTGACCATTGCATGCGGCTTGCTGATGGCGCTGTTCAACAGTGCGACCTTGTGGTGCGACGGCTGGGCGCTGGTGGCGGTGCGCGGACTGAATGGGTTGCCTAGCGGCGCGCTGATCTGGCTGATGACCGCGATGATCGTCCGCGCGCCGCGCCCGGAGCGCTGGGCGGCGATCTATCTGACGGTGCAGACGCTGGCGCAATTCGTCGTCGTCGCGACGCTCGGCCCGTGGGTGGTGCGCCCCTATGGCGCGGACGGGGGTTTCGCGGTGCTGGCGGCGATGGGCGTCCTGACCGCCTTCGCCGGCTTCGCGGTGCCGCGCATGTTCACGCCATTGCCGGTCGCCACCGACGAGCCGAGCGGTATCCCCACGCCGCGCGGACTGGCGGCGCTGGCGGGAGTATTCTGTTTCAACGCCGCGATCCTGGCGGTGTGGATCTATGTCGAGCCATTGTCGCGGCAGGCCGGGCATCCTGCCGGAACGGCCGATCTGGCGCTGTCGCTTTCGCTCGCGGCGCAGGTGACGGGCGGGACACTCGCCACTTTCCTCGCCGGGCGAATGCGCTGGTTGCCGGCGTTGCTCGGATCGCAGGCGGCGATGGCGGCGCTGATGCTGCTGTTCGCGCAATTGCCTGGATCAGGCGTGTTCCTGCTCGCTTCCGCATTGTTCGGTGGCCTGTGGATGTTTGCAGCGCCGCTGCTCACCCCGCTGGCGATCGAGGCGGATCCGACGCGTCGTGCCGCGGTGTTCGGCTCGGGTGCTGCACTGCTCGGGTGCAGCGCGGGGCCGTTTTTCGCTTCGCTGGCGGTGAGTGACGCCGATGTGCGCGGCTGCGCGATGCTGGGCGCGGGGCTGATGGCGGCGGCGATCGCGATCGTTCTCGCGGTTCATTTGACACGCCGTCCTGTCGTGCTCACCCCTGCCTCATGACCATTGCGGAAACCCTTCCACGCGCGCGCAAGCCACGCGCCAAGCGCCCCCCGCTCGCCACCAAGCTGCGCCCCCGGCAGGCGCGCGGGCAGGATACGTTCGAGCTGATCCTCGAAACCGCGGGGCAATTGCTGGAGCGGGTGGGGTTCGAACAGCTCACCACCAATTTGATCTGTCAGGCGGCAGGGCTCTCGCCGCCCGCGCTCTATCGCTATTTCCCGAACAAATATGCGGTGCTCAAGGAACTGGGCGACCGGCTGATGCGCGCGCAGGATGATGAGGTGATGGCGTGGGTCGATGCAGGCGGCCTGCTCGGCGACACCGTGGAGGAGCGGCTGGCCAAGAGCCTCGCGATCCACGAACGGATGGCGACGATCCAGCGCGAGTTTCCCGGTGGCAGCGCGATCGGCCGCGCGCTGCGCGCGGTGCCGGTGTTGCAGGATCTGCGCTTCCGATCGCGCGACATGGTGGCGGCGCATTTTCTGAAACATATGCGGGAGATGTACCCCGCCACCGATCCGCGCCGGCTGGAGGTCGTCACGCGCATGACGGTCGAACTGAGCTACGCGGCGACCGAGATGGTGGTCGAGGAGCCCGATCGCGACGCCGATATCATCAACAGGGAAGTATGCCTGCTGTTCGCGCACTATTTCGCGAGCTTCAGCTAGGCGCCGGAACGGAGAAGCGGGCGGATGGAGTGGAATAACTGGTCGGGAAGCGTCAATGCGCGGCCGCAGGCGATCACCGCCCCGCGCGACGAGGCGGAACTGCGCGCCGCGATCCTTTCGGCAAACAAGGTGCGCGTGCGCGGCGCGGGCCATTCGTTCATGCCATTGTGCGCGACCGAAGGCACCCTGCTCGACATGCGCGATTATCGCGCGACGATCGAGATCGCGTCCGATCGCCGCAGCGTGTGGGCGCCTGCCGGGTGGAGCCTCGCCCGGCTCACCGAAGCCTTGTGGGCGGAGGGGCTGTCGCTGATCAATCAGGGCGATATCAACCCGCAATCGCTCGCCGGGGCGACCGCGACCGGCACGCACGGCACCGGCGCCGAACTCGGCAGCCTGTCGACACAGGTGATCGGCTTCGAGCTGATGTTGGCCGACGGCTCGCTTATCCAGTGTGACGAGGCGACGCATCCCGATCTCTATCAGGCGCAGCGGCTGTCGCTCGGGCTGTTCGGCGTGGCGACGCGCATTCGCGTCAACGTGCTCCCGGCTTATTATCTGGAGGAGCGGATCGAGAGCCGCCCGCTCGGTGAAGTCGCCGAACGCTGGGCGGAACTGGGAAGCGCGACCCGGCATTTCGAGTTTTTCGTTTTCCCTTATGCCGATCGCGTGATCTTCAAGACGCTCCACCCGGTCGAGGGGCCGGGTGACTTGCACCGCAGCACCGATATCGATGAGCGCCCGTTCCGCATCGCGTGCGAGATCGGGCGTTCGATGCCGTTCGCGATTCCGTCGTTGCAACGGCTGATGATGCGGCTGAGCAGCAAGTCGACGCGCCGGGTCGGGCCGGCGTGGAGCATCTTCCCGGCCGATCGCACCATCCGGTTCGAGGAAATGGAATATGAACTGCCCCGCGCGGATGGCATGCCCACCCTGCTGGAGGCGATCGGCTATATCCGGCGGAAGCGGCTGCCGGTCGCCTTTCCGTTCGAATTTCGGCTGGTGGCGGGCGACGATATCTGGATGAGCCCGTTCAATCGCGGCGCGGGCGCGTCGGTGTCGTTCCACCAATATGCGCGCATGCCGTGGCGCGATCTGTTCGCCGAGATCGAGCCGGTGCTGCGCGGCGCCAACGGCCGCCCGCATTGGGCCAAGCGCCACACATTGCGCACCGCGGATGTCCAGGCGCTCTATCCCCGAACGGGGGACTTTCTGAAGGTCCGCGCCGAGGTTGATCCCGGTGCCAAATTCGTCAACGCCGATCTGGCGCAGCTGTTCGGCATCGCGCCCGGCCAATCGAGGTGAATCGCATGACCGACGAGGAACTCCACCGCCATCTGGTCGGCCGGCAGGGATCGCGGCGCGATCTCAACACGCCGGTGCTGGTGATCGACCGCGATGCGCTGGATCGCAACATCGCGCGCATGGCCGATTTCGCTGCCGCGAACGGCCTGAAGCTGCGCCCCCATGCCAAGACGCACAAAAGCGCCGATGTCGCGCGGCGCCAGATCGCGGCCGGGGCGCTGGGGCAATGTTGCGCCAAGCTTGGCGAGGCGGAGGCGCTGGCGGATGCGGGGATAGCGGGGCTGTTGATCACCTCGCCGGTCGTCTCTGCGCCTGGGATCGAGCGGCTGGTGGCGCTCAACGAACGCGCGACCGGGCTGATGTGTGTGGCGGACAACCCGCATGTCGCGCGTGCCATCGCGGCGGCGGTAACGGCGCGTGGAGGTCGGCCGTTGACCCTGCTGATCGATATCGACCCCGGCATCCACCGCACCGGCGTCGCCAGCCCGGAAACCGCCGTGGAACTCTATCGCGCGATCGCCGCCGAACCCGCGCTCGTTTACGGCGGCGTGCAATATTATTGTGGCTCGCAACAGCATATCGAGAGCTTCGCGGAGCGCGAGGCGGCGATCCGTGATCGCGCAGATTACCTGCGCTCCGTCCTCGCCGCGCTGGAGGCGGCCGGGGGGAAACCGCCGATCGTCTCGGGCGGCGGCACCGGCACGCATCGCATCGATGCGACGCTCAACCTGTTCACCGAGCTTCAGGTCGGCTCGTACATCTACATGGACGACCAATATCGCGTCTGTGCGCTGACGCCGGTGGAGGGGGAAATCCCGTTCGAAACCGCGCTGCTGATCGACACGCGCGTCATCAGCGCCAATTCGCCGGGGCTGGTGACGGTGGACGCTGGACTGAAATCGATGGCGACCGACGCCAAGCCGCCGTTGCTGGCCGGTGGCGCGGCGGCGGGCACGGTCTATTTCTTCATGGGCGACGAGCAGGGCGCCTTGGTTCATCCGGCGGGTACGCTGCCGGCGCTAGGCGATACGGTGACGCTGGGCGCGCCGCATTGCGACCCGACAGTCAACCTCTATGATTTCTATCATGTGGTGAGCGACAACACGCTCGTCGATATCTGGCCGGTCAGCGCGCGTGGCCGATCGCGCTGAGCGCGCCGTTACTATTCCGGTGGATGAGGCAGATACGATCCCATAACCTCAGGGCATGGCAATAGCTCGTATCTGACTTGGGCCTGGCGCCCGCAAAGAGGGAAGATGCGTTTCCATTCGGAGACCAGGCGTGCAGATTCAAACCCCCTATCTTCTGTATCTCGGCAGCGCGACCGATCCGCTCGCCGTAAAGACGGCGCGCGGGGTCGCGCATTGGCGGCCGGAATCGTCCGTCGGCCAGATGAGCGGTGCTGACTGCACGGTCGATATCGGGCTGGATGAGCTGACGTTCGATCAGGCGGTGGCGCGCGGCGCGAAGACCTTCCTGATCGGCATGGCCAATGCGGGCGGCTTCATGTCGCCGGAAACCGCCGATGCCGCGCTCGCCGCGATCGACGCGGGCATGAACGTCGCGTCCGGCCTGCACGAGCGGCTTTCCTCGCATCCCGCGATCGCCGAAGCGGCGGCGCGGCGCAATGTTCAGCTTTTCGACGTGCGCGTGCCGCCGGAACGGCTGAAGACCGGCACCGGCATTCCGCGTGCGGGCAAGCGCTTGCTGGCGGTCGGCACCGATTGTTCGGTCGGCAAAATGTATTCGACGCTCGCGCTGGAAAAGGAACTTCTTGCACGCGATGTGCGGGCCGATTTCCGCGCGACCGGGCAAACCGGCATCCTGATTGCCGGCGGCGGCATGCCGATCGACGCCGTGGTGGCCGATTTCATCGCCGGGTCGGTCGAGGAATTGTCGCCGGATCGCAATGACGGCGGCTGGGATCTGATCGAGGGGCAGGGCTCGCTGTTCCATCCCGCTTATGCCGGGGTGTCGCTTGGCCTGCTGCACGGTGCGCAGCCCGATGCGCTGATGCTGTGCCATGAGGTGGGGCGCACCCGGATGCGGCATCTGCCGGGGCATGCGGTGCCGACGCTCGAAGATTGCCTTGCGCGCAATCTTGAGGCGGCGCGGCTCACCAACCCCGATGTGATCGCGGTCGGTGTGTCGCTCAACACATCGGCGCTTGATGCCGAGGCGGCGCTTCGTGCGTGCGCCGAGGTGGAGGACCGGCTGGGCCTGCCGTGTCAGGATGCAGTGGCGCACGGGCTGGGTCGCGTGGCGGAAAGGTTGATCGAATGCTTCGCACCGTCCATTCCCGCATAGAAAATTGGCCGCTCAAGGCGCCGTTCCGCATCGCGCGCGGCGTCAGGACCGCGTCGGCGCTCGTAACCGTGGAGATCGGTGAGGGCGGCGTGACTGGGCGCGGCGAGGGCGTGCCCTCCGCCCGTTATGGCGAGGATGTCGCGTCGGTCACCGCGCAGATCGAGGCGGTGACGGGGGCGATCGCCCAAGGCGCGACGCGCGATGAACTGCGCGGGCTGTTGCCCGCCGGATCGGCGCGCTGCGCGCTGGATTGCGCCTTGTGGGATCTGGAAGCAGGGCTGGGCAAAGTCGTGCTCGAACCGCTCCATCCGATCACTACGGCGCTGACGGTGAGCATCGATACGCCCGACGGCATGGCCGACGCGGCGCGGAAGCTGGGTGACGCGGCGCTCGTCAAGGTGAAGGTCAACGGCGAACAGCCCGAGGCTTGCCTGCGTGCGGTGCGCGCCGAGGTGCCGAACGCGACGCTGATCGTCGATGCGAACGAGAGCTGGACAATGGCGCAGGTCGAACGCCTCCAGCCGGTGTTGGCCGAGTTGCGGATCGCGATGCTGGAGCAGCCGCTGCAGGCCGGCGCGGACGATGCGCTGCACGGCTTCACCGCGCTGGTGCCGATCTGTGCCGACGAATCCTGCCACGTAACCGCCGATCTCGATCGCCTGCGCGACCGCTATTCGATGGTCAATGTCAAGCTCGACAAGACGGGCGGGTTGACCGAGGCGCTCGATCTGCTGGTCCGCGCACGGGGCATGGGGCTCGGCGTGATGGTGGGGTGCATGGTCGGTACGTCGCTGTCCATGGCGCCGGCGTTTCACGTCGCCCAGCGCGCCGACTTCGCGGATCTCGACGGGCCATGGCTGATGCGGGAGGATCGACCGGGGGGCCTGGGCTTCGCGGCGGATGGCAGGCTTACGCCTCCCGCGACGGGCTTCTGGGGAACCGGGATGGACGGGCGCGCGGCGCTTGAGATGGAATTCGAGCGCAGAACGAACTAGGGTCCGCCCTACCCGATGAGCCAGAACGATCCCGCCCGCGTGACGCAATTGCTCAGCCTGCGCCATATCGAGGTGTTTCACGCAATCTATTCGAACGGCTCGGCCAGCGCGGCGGCGCTGGTGCTCAACGTGTCGCAACCCTCGATCAGCAAGACGTTGCGCCATGCCGAGGATCGGCTGGGGTTTGCTCTGTTCCATCGCGTAAAGGGCCGCCTCTCGCCGACCGACAAGGCGCATATCCTGTTCGCCGAGATCGACGAGATTTACGAGAAGATCACTTCGCTCCAGCGATCGGCTCGCAATCTGGGGGCCAGCGCGGAAACGTTGAAGGTTTCCGCGCTTCCCAGTTTCGGGCTGGATTTCCTGCCGCGCGCGGTGGCCGGCTTTCGCGCGGTCGAACCACATGCCCGGTTCGAACTGGGGACGCTCCACTCCGCGGACATATTGCGCCGGCTTCAGAGCCGCGATTGCGACATCATGATCGGCTGCGAGGCGCCAATGCATCCGCAACTGGCCTGTCAGGAAATCGGGTCGGGGCAAATAGTCGTGCTGCACAAGCCAGGCGCGCTGGGGGACGGGCGCGCGGTGATGGACCAGGAAAATCTGCGACGGCACCAATTGATCGGCATGTCGCCCGATAGCGGCCCCCTTGCGCGGATATTCCATCAGGAAGTGGTGCGGCGTGAGATCAATCTGGATGGCGGTCTGACCGTCGACACGATGTATATCGGCGCGGTGCTCGCGCGGTTCGGCACCGGGCTGGCGGTGATCGACGATCTCTCCGCGCCGGCGTTTCTGGGGGAGGGGCTGGCCTCGTCGCCATTCGAGCCGCCGATCGATTACAAGATTTATGCCGTCCACCTCGCGGACGCGCCACTATCGCGCATCGCCGTGCGCTTCGTGAAGATGTTGCGGGCGATGCTCGCGGCGTCCTGATCGGCGAATCGCGCTCCTTTCTGTTGCCGCTGCGTCGTATCGCCTTATTGGTTAGGGTTCGAAGTGATCGATTCGAAACCGGCCGCAACGCGCAACAGCGCCGGCTCATATGAGGTGAGAGGATATGACGGACGTCGCGCTTGAAATGCAGGTGATCGCCGAGGGGCTGCAATTCCCGGAAGGCCCGATCGCGATGGCGGATGGATCGGTGCTGGTGGTCGAGATCAAACGCGGGACGCTGACGCGGGTCGGCGCGGATGGCGTCGCGACGGTGATCGCCGAACTCGGCGGCGGCCCCAACGGCGCGGCGCTGGGGCCGGATGGTGCGGTTTATGTGTGCAACAATGGCGGCTTCACCTGGCATGAGATCGCCGGCGCGCTGATCCCGGATGGCACGCCGGACGATTATGCCGGCGGCTCGATCCAGCGCGTCGATCTGACGACGGGCGCGGTTTCGACGCTCTATGCGGCGTGCGACGGACGGCCATTGCGCGGGCCGAACGATCTGGTCTTCGATGGCCATGGCGGTTTCTGGTTTACCGATCACGGCAAGGCCGATGCGGAGCGCAGCGATCACGGCGCGATCTTCCATGCCCGCGCCGACGGATCGAAAATCACGCGCGTGCTTGATCGGCTGCATGGCCCGAACGGCATCGGCCTGTCGCCCGATGGCGGCACGCTTTACTGGGCCGAGACCCCGACCAGTCGCTTGTGGTCGCGCCGCGTCGTCGGGCCGGGCGAACTGGCGCCTTCGGTCAACCCGCTGGCGCCCGGCGAGCTTGTCCATGCGATGCCCGATTATCGCCTGTTCGACAGCCTGAAGGTGGAAGCCGATGGGCGGGTGTGCGTCGGCACGCTCGTGCAGGGCGGTATCACCATCGCAGGGGGCGGAAGCGACTTTGAGTTCGTCACCTTCCCAGAGGTTGCGATCACCAACCTCGCCTTCGGCGGCGCGGACTTGCGCGACGTGTGGGCGACCGCGTCAAGCTCCGGCCGGCTCTACAAGCTGCGCTGGCCGCGCGCGGGGCTGCGGCTGGCGCATCAATAAGAATGGCGAAGGGGCGCGATGCGGCAGCGCCCCTTCGCCACATCGGTTATCCCGCGCGCAGCCCGGACGCGGCATGCATCGTATCGCCGAACAGGTTCGACCATTGTTCGGGCGTGAGCGTGATCTTCCGTCCCTTGAGCAGCGAGGGATTCTGGATCGCCGTGCCGGCCTTTACGCCCTCGCGCTCGCCCACCTTCGCGAACCAAGCCGCAAGCGCGGGATAGTCGGTCATCGCGATATCTATCACCGCGATCGCGCGCACCCATGGCCAGCATGCCATATCGGCGATCGAATATTCCGCCCCGCCGACATAGGGCGATTCCGCCAGCCGCGCGTCGAGCACCGTCAACAGACGCCGCGCCTCCTTGCCGTAGCGAGCGAGCGCATAGTCGATATCCTCGGGCGCATAGCGAAAGAAATGGTGCGCCTGACCATGCATCGGGCCGAGACCCGCCATCTGCCACATCAGCCATTCGATCACCTCGCCCCGCGCGCGCGGCGCGGAGATCGGGGGAATGAACTGGCCGTGTTTGTCCGCAAGGTAGATCAGGATCGCGCCTGATTCCATCATCGTCAGCGGGGCACCGCCGTCCGCCGGCGCGTGATCGACGATCGCCGGCAATCGCCCGTTGGGGGAGACGCGGCGAAACTCCGGGGTCAGGTGATCGCCGGCAAGCATGTCGTAACGGATCAGGCGATGCTCGATGCCGGCCTCTTCTAGCAGGATCGACACCTTTTGCCCGTTGGGCGTGGGTACATAGTGCAGGTCAATCATCTCTCTCTCCCTCGCGATGTTTGTCGCGTAACGCATGATCCGTGGCGGGACGGCCCCGAACGCGCGCACGCTGAAATTTGATTGATGAGGCGCGGCCGGACGATCCCGATTCGGCGCCGCGGCCGATTCTTTGCCACCGGCAGAAATCCGCCGAGCCACCAGTGGCTCGTGGACGGTAACACACTGACACCTCTCCATGTTTCTTCGGTAAAATTGTCCTTCTGCGTCGTTTAATGTCAAGTAAATTGACGAATAGGTCGCGAAAAACGTCTGATTATTTGACAAAGTCGTTCGATGTCTTAGCTTTCTAATAGTCCGGCGGAGACCGGGTGAAAATGAGGGAGGGGACGATCATGAGCATTCGTGGTTCGGCAATTGGCGCTTCGCTGCTGGCCTTGGCATTCGCGAACAACGCATCGGCACAAAGCGCCGATCAGGCACCCGTCGCCGCCAGCAATTCCAATCAGGTCGACGACATCATCGTCTCCGCGCAGCGCCGCGAACAGAATTTGCAGGAGGTGGCGGCATCCGTCACCGCGTTCGATTCCGCGAACCTGCAGGCGCAGGCGGTGCAGAACCTGACCGATCTCAATTCGAAGGTGCCAAACGTGGTGCTCGCGCCGGTTGGCGCCTATCCCTATGCCAGCGCCTTCTTCATCCGCGGGCTGGGCTTCGCGGACGTTGAATCGACCTTCGAGCCGGCTGTCGGCGTGGAGATGAATGGCGTTTATCTCGCACGGAACAGCGGCGCGTTGCAGGATTTCTTCGACATCGAATCGGTCGAGATTCTGCGTGGTCCGCAGGGCACGCTTTATGGCCGCAACACGATCGGCGGCGTGGTCAGCGTCCGCACAAAGCGGCCCGGCGATACGTTCGGCGCCGAGGCGCTGCTGACCTTCGGGGATCGTGGCCGGCGCGAGGCACGGGTCGCGATCGAAAGCCCGTTGAACGACGTTTTCGCGGTGCGCGCCTCGATGATGTACAAGAATTACGACGGCTTCAATTATGACGCCACGACCGGCAAGAAGGTCGGCAACAACGAAGTATGGTCGGGCCGCGTCACCCTGGTCGCCAAGCCGACCGACAATCTCCAGGCGACGCTGATCGGCGATTTCGACCGCGAGCGCGGATCGGGCGCGGCGTTCCGCAATGCCTCGCTGCCCGGCAACGTCTATTACAATTTCAGCCCCGATACCGGCACGCCGACGCCCGTGGTTCCGGCGGGTAATTCCGATCCGCGCAATCCCTATGTCGTCTATGGCAACACGCCCCTGTTTGCGAACCTTGATACATGGGGGCTGACGTTCGACGTCGAATATGATCTCGGCGGCGCGAAGCTCACCGCGATCACCGGCTATCGTGAGTTCAAGGATCGCGTGCAGAGCGACTATGACGCCAGCGCGCTCAATTTCTTCGCCGCTTTGCGTGACCAGCGGCACGAACAGTTCAGCCAGGAAGTACGCATTGCCTCCAGCGGCAAGAATTCGCTCGATTACGTGATCGGCGGCTATTTCATGCACCAATCCTATAACATCACGAATACGCAGAGCGGCATCATCTATGGCGGGCTGAGCGTGCCGCAGATCGCCAGCCAGTCGAACAGCGCTTATGCCGCGTTTGGCCAGCTCGACTATCACCTCACCGACGCGCTGACGCTCACCGCCGGCGGGCGCTACAGCTATGAGAAGAAGCGGTTCACCAACCGGCCGCTCTTCTATCCGAACTCGATGACCTATAATGGCGATTGGAGCAATTTCTCGCCCAAGCTGGGTGTGAGCTATCAAATCGATCCCAATGTGCTGGCTTATTTTACCTGGTCGAAGGGCTTCCGCAGCGGCGGTTTCAACGGGCGCGCGGCGAGCTTCACCTCGGCGGGCCCGTACAATGCCGAAACCGTGTCGAGCTTCGAGGGCGGGTTGAAGACCGAGCTGTTCGACAAGCGCGTTCGCTTGAACGTCGCGGGCTTCTCATCGACCTACAGCAATATGCAGGTCGGCACGCAGGGGCTGACCTCCGGCGGGGTGTATGAATCGATCGTCACCAACGCGGCGAAGGCGCGGATCGACGGGATCGAGGCGGAGCTGCAATATGTGCTGGGCGGCGGTTTCCGCCTGAACGCCAACGGCTCGTGGCTCCATGCGCGATTCATCAGCAACTTCACCGATCTGACCAGCGACGGGATCAACAATCCGACCGACAACAAGGATCTGCCGCTCGCCTATGCGCCGAAATGGTCGGGCAGCATGGGCCTGTTCTACGATCACGAGATTTCGTTCGGACGGATGAGCGGGTCGGTGAACGCGGTCTATATGGACGATATCTACACCTCGGGCGGGGTTCTCAACCGTACCAGCAACGTGCAGGTGCGTCCCTCGAACGTCCTGGTCGATGCGACGCTGGGCGTTCAGGCGGATAGCGGCTGGCGCATCGGCGTGTGGGTGAAGAACGCGCTCGACAAGGCGGTGATCAACAATACCTTCGGGTTGGGTGCGTTGGGCAATCTGCGCATCTATTCCGCACCGCGAACCTTTGGCGTCGATCTGGGATACAAATTCTGATGCATGCACCGGTGAACGAGACGGTTGTCCCCACAGCAAGGGATGCCGCGCCCCAGCCGGCGACCCCGCGCGAGCGGCGCTGGGCGCTCGGGCTGCTGCTTGCGGTGTCGACCGTCGCGTTCATCGATCGCACGATCCTCAATACGACCGGGCAGGCCATCAAGACCGATCTGAAGCTGAGCGATCTTCAGCTTGGCCTGCTCGGCGGGACGGCGTTCGCGCTGCTCTATGGCGTGCTCGGCATTCCGGTGGCGCGGCTGGCGGAGCGCTATAACCGCGTCCGCATCATCGCGATCGCGGTGGCGGCGTGGTCGGCGATGACCGCATTGTGCGGCATGGCGAGCGGCTTCCCCGGGCTGTTGCTCGCGCGGATCGGCGTGGGCATCGGTGAGGCGGGGGCAGGGCCGCCGTCGCAATCATTGATCGCGGACTATTTTCCACCCGACCGGCGCGCGTCGGCATTCGGCATCCTCGGGCTGGCCACGCCGATCGGCATAATCGTCGGCGCGATCGGCGGCGCGGTGGTGGCGCAGCATTTCGGATGGCGCGCAGCGTTCCTGATCGTCGGGCTGCCCGGCCTGCTGCTCTCCGCGATCGTCTGGTCCATGTTGCGTGAGGCGCCGCGCGGGCTGGGAGACGGCCATCTCGCCGGAGCGGAAACGCCGCCGCTGGGCGCCGTCGTGCGGTTGCTGGCGGGAAGCCGGGCGTTCCGCAACGTGCTGATGGCCGGGATCGTGGTAAGCTTCGTCGGGTCGTCCGGCATGACCTTCACCCATCCGTTCTTCGTGCGCAGCTTCCCGGTCGGTTATACCGAGGCGGCGATCGCGTTCGCGCTGATGAACAGCGTTTCACTGGCGGGGGGCTATCTGCTGGGCGGCTTCGTGACCGATCGGCTCGGGCGGCGCGACGTGCGCTGGTATGGCTGGATGCCGGGCATCTGCATGATCCTGACCGCGATCACCTATGTGATCGGCTTCTCACAATCGACATGGCTTTGGACGATCGTGCTGCTCACCCCGCCGGGGCTGTTCGCGGGCGTCTATTTCGGCCCGACATTCGCGATCACGCACAATCTGGTCGAGCCGCGGATGCGCGCATCGGCCACCGCGATCATGACGCTGACCACCAGCATGATCGGGATGACGCTGGGGCCGCTGGCGACCGGCTGGCTCAGCGACCTGTACGCCGCGCGCGCCTTCGCCGGCGATTATGCGGTGACCTGTGCCGACGGCAACGCGCTCGCGGCATGCGCCACCGCATCGGCATCCGGGCTGCGCGCGGCGCTGGTGACGGTATGCGCGATGTTCGTCATCGCCGGGTTCAATTTTCTGCGCGCGGCGGGCAGCCTGCCGCGCGAACTGGCGCATATGAAACAAGGCGCTGCTTGATCGATCGGGAGAGCAATCAATGAAGACGATGGGCATCAACCACGTCGCGCTGGTCGCGCGGGACATGGTGGAAACGGTGAAATTCTACACCGAGGTGCTGCAAATGCCGCTGGTAAAGACGGTCGAATTGCCGACCGGCGGGCAGCATTTCTTCTTCGATTGCGGCGGCGGCTCCGCGATAGCCTTCTTCTGGTGGCAGGATGCGCCGCCAGCGGCGCCCGGTGTCGCATCGGTCAAGCAATTCCCTGGAGACGACAAGACCGCGATCGGCTCGATGAACCACCTCGCCTTCCATATGGACGAGGACGAACTGGAGGCGGCGATCGGCCGGTTGCAGCAAGCCGGGGTGAAAGTGATCCCGATGGTCGTCAACCACGACGACAGCGAGACGACCGTCAGCCCGGCGAAGCATGAAGGCGTGTTCGTCCGCTCGGTTTATTTCACCGATCCGAACGGGATCATGATGGAGTTCGCAGCCAACACAAAGGTGTTTGGGCCAGAGGACGTGCGCCATACGCCGGCCAGCGCGGTGATTGCTGGGTAACCGTCGCCGCTGATCTCGCGTGGTTGCGCGTCAGGAGCGATCCTGATGCGCTACCTCGATCGTCACCGGCTCTCCCCAGTCCGTAGCGAACACGCCGCGCAGCGCGGCCATCTCGCGCTTGCCGATGCGTTTTTCGAGCGCGATCGCGAGGCGCTCGACGATCCGATCGGCATCGTCCTTCATCGCCCGTCCCTTGTCGGTCAGGACAACGATCTTCACTCGGCCGTCCGCGGGATCGGGGGCCAGCGCGAAGAACCCCGCTTCGACGAGGCTGGCGATCGTCGAATGCACCGCCTGACGGGAAAGGCGCAGCGCGCGGGCAATATCCGCGGGGCGCGTTTCTCCGCCCAGCACATGCAGGATCACCATCGATTCCGGGCGCGTCACCGGCGCCCAGCCGGCGGCCTTCAGGCTGCGTTGCAGACCTTCATCAAACCATTCAAAGCCTTGAAATAATGGCTTAATAAGGTGAAAATTGGTCTGCAAGCAGTTCCTCCGCAACGATATCGTCCCAACCATTGCCGATGAAGCCAATGTCGATCAACCGCGCTCGATGAGAATGATGAAAACGATGCGTCAAAAGGTGAGAAAGCAGCGGGTGAGGAGGTTAATCGGCCGATGGAAGTTATTTGCGCCTATCGGCCACGCTGGTTCATCCAGGGCGCGATAAACGAACAAAATGCCGGAACCCGCAGCGCCACCCGCGAATAATAAAGTTTTGCCAACTCTTTCCGTGCGACAGGGGAGTATGAAGCCGCTCGGGAAATTGTTTGGAGCTGCCCTGCGCTGGATGGGGCTGGCGCTGATCGTTCTCGCGACTTGCTGGGGCATTCCGGCGCGCGCCGAGACGATGAACGTCAAGCCGGCGCTATGCCATGCGGTGACGGATCGTCAGCAACGCGATGATATGCTCGCTTCATTGCGGTTTTCCTGTGCCGGAACGCCGCAGGGTTATCAGCAGAGCAGCCTGTGGCTGACCCTCCCGTCGAATCGTCTGCCTGTCGATCGCGCGAGCCTCGCGCTGATGGTGCATCAGTCGCGTTTCGATCGGCTGGCGGTCGCCTTTTCTTACGCTGATGGCGTTGTGAAATGGCAGGAAGTACGCGGCGGCCACTTTGGAGCGCATTGGCGCGCGGCCGGCCAGATCGTGTTCGAGGCGCCGGATCATGATGCGCCACTCACCGGCGTGACCATGCGGTTCGATCACTTCGCCGATTATGGCCTTTTGCATGCCCGCCTGATGCCAAAGGCGATGAGCACGGTACATTCCACCGCGCTGGCTGCGGCCGTGGCGGCGGCGTTGACGCTTTTGCTGATTGGCAGCTGCTACACCTTCTCGCTCGCGCTGGCCGTCCGCCGCGAATATCTCGCATGGCACGGCGCCTGGGCCGCCTGCATGTTTCTATGGGGCGTGATCTGGTCGCAACTGCATCTTCTGGTCGTGCCGGGCATGGCGGGAAGTGTTTCCGCGCAGACCTGCACCTTCCTTTCCTGCCTTGCCATCACGTTGGGGACGGTGAGTGCCGTTACCGCACTTGCGCCGGACGTCGTGCCGCGCTGGGCGAAGATCGGCACGCTTGCGCTGGGGACAATGGTCGCACTGTTGGGGGGTGCCGCTGGCGCTCATCCGCGGCGCAGGCCTGATGGAACTCAACACGATACTCGGCTTCCTCATTCTGGCCGATCTGCTGGCCGTTGCCCTTTGCCTCGGTTGCGCGTGGCGACGTGGGGAGGCGAAGGCGCGTGATTTCGCGGGGGCATGGTTCGTGCCGATGGCGACGCTGGCATTCATCCAGCTGGTCGACGTTGACGACGGTTTTTGGGGCGGCGGCTCGAAATTGCTGATCCTGCTGGCGGCGACATGGCAGACGCTATGGTTGTCCGGGGCTGCGACGCGCCGGCTGGGGCGGTTGCGCATCGAGCGCGATCGCGCGCGCGCCGCCGAAATTCAGGCCCGCGAACTTGCCCGGCGCGATGCGTTGACGGGTCTGCGCAACCGTCGCGGTTTCGTCGAAAGCGTGGCGCCGTTGCTCGTTCACGCAGAGGAGAACGGGCTGCCGGCTGCATTCCTGCTCGTCGATATCGATCGGTTCAAGGCGATCAATGACGTATATGGGCACAATGCCGGTGACGCGGTGCTGAGGCAGGTGGGGCGGCGGATCGCTGCATGGGAGGGCGCTATGTGCACGGTCGGGCGCATCGGCGGCGAGGAATTCGGCTTGTTTACCATCGGCCTGGAGGGTGTCGTCCTCCGGCGATTTGCCGAAAGCGTACGCCTGGGGATCGCGGCATGCGATCATCGCGATGCAATCGGGGCGCAATCGGTTACCGCCAGTATCGGTGTCGCCGAGACGGCTCGGGCAACGGATTTTCAGCGCCTGTTCAAGCTTGCGGACGAAGCGCTTTATGATGCCAAGCGGCTCGGTCGCGATCAGGTCGCGTCACGCCGGGAGGAAGCGGCAAAAGCTCCTCCGGCCGAGCCGAGGGGCCGTTCCGAGCGCCCGGCGAGCAGGAGTGGCCGATAAGGCGGATATCGCGCGGGACCGCCCCGGTTTTCAGGCCGGCTTGGTTTGGCGAATTCGGGCATAGCAGTTCAAGCCGCGCCTCACTCAGTTTCGCGCACGCGGCCGAAGCCGCAACGCCTTTTCAGCGATTCCGCGCATCACGATGTAGCCGGCCTGGTTGGGATGCACGCCATCTTCGGACCATTCGGCGCGGAACCCATGCTTCGCGTCCTGTAACGCGCTATAATAATCGATGTAGGTCAGCTTTTCGCGGCGGGCGTAATCGGCCAGCCACGCGTTGAGCGCGCGGATGTCATCCACCGGATTCACGCCGGGCCGCCAGTCGAACCGAGCCGCGGGCGGCACCGAGGCGAGCACCACGCGGATATTGTGCGCGCGCGCCAGCTCGCTCATCGAACGGATGTTGCCCTCTATCGCCGCCAGAGTCGTTGGGCCGGTATTGCCGGCGATGTCGTTGGTGCCGGCCATGATGTGCACGGTGGCTGGCTTCAGGTCGATCACGTCGGCGCGGAAGCGGGCGATCATCTGGAGCGTGGTCTGGCCACTGACTCCACGGTCGATGCGATCGGCGGTGAAGAAATCCGGATCCTCGCGCTGCCACAATTCGGTGATCGAATCGCCGAAGAAAATGATGCGGTCCTTGCTTGCCGGCGGCAGCGCGGCATTCTCGGCATGATAGCGGCACAGGCCGGCGAAGTCGCTGGCACGCAATTGATCCTGCCAGCGCTGATAGATCGCCATGCCGTCGGCGCTGGCCGGGGGCGGGGGTTGGTTCGCCGCTTTCGCACGGGCATAACGCGCCATATAGTCGGCGACGACCGCCGGGATCGGGGGCAGGGCGGTGCAAGGATCGGCGAGCACGCCGACCATCGGCTGCGGTGCGGTGGGCGCGCCCTGCGCGCCAAGCGCCATTGCCGCGATCAACGTGCCGATCATTGCCTCATCCCCTGCAGATAGCGGTAATTGCGCTTGAGCAGATCCAGCGCCGCCGCCGGGTCGATCCCCTCTTGCTCGATAAAGGCGTAAGGCACGCGCGCGCGTTCCAGCGCGGTGATGATCGGGCGCCATTTAATCGATCCCTCGCCGGCCGGGGCGGACGCCGGCATATCGTCGAGCGACGGCGTATAGGGCGCACGCCAGTCCTTCACATGCGCCAGCCGCGTCCGCCCGCCGGGCGCGAGATAGGGCATGGGGTCGATGCCCGCGGCGATCGTATTGCCGATATCAAGCTGGAGCGCGACGAGCGCCGGATCGGTTTGTTCGAGAATGAGATCCAGCCCGTAGCGACCGTCATAGCGGCGGAAATCGAAGCCGTGGCTGTGATAGGCGAAGCGCATTCCTGCCGCCTTCACGCGCTCACCGATCCGGTTGAAGCGTTCCGCCGTCGCCTTCAGGTCGTCGGCGGTGATGCGGTGCGTCGCGGCGCGGAAGCTCGCTTCGGTGAAGGGCAACGTCAGCCCCGGCAGGCGAGGCACCGCCGCGACGAGCCATTCGAGCCCGAGCGCCCCGCCGAAATCGATCGCGGCGGCAATCTGCTCGTCGCGCATGTCGGGATAGAGGCTGTGCGCGCCGATCGCGGTGAGGTCGTTCGCCTTCAGCAGCGCGCGCCACTGCGCCGGCGTGCGATCATGATAACCGGCGAATTCGACGTGGCGGATGCCGATCCGGGCGATCGCCGCCAGCGTGGCTTCTGCATCCTTCGCCAGAAGCTCGCGGAGCATATAGAGTTGAACGCCGATGACGGGGCGTCCCGGTCGCGGTGCGGCAATCGCGACGTCGCCCGATCCGATAGCCGCAGCAACGGTTGCCGCGCCGGCGAGCCGCAGGATGTTACGCCGGTCGATCATCGCGCATCTCTCCGTTGTTTATTCCTGCAACGAGATCGGGCCGGATTCTCATCCGGCCCGAGAGGGGATTTAGAAGCGGAAGGTTGCCGTCCCGCCGATCGTGCGGAACGCATCCGGGCTGACGATCTTCGAATATCCGCCGGGGTTAATCACGACTGGCGCCGCATATGCCGCATAGAAATGCTTGTTGAGCAGATTGCGGGCATAGATGCCGATGCGCCATGCCCCGTCACTCGCGCCGACGCCGATCGTGCCGTTGAGCAGGCCGTAAGGCGCGATCTCGGATTTCGGATCGCCCAGCACCGCCTGCGTCTTGTCGCGCCACGCCCAATTGGCATTGGCGTCGAGCGTCAGATCGTTCGCCAGCGGTTGATTGAAATCGGCGCGCAGCGTGTAAGACCATTCGGGCGCATTGGGCAGGCGATAGCCAGCGTAATTGGCGACATTGGCCTTGGTCGCCGGGTCGACATAGCAACCCACGCCGACGACGGACGAGGCGGGCTGACCCGGATAACAGGTGCCGAGATATTCGCGGAACGTGGCGTCGCTATACGAGCCGTTCGCCGACAGCCGCAGACGCGGGGAAACGCGCAGGCTGGTTTCCACTTCCACGCCACGCGCGCGCATTGCGCCCGCATTGGACAGATAGAATGCCGGTGGCGTGACGCTGGTGTCGAACGTCTGCGCCTGGAAATTGGTGAAATCCGACCAGTAAAGCGAGGTGTTGAAGGTCAGCGTGCCACCGAGCAATGTCGATTTCAGGCCGATTTCGTAGCTCTTGACCGTTTCCGGCTTCACTTCGTGGATCTTGCCGGTGGTGCCGTCGATCGCGGGGCCCTTATAGCCCGTCGACCAGGTGGCATAGAACATCACGTTACGGCTCGGCTCGACCTGAAGGCCGACCTTGCCCGACACATTGTCAGCACGCACAGTGCCCGAATAATTGGGGAGCAGACCGGATACGATTGCCGGGAACGGCAGCGGTGTGACCACCAGTTCGCCGTGATTGCGATCGTTGGTGTAACGCAGGCCGCCGATCAGCTTCACGCCATCGACCAGCTTGTACGTCGCCTGACCAAATGCCGCGAGGCTGCGGACATTGTTGACGGCATCGCGCCGCCCGCCGCCGAGCACGATCGGCACGCCATATGCGCCGTAGAAATTGCCGTATTGGGCCGTCCAGCCACCGTTGGAGGTGTGATAATAAAACAGGCCGGCGGTATATTCGAGCGGCTTGCCCGATGGCGAGGTGAGGCGCAGTTCCTGGGTGAACTGGTTGCTGTCGATGCCGCCATCGCTGTGATTGAAGATATTGGCCGGCGAACCGTCGATATCGGTGAGCTGCGTCGTCTTCACCGCGCGATAGGCGGTGATCGAGGTAAGCGTGAAATCGCCGAGCCGGTAATCCGCCTGCAACGAGCTGCCCCACAGGCGTGTGTTCGCCGTCCAGTCGCCGTCATTATAGGCGATATAGACATTGTGGCCGGGCTTCACCGGGAAACGGTTGAAGGTCGAATTGTACAGCGCACTGGTGCCGAGCGATTCGATCAACTGGCCATCGCGGGCGAAGCCGGTCTGATATTCACCGGTCAGCAGAAGCGACAGATTCTCCGTCGGCTCCCACAGCAATTTGCCACGGATGCCATAGTTGCTGCGATCGCCGACGTGCGTCCCGTTGACGACATTGGGGATCGCGCCTTCCTGTGAATTGTGAAAAGCGGAAACGCGCAGCGCGACGTTGCTGCCCAGCGGCACGTTGGCGGTGGCGCGCTGAAGCTGATCGTTGCGCTCGCCGAGCGACAGGTCGAGATCGAGCGAACTGACGCCAAGCTGCGGCTTCTTCGTGATGATCTGGATCACACCGGCCGAGGAATTCTTGCCGAACAACGTGCCCTGCGGACCGCGCAATACCTCCACACGCTCAATATCGGCGAAGCCGGTGGCGCCGGGATCGCGCGACAGGCCAATCACCACGCCATCGACGACCAGACCGACGGTCTGCTCGACGCCGCTGTCATAGGTCTGCGTGCCGATGCCGCGAATCTGATAGCCGCCGCCATTGGAAACCGGGTTGGTGGCCGAGAAGGTGACGTTGGGCGCGAGATACTGGATGTCGGAGACTTCGCGATACGCCGATTTCGCGAGATCCTGACCGGACACCGCCGTCACCGCGACCGGCACATCCTGAAGGCGTTCCTCGCGGCGGGTCGCGGTGACGATGATGTCGTCCGGATTCTGCGTTGCGACCGCAGCCTGCGGCTGATCGGCGGCGGTTGCCGCGTCCGCCAGAGCCGGCGAGGCCGTCGTTACGAATGCCGCTGCCGTGCCGAGCAAGGCGATCCTCAACATGCGCATTTCCATTTTACCCCTTCATCCTCCCCACCGGAGCGCGCGACCCGATCGGTCGCTTTCGCAATGGGAGATCGTAAGGGTGCAACTTACGATCAGTCAAGCCCGTTTGTTTATTGACCGCGGAGGAGCAATCGCGCTAGCTGGGCAGACACGATGCGCTATGCATGCCGCGGTGGCGGACGTGCCGGCACGGATCGGAGGATTGGATGACGGAAGCTCGAGTTCGGCGAACGCAGGCGGAGCGAAGCGCCGGCACGCGTTCCGCGTTGCTCGCCGCCGCGATCCGGACGCTGCATGAGCATGGCTATGGCGCGACGACGACGATGCTGGTCGCCGAGCAGGCGGGCGTCAGCCGTGGCGCGATGCTGCACCAATTCAGGACCAAGGCCGATCTGATGACCTTCGTGGTCGAGGAAGTCTATGCCGAGGAACTGGAGCGTTATGCCGAACGCTTCCGCGTAATGAGTGGCCCGCGGGAGATCGTTCTCGCCTATCCCGAAGTGGTGTGGGAAGTGCTCAGCCGCCCGTCCGGCGTTGCGGTGCTAGAAATCCTTCAGGGATCGCGCAGCGATCGCGTGCTCGCCGAAAAGCTCGCCCCGATTCAGGCGCGGATCGAAAATGACGCGCTGGCTTACGTGCGCAATACGACGGGCGTTTCAAGCACGTCGCTTGCGTTCATGCGGCTGATCGTCTGGTCGGTGCGCGGCCTGTCGATCGCCAGCGTCCTCACGCCCGAGCCCGGGCAAATACAAGAATCCGTCCGCCTGCTGCGGGGCCTTATCAAGGCCGGCATCAAAACCGGGATGCTGCCGGTGGGTGACGATGTTGCGGCCCCGGCGATCGGCGCCCCCGCTCAATCGAAAGGAACAATGCCGTGATCCGCTTGTCGTCAGTCGCGCTGGCGGCGCTCGTCATCGCCACCCCCAGCCTCACAAGCGCAAAGGAGCGAGCCGTTTCCACCATGCCAACTGCTGCAGACGCCCGTGCGGAAAAGCTCGTCGATGCGATGACGCTGGAAGAACAGCTCTCGCTGCTGAAGTCGAAATCGGGTGGTAGCCTGCTCGATCTCGGGGTGCCGCTGCCGTCATTCATTCCAGAGGCGATGCGTACCGCGAAGCCGAAGGGGGCGATTGGCACGGCCGGTTTCGTTGCCGGGATCGATCGGGTCGGTTTCCCCACGCTGCAACTGGCGGACGCCAGTCTGGGCATCGCCGACATCGGCTATCTGCGGCCCGGCGATCACGCAACTGCGCTGCCCTCCACCCTGTCGCTCGCGGCGAGCTTCGACCCGGCGATGGCGCGCGTGGCCGGCGATATCGTCGGCGCGGAGGCGTTCGCCAAGGGCATCAACGTTCAGCTCGCCGGCGGCGTGAATCTGGCGCGCGAGCCGCGTAACGGGCGCAACTTCGAATATCTCGGCGAGGATCCGCTGCTGGCGGGCACGCTGGTGGGCGAGCAGATCGCGGGCATTCAGGCGCATCACGTCGCCTCGACGATCAAGCATTTCGCGGCGAACAGCCAGGAGAGCGGCCGTTTCGTCTATGATGTGGAGGCCTCGGATGCGGCGTTGCGCGAATCCGATCTGCTGGCATTCGAGATCGGCATCAAGCGCGGCAAGCCCGCTTCGGTGATGTGCGCCTATAATCGCATTGGCGGCAAATATGCGTGCGAAAGCGATTATCTGCTGAAGCATGTGCTGCGCGGCGATTGGAACTATCGCGGCTGGGTGATGTCCGATTGGGGCGCGGTGACCAGCCTCAAGCCGTCGATCGACGCCGGGCTGGATCAGCAGTCGCCGCAGGACGAGGATTATTTCGGCCGCATCCCGGCCGCGATCGAAAAGGGTGAGGTCAGCCGCGCACAGGTGCGCGAGATGGCGCTGCGTATCATACGCTCGATGATCGCGGTCGGCGCGCTCGATAACGTCGCCCGGCCCGGTGGCGCGATCGATCAGGCCGCGCATGCCGCGCGCGCGCAGGCAATGGCCGAGGCGGGCATGGTGCTGCTCAAGAACGATGGCCTGCTGCCGATCGCCGCCACCGCCAAGACGATTGCGGTGATCGGCCGTCATGCCGACAAGGGCGTGCTCGCCGGCGGCGGATCGTCGCAGGTGATCCCTTATGGCGGCGTCTATCGCGACGTACCGGAAGGCACGCATGCACTGCTCGCGCTGATGGCGCCGTCCTATGGCCTGTCCTCACCGCTCAAGGCGCTGCAGGCGGCGCTGCCGAACGCGACGATCGTGTTCGACGATGGCTCCGATCCCGCGCGCGCCGCAGCCGTCGCGGGCAAGGCCGATGTCGCCTTCGTCTTTGCGGTCAAACCGGAGATGGAGGGGATCGACAGCGCCGATCTGTCACTGCCTTACGGGCAGGATGCGATGATCGCGGCGGTCGCGGGGGCAAACCCGCGCACCGGGGTGGTGCTCGAAACCGGTAATCCGGTGGTGATGCCGTGGCTCGGCAAGGTGGGGGCGGTGCTCGCGGCGTGGTTCCCCGGCCAGCGTGGCGGCGAGGCGATCGCCGCGATCCTGTCGGGCGCGTCGGCGCCCTCGGGCCGATTGCCGCTGACCTTCCCGGCATCGACCGCGCAACTCCCCTATCCACAGCAGGTGGGTTATGATCCCGCCAAGCAGCGCGCGCTCGGGATCGGGGTCAAATATGATCCGTTCACGATCGACTATAAGGAAGGCAGCGATGTCGGTTATCGCTGGTTTGAGCGCACCGGCGCGAAGCCGCTGTTCCCGTTCGGTTATGGCCTGACCTATACCAGCTTCGCTTATGACGGGTTGAAGCAGACCGGCGGAAAGGCGCTGACGGTCAGCGCGCGCATCACCAATACGGGCAAGCGCGAAGGCATTGAAGTGGCGCAGCTCTATGTCGCGGCGCCGGGCCGCACGCATCGCCTCGCCGGCTGGGCGAAGGTGTCGCTGAAACCGGGCGAAACGCGCGAGGTGACGATCGCCGCCGATCCGTGGCTGCTGCTCTCCTATGACGAAAAGGCGCAGCAATGGGCGCGGCCGGCGGGCGAATATCGCTTCTTTGTCGGGAAATCCGCCGGCGAACCGGAACTAACCGGCAGCGCGCGGCTCACCGCTGCGACCGAAAGCAAGCGGCGCTGAGGCGCAAGGCGGGGGAAAGACGATGAAACCTCATTGGCTGCTTGCCCCCGCGCTCGCGCTCGTCGTCGCCGCTGCGCCCGATACGGCTGGGCCGATCGTCACGACCGATACCGGGCGGGTACGCGGCGCGGTGGCGGATGGGGCGGAGGCGTTCCTCGCCATACCCTATGCGGCTCCGCCGGTCGGCGTGTTGCGCTGGCGGCCGCCGCACCGCGCGGTTGGCTGGAGCGGGCTGCACGACGCGACCGCAATCGGGCCCGATTGCGTGCAGGTGCGCGAGGCCGGCAACCCGTATGCGATGTCCGAGGATTGTCTGACGGTTAACGTATGGCGGCCGGCATCACGCCAGACGCGCGCGTTGCCGGTGGTCGTGTGGATTCATGGCGGCGGCTATGTCGCGGGCGGCAGCTCCGACCCGCAGACGCGGGGTGAAGCTTTTGCCCGCGACGGCATCATCGCCGTAACCTTCAACTATCGTCTGGGTCGGCTGGGATTCTTCGGCTTTCCCGCGCTGTCGGCCGAACATCCCGGCGAAGCGAAGGGAAATTACGGCCTGCTCGATCAGATCGCCGCGCTGCAATGGGTGAAGCGCAACATCGCGGCGTTCGGCGGCGATCCCCGGCGCGTGACGGTGATGGGCGAATCCGCCGGCGGTGAATCCGTGCTGATGCTCGCGGGATCGCCGATGGCACAGGGGCTGTTCGCGCGAGCGATCGTGCAATCCGGCGGTGGCGCGGCCCCGCTGCTCGGGCGCCGCCGCCTC
The DNA here is from genome assembly GCA_029202845.1 of Candidatus Sphingomonas colombiensis. Classification (NCBI taxonomy): domain Bacteria; kingdom Pseudomonadati; phylum Pseudomonadota; class Alphaproteobacteria; order Sphingomonadales; family Sphingomonadaceae; genus Sphingomonas; species Candidatus Sphingomonas colombiensis. Next base: position 926,012 of record CP119315.1, on the reverse strand, counting down.
AAAGAGGATGCGGCTGGTGGCGTGTCCGCTGAAAAGGCCGGGCTCGCCTTCGCCAAATCGGTGGGGATCGAGGGCGAAGACGCGACGGCGCTCGCGCGGCTGCGCGCGTTGCCAGCGGTGCGGATCAACGATGGTTTGAGCATGGTGTCGCTGGTGTTCGGCGGTCTCGCGCGATTTACCGGGCCGATCGAGGACGGCCAGTTGGTAACGGCGCAGCCCGATCGTGCCTTGCGTGCCCGGCGCGGCGCCATTCCGCTGCTGATCGGCACGACCGACGCTGATCTCGGCCTGAATCGTGCCCGGACGAAGGATGAAGCGTTTGGCGCCTTCGCCGATCCGGCTGCCGCGCGCGCCGCCTATGATCCCGATGGCCACGCCCAACTGGCCGCGCTCAATACGCTGATCGGCGCGGACCGGACGATGGCGGAGCCGGCGCGTCGCATCGCGCATATCCTGACGGAGCGCGGCGCACCGGCATGGCGTTTCCGCTTCGGCTATGTCGCGACCCCGATCCGCAACAAACCGATCCCTGGCGCGGAACATGCCAGTGACGTGGCCTATGCGTTCGGCGCGATCGGCAGCGTCTATCCGTCGGGGTTGATGCCCGCGGATGCCGAGGCGCAGCGGTTGCTCCACGGTTATTTCGCGCAATTCGTGAAGACCGGCGATCCCAATGGCACCGGCTTGCCGCGATGGCCACGCATCGGTCGCGACGGTGAGCAGTTGATGGCCTTCCGCCCGGATGCGACCGCCACCGCCGGCCCCGATCCGTGGAAAGCGCGACTCGATCTGACGGCGGGCGCCGCGACGGGACGATGACCCCGCGCGAGCGCCCGCTTTCGCCAGCGTTACTTGGCGCCCTTTGCGGCGGCGAGATCGGCTTCCACCTTCGCGATCAACTCGTCGGTGATCGCGCCGCCGGCATAGGGCTGCACCTGACGGAGGCTCATCGCCTTAATCTGCGCGAACGCGGGATGCGCCTGAAGTTCCGGCATATCCTTGTCGATCACGGCCTTGCCCGCGGGATCGGCGATAATCGTCTCGATCGGCGTGTCGCCGTTGAGGACGGTTGCGGGGGCCTTGGCGGGAGCGGGCGCAGCGGGCGGAGTTTGCGCGAAAGCGGTCATGGGAACAGCCGACAGGGCAAGCGCGGTAACGATCTTACGCATGGTCTCTCCTTGATCCGCGTCACGCCGAGGGCGTCGACGTATTTCACGGGAGCGGCATGTTGATCGGCATTTTCAAATACAGTCAATATTGATTGCAACACCGATTGGAGCGAGTGGCGTGCGAGCGATGAAATGGCGGATCTCAGGCATGTTGGCGGCCGCACTGCTGGCATCGAGCGCAATCGCGAGCCCGGTGCTGATGCCCCTCCCTCAATCGGTCGTGGCCGGGGAGGGGGTCCTGGCGCTCGATGGCATGCTGGCACCAATGTGGTTCGGGTGCGGCGATACGCGGCGACTGCGCGATGCGACGGGCCGATTGCAGGCCGATCTCGGCCGCCAGACCGGTATGACGTTCGCGGGCAAGGCGGTTCCGGTCACTATCGCCTGTGCTTCGGTGGCCGACGCGGCGGACAAGGGCGAAGGCTATCGCCTGACGGTGGCCGCCGATGGCATCCGTATCGATGCGCAGGGACCGAGCGGCGTGCTGCGCGCCTTCGCCACCTTGCGCCAGTTGGTCGCTATGTCGCCGGGCGGCGTCCGGCTCGCCGCGGTGACGATCGACGATGCGCCGCGTTTCGCGTGGCGCGGCGTGATGCTCGATACCGCGCGACATTTCCTGACGGTCGACACCATCAAGCGCCAGATCGACGCGATGGAGCGCGTGAAGCTCAACGTCCTTCACCTCCATCTCAGCGACGATCAGGGCTTTCGCATCGAGAGCCGCCGCTTCCCGTTGCTGACCGCTGGGAATGGCGGCGAATTCTATACGCAGGCGCAGATCCGCGAGATTGTCGCTTACGCTGCCGATCGCGGCGTCCGCGTCGTACCGGAAATCGATTTTCCCGCGCATACCCGTGCGATCGTTGACGCTTATCCCGCGATCGGCGTGCGGGGAAAGCCCGGCCCGCTGGGGATCGCCGATACCGCGCTGAACCCCGCGTCGCCGGAAACCTATCGCTTCCTCACTGTGCTGATCGGCGAGATGGCGGCGCTGTTTCCCGATCCGGTGTTTCACGTTGGCGGGGATGAGGTACCCAAGGGCGTATGGGATGCGGACGAGGGCGTGAAGGCGCTGATGGCGCGCGAGAGCCTCAAGGATACGCGCGCGGTGGAGCATTACTTTCACCGTCGCGTGCAGCAGATCCTGCGCCGCGCGGGCAAGACCATGTTTGGCTGGGAGGAGATCGCGACCGGCCCCGGCGTCGAAACCGATGCGATCGTGCAGGCGTGGCAAACCTCCAATGCGACGGCGGATTCGACCGCCCGGGGATATCGTACGGTGGTTTCCGCCGGATATTATCTCGATCTGCTGATGCCGGCGGATTTCCACTACGCGATCGATCCCGCCGATAGCGCGGCGGCCGGCCTGACGCCCGAATTCGCCAATGGCCTGCGCAAGGTCAGCCCGTTTCTGGAGAGCTTCGTCACGGATTCGCAAATCGCATTTCCGCGCCCGCCGCTGACGCCCGAGCAGGAAAAGCTCATCCTCGGCGGAGAGGCGCCGTTATGGGCGGAAATCGTCACCGACGAACTGGTCGATCAGCGGATGTGGCCACGCGCTGCGGCGCTTGCCGAACGCTTCTGGTCTGCCCGGAGCGTGCGTGATCCCGTCGACATGTATCGGCGGTTGGGCGAGGTCAGTGCGCTGTTGAGTGTCACCGGAACGCACGATCAGGCGAACATCGCGCGGATGGCGACACGTTTGTCGCCGAACGCGCCGGAGCCGGTTCTCACGTTGTTGTCGCTTGTCGGGCCGGTGCGCAACATGGCGCATGATCACCGTATCAAGGCGATGCTCGCCGGCAAGCGGATCGAGCAACCGCTCAACGCGCTGGCCGATGCCGCGCCCGTGGACAGCATGGCCGCGCGCCGCTTCGCCGCCGCCGCCGTGAATTACACCAAGGGTGATCGCGCCCTCGCGCCGTTGCTCATCGCCGAGCTGACGCGCTGGCGCGACAATGATGCGAGCTTCGTCGCAATCTCCGCGGGCCGGCCGCTGCTGGAGGCAGCGCGCCCGACCTCTGCGCAAATCGCGGCGCTCGCGGCTTCGGGGCTGGAGGCGGTTGCTGCGATCAAGGCCGGGAAGTCGCTTGACGCGGCGGCGATGGCGCGTGCGCGTGCGCTGCTCGACACGCTCGATCAGCAGGAGAAAGCGTCATGGCGGCCGATCGAATCCTTCCTGAAACCGCAACCGGCGGCTGATCTGATCGTGAAGATCGGGCCGGGCATTCGTACGCTGATCGAGGCGGCCGGCGCGGCGCGGTAAAGGTACGCCCGCGCCGACCGTTTCGGATCAGGCCAGCCCGCCGCGCCGCGCGATCTCGCCGAGCAGGCGCGCGGATGGCTTGGGCGTACGGCGGAAGGTCTTGTGATCGATCGAGACCAGCCCGAATTTGGGGCGATATCCGGCCATCCACTCCCAATTGTCGAGCAGCGACCAGTGGAAATAGCCGCGCAAGTCGATGCCATCGGCGAGGCAGCGCTGCACCCCGGCGATCGCGCCCTTGATATAGGCGATGCGACGTGTGTCGTCCTCGGTCGCGACGCCGTTTTCGGTGATGTAGATCGGCTTGCTCGTCTGGCCGGCGACCAGCCGGACGGTCTTTTCGACCGCATCGGGCATGAACGCATAATCCATCTGCGTCAGTTCGGTGCCCAGCGGCGGCGGCAGATCGACGTCTTTGCCGACCGCCGCGCCGGAATAGGTCTGCACCCCGATGAAATCGCCCGGTGCGGCGAGCCAGCGGTCGAGCAATTCACGCTGCTTGCGCTTCAATCCGCTATCGTCGCGATCGGCGGCATGATCGGCGGTTATCGCCAATGTCAGCCCGACCGGGAACTTGCCCCCGCCGGCGCGGATAGACTCGATCGCGGCGGCATGTGCGGCGAGGATGCCGTCGAATTGCGCCTCGCCGGCCAGCATCGGGCTGGCCCAGTTCGGCGATCCCGTCGCGGCGCCCGCCGCCTTCTGCATCGCCGCGATGAACGGGCGATATTTCTCCGCCAGGCCGCCCCAGCGCACGACTGTGGAGAGGTTCGGCTCGTTGAACGTCGCCGCGAGGTGAATCAGATCGCCCATCGCTTCGGTCACGCGGCGGCAATGCGCGGCAAAAGCCGCCACGTTCGCGGGATCGGCGAAACCGCCACTCGCGGCCACCCAGCGCGGCACCGTGAAATGGCTGAAGGTAACGGCGGCTGCCAACCCGTGTTTGTGGCACGCCTCCAGCACGCCGCGATAATAATCGAGCCCGGCGATCGAAATCTGCCCGCGCTCCGGCTCGATGCGTGACCATTCAATTGAGAAGCGGTGGCTGTTGAAGCCAAGCGACGCGGCGAGCGCGATATCATCCGCGACATATCGATAGGCGTTGCAGGCATCGCCCGAGGGCTCGGTGAAGATGGTGGGCTTCAGATGCTCCACCACCCACAGGTCGCTGGCGTAATTGCCGCCCTCGATCTGATAGGCAGCGCCGGCCGTGCCCCATAAGAAGCCTTTCGGTGGCCGGGCAGTGGCGCGCGGGGCGGCGATGGCCTGCTCCGTCCCGACAATGGCGCCGACGGCCGCCGCCGACAGCAGAAATTCACGGCGCTTCATCACTTTCTCCTGGCGATGGTTCGTCACCATGTCTGGAGTGGCGGCAACTTACAGTCAATCCTGCTTGTATTATTCGGGAAGCCGCTCTGGAGGGATGTGCAAATCCGGGCCTATCGCATCCTCGAAAACTTTGCGGTACGATCCAAAGAAAACAACGGGTCGCGGGCGCAGGATGCCCGGTGGGCTCCCGCGTTCAGGCGGCGCAGCGTCGAGTAAATCCGGCGCGGTTCAGTATCATATTATTTTTAACCATTCGTTTTCGTTGATGGCCGTACGGGATCGGCTCGGCAGCGCCCGGCGGCCGCGAGAGCGGACAGGTTGTGGGGGATGGGGGACTTGAAGATGGGCGCTCTGGGGAGAATGGGCGGCGCACTTGTCGCGGTTGGCGTGATGGCCGCCGCCGGTGTCGCCAACGGCCAGTCTGGCGGCGGGAGACCGCTGCTGGAGGACAGCTTCCCCATCGGTAGTGGCGCCGGCGTTCTCTGTCAGGCGCAAAGCGCCACGGCCGATCCGGCGGCCCGAACCATGTTCGATCGTTCCTGGACGGTCGTGTGCCGCGATGCGGCGCGTCCCGTCGGGCAGGTCTATGCGTTTCGGCATGGTGCGCAGAGCGATGGCGCGGCGGTGCTCGCGCGGCTGACGGCATCGCGCAAGGAAACGGTCGATTGCAGCGCGGAAGGCGGCGCGACACTTGCCGGCGTCGGCGCGGTGCTGGTGCGGAATTGCAACGCCGCTGCGGGCGCCTATCGCATCATGCGCGTGGAGCGTGATGGAAAGCTCTATGTCGCGCAGGGCTATGCCGCTTATGCGAGCGCGCTCGATCTCGCGCTGCGCACCGTGATCGCGGGGCGGGCGGTGCCGGGGAAGGTCGACGTCGTGACGACGGGCGCGGGCAACAGTGGGACCTTCGCGCGATTGCAGGCGGCGACGCTCGATCCGCAGGCCGCGTTGGCCGAAGGCTATCGCAGCAATGCGTCAGGCAATTATGCCGAGGCGGCGGAGTTTTTCGACAGCCTGACCGATCGTCTCGCCCGGTCGCCCGATGCCGCCGGCCTCACCGCGACCGAACGTGCGAACCGCGCGCACGAGTATCTCGTCAACCACGCCCTGCAGCTTTCCAATCTTGGGCAATGGGATCAGGCCGACGCAGCATTTGCGCGCGCGCGCCGGATCGTGACGAGCGATCCCGTGCAACTCCGCCTGCGCCGCAATTTCGAGGCGATGCACCACATCAACGAGCAGGATTTCCGTGGCGCGCTGGCGATCCTCGATCAGCCGCTGGCGACTGGCGCGGGGCTGGCGGAGATAAGTGACGCGGGCGTGGCGTTGTCGCCCGAAGTCGTGGCCGAGCTGAACAGCGGCGTGCCGGAGATGAAGGCGCTTGGCGTGCGTCAGGATACGCGGCTCACCCCCCGCGAGCGCGCCGCGATCATCGACGCACAGGCGCAGCAATTGCGCGGCACGATCCTGCGCCTGACGGGGCAGCCAGCCGCCGCGCGCGCGGTGCTGACGGCGGCGCTCGCCGATGCGATCGCGATCCGGGACGGGCGCGTGACCTCGATCACGCGATTGCGCGCGCAATTGCTCGGCGAAATCGCGCTCGGCTGGGAGGCGGAGGGGAATTTCGGTCAGGCGGAATCGCTGCTTCGGCAGGCCCTCGCGTTGATCGCGACGCAATATCCCGAAACCGCCGCGTTGAACGGCGCGCGCGCGCGTCTCGGCGCCTTTCTGGTGCGGCGCGGTCGGACCGAGGATGCGCTGAGCACTTATGGCGCGATCTTCGCATCGACCGCCGCCAATCATGGTTCGCTGACGGGCATGGCGAACCAGCTGCAACCCTATTTCACCGTGCTCGCCCGCGAGATTCCGCGGCGCCCCGCGCTGGCGGGCGATCTGTTCACGGCGTCTCAGATGCTGGTGCGGCCGGGCGCGGCGGACACGCTGGAGTTGCTCACTCGCGAATTGTCCGCCGGCGATGGCGAAGGCGCGCGTCTGTTCCGCCAATCGGTGTCACTGTCGCGCGATATCGAGCGGCAACGGATAGTGCTGGCGCAGCTTATGCAGGCGGCGGGGGAAAATCCGTCGCTGCGTTCGCAGATCGCCGATCAGCAGGCCGCGATCGACGCGCTGGCCGCATCGCAGGCGGAGACGCTCGCCGCGCTGGAGCCCTATCCGCAGTTTCGCGCGATCAGCCCCCGGATCGTCTCGCTGGCGGAGATGCAGGCGACGCTCAAGCCGGGCGAGGGCTATTTCAAGCTCGCCCAGCTTGGTGACGCTTATTACGGCATCTGGATCGATGCGCAGGGAGCGACCGGCTACCAGCTCGACGCGAAGGCCGCAGACGTCGCGCGGAAGGTGGCGATGCTGCGCGATACGATCTCGACCGAGGTCAACAATGTTCAGACCACGTACGCGCTCGACGTGCCGACCGCGCGCGCTCTCTACCTTGATCTGTTCGCGCCGATCGACGCCCGGCTGGCGGGCGTGCGGCATCTGATCTTCGAGCCGGATGGGGCGATGCTGCAATTGCCGGTCACCTTGCTGGTGGCCGATCAGTCGGGGGTCGATGCCTATGAGCGGCGCATCGCGCAGCCCGGGGGCGATGAGTTCGATTTCCGGGGCGTCGGCTGGCTGGGGCGCAATCATGCGGTGAGCACCGCGCTGTCGGCGCGCGCGTTCCGCGATGCGCGCGCGGCGGCGGCGTCCACCGCGCCGCACAGCTATATCGGCTTTGGCGACAACGCGCCGGTTGGGCGCGTCGTGAAGGCGGCGTTCACGCGCGGCGCACTGTCGGGCGAAGCGGGCATGGACTGCGGCTGGCCGGCGGCGCAGTGGAACAGCCCGATCCCTGGCACCGAGTTGCAAGAGGCGGCGCAGGCGATCGGCGGCACCGGCACCGCGCTGATGACCGGCGCGGACTTCACCGATGATGCGGTGCTGGCGCGCACCGACCTCAACCAGTTCCGCATCCTGCACTTCGCCACCCACGGGCTGGTCACGCCGCCGCGCGCGGGTTGCCCTGCGCGCCCGGCGCTGCTCACCAGCTTTGCCAATAGCCCGACCTCGGACGGGATGCTTCAGTTCGGCGAGATTTTCGACATGCGGCTCAATGCCGATCTCGTCATCCTCTCCGCGTGCGATACCGCGGCCGAGGCGGGTGCCGAGGCGACCCGCGCCACCGGGCTTTCGGGCGGCGGCGGCACTTTCGACGGGCTGGTGCGCGCGTTCATCGGTGCGGGCAGCCGATCGGTGATCGCCAGCCACTGGCCGGCGCCAGAGACCTATCACGCAACCGAGCGGCTGATGGCGGGATTGTTCGCCGCCGGATCGGAGCGCCCGATCGCGGAGGCGCTGCGTGAGGCGCAGGTGCGCCTGATGGACGATGCGGATACCTCGCACCCCTTCTATTGGGCGGGGTTCGCGATCGTTGGTGACGGCGGTCGTCCGCTGATCGCCGGACACTGATCGCGATGTTGAAGCGTGGCCTGTTCCGCCGGGGGATACGCGTCGTGCGCGACGCGGGCCGCTGGCGGCTTGTGGCCACGGCGCTGATGCTCGCGCTTGCGACGTTCATCGCGGGATGGGATTGGAGTAAGCCGATCGGCAGCGGGGTGGCGCAGCGCGAAATCCCCACCGCCGATGCCGAGCGCGGCCTTTACGACTGGCGCGCCGCCACCTTCGCGCCACGCGTGCCGCAGGATCAGCGCCTGCTGATGGTGACGTATGACGATCAGACGCTGATCGCGACCCGCAAGCGTTCACCGCTCGATCGCGGGCTGCTCGCGCGGGCGTTGCGCAACTTGGATGCGATGGGCGCGCGCTCGATCGGGATCGATATCCTGTTCGATCAGCCACAGGATGAGGATGGCGAGCTGCTTGCCGCCCTCCACACCATGCGCACGCCGGTGTGGCTCGGCTATGCCAACCTCGGCGACAATCGCGAACAGATCATCTTCGAGCAGCAGCGCTTTCTCGATGATTTCATCCGGCAGGCGCGGACGGACCGGGTGCGCCCGGCGAGCATCCGGCTGGAGAACGATTCGGACAATGTCGCGCGCAGCTGGCCGCATCCCGTGCCGGGACAGCCGCCGTTGCTGACGCTGGCGATGCAGCCGGCGGCCGCGTTTCACGATTATCGCGGCGCGATCCGCTATCGCTTGCCGCGGCCGCAGACCGACGGAGCGGAAGAGCCCGTGATCCCGAGCCTGCAGATCGATCTGCTCGCCGATCCGGCGATGGCCGCTCCGCTTGCGCCGATGGTGCGTGGGCGGCATGTGCTGATCGGCGGCGACATCGTCGATATCGATCAGTTCGAGACGCCGCTTTCCGGGCGGAGCGCGCGATCGACGATGATCGGGCTGGAGGTGCACGGCACGATGCTCGCGCAGGTGCTGGACAGCGCGGCGTTGCCCACCGTTCCGGGATGGACGCGGTGGGCAGGGGCGGCGCTCGTTGTGTTCGCCGCCGCGTTCACCAGCCTTGCTGCGCAGCGTTCGTTGTGGCTGGTGCCGGTGTTTGCGCTGCAGGCGGGGGCGATCGCGGGCGTGCCGCTGGCATTGCAGGCGAACGGTTGGGACACCAAGGGCCTGCCCGCCGCCGGATGGGCGATTGGCTGGGTGTTCGCCTTCACCGCCATCGGTGTGGCGGCGCGTGCGGTGACATCGCAACAGCGGCGCTTCGCCCAGTCCGCGCTCGGCAAATATCTGCCGCGCGATATCGCGGCGCAGATTCTGGAGGAGCCCGAGAAGCTGGCGCTCCATGGCGAGAAGCGCGCGATCTTCACCTTGTTCACGGATCTTGAGGGCTTCACCAAGCTGAGCCACGCGATCGCGCCGGAAATGGTCGCGCAATTGCTCAACCGTTATCTCGACATGCTGAGCGATGTGGTGCTCGCGCATGGCGGGACGATCGACAAATTCGTCGGCGATGCAGTGGTGGCGTTCTGGGGCGCGCCGATCGCGCGTGACGATGACGGGCGCAACGCCGCGCTCGCGGCTTATGCGATGTGGCACGCGGGCGAGGTGTTTCGCCGCGATCTGCCGCCGGGCGTGCCGCCGATCGGGCGCACCCGCGTCGGGCTGCACCACGGCGATGCGATCGTCGGCAATTTCGGCGGCGAGGGGCGCATCCAATATACCGCGCTGGGCGACAGCATGAACACCGCCGCGCGCCTCGAATCCGCCAACAAGCCGCTGTCGAGCAACATTCTGGTCAGCCGTGAGGCGATGATCCTTTCGGGGCTGGACTGGTGGCGCCCGATGGGGCGCGTCCGGTTGCGCGGACGCCAGACCCCGGTCGACGTGTTCGCGCCCGCGCCGGATTTCCCGGCGGAGGAGCGCGCCGCGCTTGTGGAGATCGTTGCTACGCTCAACGAGGGCGAAGCCGCAGGCCGCGCCGACGCGCTTGCCCAATTGAGGGCGATGACGCTGCGCCATCCGGGCGACGAGCCACTCGCCAACCTGCTTCACCGATACGAACATATGAAGGGAGATGCATATGACCTGGGATAAGAGCGCGCTGGCGGCACTGGCCGTTGTGGGGCTTGGCGCGGGCATTGTCGTCGCCGGCACGGCCTCGGCGGATACGATCGTCGTTCGCGCATCCGGCCCGTCCGCCAAAGTGTATCCGATCGGGCGCAAGCTCGCCGGAAATGCATCGGTCGCGCTTCAGGCGGGGGATGTGGTGACGCTGCTCGATCCCAAGGGCACCCGCACCCTGCGTGGCCCAGGCAATTTCAGTGTGACCGGCGCCAGCGCCGCGCCCACGGGGGGGCTGGCGCTCGCGGCATTGCTGGATACCAAACCGGTGCGCCGCGCGCGGACCGGGGCCGTGCGCGGCACGATCGCGGATGCGTCCGCCACGCCGCCGCGTCGCCCCAATTTGTGGCTGGTCGATATCGCCAGCGCCGGCCCGCAATGCGTCGCCGATCCCGCGAACCTCCGGCTTTGGCGTGCCGATGCCGCGAAGCCCGCGACCGTGCGGATCGACGGCGATGGCGCGCAATCCGTGGTTACGTTCGCGGCGAGCGAGCCGATCGCGGTCTGGCCCGCGCGATTGCCGGTGCGCGATGGGGCGACCTATCGTCTGAACGACGGCACGCGCACCACGGAGATCCGCTTTGCGCTGGTCGACGGCAAGGGGGCGGCGACGGACGATGTCGCGTCCAGTCTGATCGCGCACCAGTGCAACGCGCAGCTTGATGTGTTGGTCGAAACCGCCTCGCGCGGGCGGGAGTGATCGTGGCGGCGTTGCTTGCCGTGGATCGTGAGCGCTGATAGCTCCGGACAGGTGGATCGCGCGGGGCTCGTCCTCTGCGCCATCCCTGTCCGGGCCGTCGGAAGGCGACGCGTCGAGGCCAAAAGGCCGGCGCTCGCATGAATTGGGGAATGGGGGGCTTCAGGGAAGCCTGCCCGACGGTTCGGGGGACGTCGAATGACGGTTAAGACGGGTTTTGAGCGGGCGGCGCTGTGGCGCGTCGCGCTGACCCTGACGGTGTTGGCTCCGGTGCCGGCGATGGCGCAGGTCAATGCGCGTCCCCCCACGCGCGAGGAACTGTCGCCGCGCGCGATCGCCGGTGAGCCCGTGGCACCGGGCGGCCGGCTGACGGTGGTCGGCAATGTCGAGCGTGCGCCGTGCCCGCTTGCCGATCCGCGCTATGCCAATGTCTCGGTGAACTTCGCCGATGTGCGGCTGGAGGGGCTGCGCGTGGTCGACGCGGCGACGCTGCGCGATAGCTGGAGCGATCTCGCCGGGCATGACGTGCCGATCGCCAGCCTGTGCGAAGTGCGCGATCGCATCGCCACCGCGCTGCGCGACATGGGTTATCTCGCCGCCGTGCAGGTTCCGCCGCAGCGGATCGACAAGGGCGGCACGGTTCGCCTCGATGTTTTCATGGCGAAGCTGGTCGCGATCGAAGTGCGCGGCGATGCGGGCAACAGCGAAAAGCTGATCGCCGCGCATATGGAGGCGCTGAAGGACCAGCCGGTATTCAACGTCCATGAGGCCGAGCGGCACCTGCTGCTCGCGCGCGATCTGCCGGGCTATGACGTGCGGCTCGCGCTGCGCCCCGCCGGCACCGCGCCCGGCGAAGTGGTGGGCGAGGTGACGGTGGTGCGGCGGCGGGTCGAGGCCGACATCAACGTGCAGAATATGGGTAGCCATGCGGTCGGCCCCGTGGGCGGGCTCGCGCGGGTGCGCATCAATGACATAACCGGCATGGGCGACAGCACCGTGTTGAGCGTGTTCAGCACCGCCCAGCCGCGCGAACAGACTGTGGTTCAGGCGGGGCACAGCATGGCGCTGGGCAGCAACGGGCTGCGCCTGTCCGGCGATTTCACTTATGCGTGGAGCAAGCCCGATGTGGTCGGCGGGCAGCTTTCATCCGACACGATGATCGCCACCGGCGCGCTGAGCTTCCCGCTGGCGCGGCGGCAGGTGCGCACCTTGTTTGCGACGGGCGGGCTCGACGTGATCGATCAGGATCTGCGCTTCGGTTCCGGCGCGTCCCGCGTCCCGCTGTCGCGCGATCGACTGCGCGTATTGTTCGCGCGGCTGGAGGGCGATCTGGTCGATCCGGCCAGTATCGTCAGCACCAGCGGCTATTCCGCTTATGAGCCGCGCTGGCACCTCGGTGGTGCGCTGGAAGTGCGGCAGGGCTTGAGCGGGCTGGGGGCGAGCGGCGGCCGTTCGCTCATTCCGATGAGCCGGCAGGATGGTGACGCCTCGGCCTTCGTCATTCGTGCCAGCGCGCAGGCGGAATATCGCCCGACGCCGGATTTCACCATCGCGATCGCGCCGCGCGCGCAATACAGCCCTGATGTGCTGCTCTCCTATGAGCAGATCAGCGCGGGTAATTACACCGTCGGCCGGGGTTACGATCCGGGAACATTGTCCGGTGATAGCGGCGTCGGCCTGTCGACGGAGCTGCGTTACGGCCGGATCATGCCGCGCGGCGCCGGTTCGTTCGCGTTCCAGCCGTTCGTCTTCCTCGACACGGCATGGGTATGGCACCAGAGCGCCACTTTCGTCGGGCTCGATCCGCAGAAGCTCGCGTCGGCGGGCGGCGGTGTGCGCGCGACATGGGCCGGCCGCGCCCGGCTCGATCTGACGCTGGCGACCCCGTTGCGCACTGCCGGCTTCCAAACGGAGCGCGGCGCAACCCGATTGCTCTTCTCGATCAGCACCCAGATCCTGCCGTGGAGGCACCAATGACCGACGGCTTTCACACGCGCTCCGTTCGGAAGCTGCTCGGTGGCCACGCCAGTGCGCTGGCGCTCGCGGTGGCCTGTGCCGCCACCCCCGCGCAGGCGCAGACCGGCGCGCAGGGCACGGGCACGGTCGTATTGGGGACCGCAACCATCAATTCGGGATCGAACACCGATACCATCCAGGTGCAAACCCAGCATACGGTGATCAACTGGCAGCCGAACGATGTCAGCGGCACCGGAACCATCGATTTCCTGCCGGCGGGGCACACGATGGTGTTCAACACCGCCACCTCGTCGGTGCTGTCGGATTATACCGTCCTCAATCGTATTTTGCCGACCCACGCCGGGGGCCTGCCCGTTTCCCGCGTGATCGCGCTCAACGGTACGGTGCAGAGCCAGTCCAACGGATCGGTGTGGTTCTATTCGCCCGGTGGGATCATCGCCGGCCCTACCAGCGTGTTCAACGTCGGCTCGCTTGTCCTCACCACCAACGATATCGATTTCACCGGCGGTCTGCTCGGCAGCAATGGCGAGATCCGCTTCCGTGGCCAGCCCGGTAGCACCTCCGCCGTAGAGGTGCAGGCGGGCGCGACGATCAACGCGCTGACGCCGGGCACCTATGTCGCGCTGGTCGCACCGCGCGTGGTGCAGGGCGGAACGGTCAACGTCGGCGGGTCTGCCGCCTATGTCGCGGCGGAAGCGGCCGACATAAAGATCAACGGCGGCCTGTTCGACATCACGATCACCGCCGGCACCACCGATGCCAATGGCGTCGTGCATATTGGCGATACGAACGGCGGCCTCGCCTCGGGCGGTGGCGAGGCGCGGCGCATCTATATGGTCGCGGTGCCGAAGAACAATGCGCTGACCATGCTCCTGTCCGGCAACGTCGGTTATGTGCCGGCCGGCGTCGCGATACCGGATGATAAAGGGGTGGTGCTGTCCGCGGGCTATGACGTCGCCGGTGGAGCGATCGCCGCCACGCGCAACGCAACCGCAACGACCGACAGCGGCTTCACGATCGGTTGGGGCAATTGGCAATCAACGCTGACGGGCGCGGCGACGGGCAATATCGCGATAGCCTCTGCCTTTTCGCCGGGCGTGAATTTCACCGATAATGTCACCTTGTCGGCGGAGCGCGGCATCACGCTGCGCGCCGATCAATTCGGCTCGATCAACGCAAGCGGCGACATGACGCTGAACGCCGGCTTCGGCGCGAACGGCGGCCGGATCGACGTGACGAGCGTTGGCGGCACTGGCTCCGCCAACAATGACGGCAGGATCACCATCGCGGGGGGGCTGACGCTCAACGCGAGCGGAGATGGTGACGCCGGGGTGATGAACACGCCGCTGACGGGGGCGAATGCGACGGGCGGCACGATCTCCGTCATCGCCAATGGCGGCGAGATCAGTGCTACATCGCTCTATGCCGCTGCGACCGCCAATGGTGGCTATGGCACCGACAGTTCGGGCAATGCGACGGGCGGCGCGATTACCTTGTCCGCGCTTACCGCCGCCGGGCCGCTGGGGGCAGAGGGCGGGGTGCTGCGTTTCGGCTTCACCAACCTCGATGCATCCGCGAGCGTGGCGGGGCAATATCCGGCCGCCGTGAATGGCGGGAGCGCTATCGGCGGCAGCATCGCGCTTGCCGGCACGGCGGACGCGAACGGCGTGGGCGGGCTCGATCTTGGCTCGCTTTACGCCGTGGCCGGGGCAACCGGCGGAAACGCCAGCACGGGCACTGCGGGCAGCGCCACGGGCGGCAATATCGGCATCGCCATCGCCGGTGGCGCGCATCAGTGGAGTGGCCTGAACGCGGATGTGAGCACGGTGGCGGCTTCGCGAGCGACGGTGGCAATTATGGCGCGGCCTCGCCCGGCGCGAGCGGCATCACCATCGATATCGGCGGCCCCGGCAGCCTGACGGTCCATGGCAGCGTATCGCTTCACGCGGATGCGCAAATCTATGGCCCCGGCGCATCGGGCGGCGCGTTGCGCGCCGGGTCGATCGGGGTGCTGGCGCATGATGGCGGCAGTTTCACGGTCGACGGCGACCTGTCGCTCGGCGCGACCGCACGAGCTTACAACAGCGGCTACCCCGGCGGACCGGCGGGGGGAACGCCGGATCTGTTCGGCGGCGCGATCAGCATCGGCGCGGCGGGCGGGACGTTCACCTCACCCGGGCCTGCAGCGCCGACGCTTCCGCATACGGGCCGGCCGAAGCGATGGGTTTCGGCAGCGGATTGCCGCAGGCGTCGCGACCGGCGGCAGCGTCACGCTCTACGCTTCTCGAGCGCGTCGGGCGGCGCGCGCGGCAGTCTGACGCTGAGCGATTGCGCTTGGCCTTCGGTTGTACGCAGTTTCACCGCGATAGGGCGAGGGCGGGACCGGGCCGGTCCGGGTCGGACGGTGATCGGCGGCGCGGTGCAGCTCTATGCGAGCGACGCGGATTTCTCGGCGCTCGGCAGCCTGTTGACGCTCTCGGCGAACGGCAACGGCGGCGGCGCGGCAGCTTCGGCGGCACCGGCGGACGCGTAGCGGCGACGGGCAGGGCGGCAGCGTGACGGTGGAGAGCCGCGCCGGCGTCAGCGCAACGGATGCCACGCTGACGCTTCGGCACGCTCAACCTCGGCGTGCGCGGCGCATGTCCGCTGCGGGGACGATCGACTGCGAATGGCTTATCCCGGCAATGGCGGCGGCGGCACCGGCACGGGCGGCATCCGCCAACCTGAACCTCGCAGGCGGGCAAGCTTCACCGCCGACCCAGGTGACGCTGGACGTATCGGGCACTCGGCGGGGCCGTCGGCGGCCAATTGCTCACGCTCTGCGCCGGCGGTGCAGCAGCACGCCGTTTCAGGCCGGCGATGGGCGCGGCGGAACGGGCAATTTCCTGATCACCGGCGGCACGGCGACGCTCGGCGCGCTTGACGCTCGGCGCGCAGGCGGCACGGGCGGGCAGATCGGGCAGCGATGCGGATCGGCGCCGTCAGACGCCGGTGGCGGCGCTGGCGGGCGCTCGGGCGCGGCGGCACTGCGGCGATACTCGAATCGCGCGGCGGCTCGCTGCAGCTCGGCAGCATTGTCGATCGATGCGAGCGGCACCGGCGGCGACGGTTACTCGACCTATCAGAATGACGGGTCCGACGGCGGCGCGGGCATCGGCGGCTCGGCGCGGCTGCTGTTGACCGCCGGCGGAAACGGGCTGGTCTCGGTCGACAATGGCATCGTCATCGGGGCGGCGGGTGTCGGCGGTAACGGTGCGGGCACCTATGCTGACGCGTCCGGCACCTATCGCGCGGGCAATGGCGGCAGCGGCACCGGCGGCGGGGTGGATGCCACGCTCGCTGGGGGGACGCTGACCGCGCCGTCACTGCTTGTATCGGCCGGCGGCAGCGGCGGCTCGGGTGGCGAGAACGGCACCGACGGCGCGGGTGGGGCGGCTGGAAACGGGATCGGCGGCACGGCGACCCTCGCCTATCGTAACGAAGGCCATGTGATCGGCTCGATCGCGGTGAACGCCAGCGGGCAGGGCGGACAGGCCGGAAGCACCGGCCAGATCATCGGCTATGACAGCAATGACCAGCCGATCTACGCATACGGCATTGGCGCAGGCGGCCAGGGCGGGCGCGGTGCGGGCGGCACGGCGAACGTGCTGATCGATGTCGATCCGAGCTATGGCAGCCTGACGGTCAGCGCCGATGGCGTCGGGAGCATCGGTGCGAGCGGCGGAACCGGCGGTGCAGGCGGCATCGGTGCGGGCGGCACGGCGGCGCTCAACATCACCTTCGGCGCGACATCGGTGAGCGACGCTCTGCGCGTGACGGCATCAGGTGACGGCGGGATGGGCGGCTCCGGCTATTACGGCGCTGGCGGCCGGGGCGGCGACGCGCAGGCCGGATCGGCGACGCTTGGCGTGGCGGGCGCATCGGCCTCGCTCGCCGCGGGCAATATCGCGGTGCTGGCCGAAGCGCGCGGCGGCGCTGGCGGCATCGGCGGCTTGCAGGGCGTGACGGGTCTTCCCGGCGCGGCGGGGGGCAATGCGATCGGTGGCACCGCGCTGTTCGCGGTTACCGGTGGCGGCAGCGCGGCTCCGGGCGGGGCGCTGATCGTCAGCGCGGATGCGATCGGTGGCGCCGGCGCGGCAGGCACCGCCGGGCCGAGTGGCGGCGCTGGCGGCGCCGGTGGTAATGCGACGGCCGGATCGGCAACGCTGCGGATTGCGGACGGCCATTTGATCGGCGGTGGCTCCGGCGCGAATTACCTGATCACGGCAACCGGCCAGGGTGGCGCGGGTGCCGACGGTAGCGCGGGCGGCAACGCGGGGCTGAGTGGTGGTATCGGCGGCGCGGGCGGCAACGGCACGGGTGGAACCGCTTCATTTGACGCCGCCAATGGCGATTACGCGCTCGGCGGCCTCGATATCGTCGCCGACGGGCTTGGCGGCACGGCGGGCGCCGGCGGCGCTGGTCCCGGCGGCGCATCGGCGGCAGGCGCGATCGGCGCCGGCAGCGGTGGCACCGCGAGCTTCGCCAACAGCGATAGCGGCGTGCTCGCTTCGGGTGCGCTGCGTCAGCTTGAATCGCTTGCGATGCGTGCGAACGGTGATGCGGCGGGGCGCGTGGTGTTCGCGGACACTTCGTCGGCCGCGAACGGCGGGCTGCGGATCAACGGCGCGCTCACGCTGACGAGCCTCGGTGCACCGGTGACGGGTTTTTCCGGCATCTTCGTTTCGGCGACCGCCAATCCGGTGCAGATCGGCGGCGATGCGGCTTTCGATACGGATGGCCCGCTTGGCTTCGCTTTTTCGGGGGGCGGCGGCCTGAACGCCGTGGGCGCGCTGACCGGCCGTTCCGGCACCCGGATCGATATCAGCCATAACGGCCGTCCGGCGGGCGCGGACAGTCTGGTGGCGGATACGATCAGCCTCACGGCGCCCGGCGACATCAGCATGTCCTCACCCGGTTCGCTGCGCGCGACTAACGGCGTGACGATCTCCAGCGCCGGTGGTCGGATCGATTTCGCGACCGGCAGCATGATCAATGCGGGCGGGAACGTGACGCTGACCGCGCAGGGGATCAGCGTCGCAGGCCTGACCAGTGGTGGCCAGGCCTTGCTCGATGCGGGCGCGGGCAGCCTGTCGGTAAGCAATCTGGCTGCGGCCAATCCGATCACCGCTTACGGCCAAGGCATCAGCCTGTCCGGGCCCGGCGCGCTGGCGATCGCGCTGGCGAATGCTGGAACCGGCTCCCTGACGCTCAACGCCGGCTCGCTCGACGCGACCGCGCTGGTCGCAACAGGCGCAGTGGCGGCAACGACGACCGGCAACGCGCGCTTCGGCGATGTGACTTCGACCTCGGGCGGGATCACGCTCAATGCGGGCGGCGTTGCGAGCCTTTCCGGCACGATCAGCGGCCGGACGATCGCGATCGGGTCGAGCGATGTGGTGATCGCTGCAACGGCGAGCATCGGTGTGCCAGGCACGACGACAGGGGTGACGTTCACCTCGGTCAACACGGGAGCACCAGCCTATATCGGCGGCGGCGACATGGCCGGCGGCTATAGCCTGTCCGCGGCCGAAATTGCGCGGGTCGCCGCGGGCAATATCTCGATCGTGGGGAGCAATGCCGGTGTCATCGTCCGCGACCTGACGATCGGCACCAACGTGCTGCCCGGCACCGGGGTGCTCTCGATCTCCACGCCGGGCCGCCTATCGGTGGAAGGTGCCTTGGCGATGACCGGGCGTACCGGGCAGGGCGGGCTGACGCTGTCGGCGGGTGATACGCTCGCGGTGGTCGCTGGCGCCGGCTCGATCGATCTCCGCGATCCCGCCGGCGTGCTGGGTGGTGTGCTGAACTTGCGCGGCCGCACCATTATCGCTGCAAGCAGCGCCGCGATCGCCGATGTCGCTGCCGCGCCGACCCTTGATGCGCGCGAGCGGCGGTTGGCGCAGAATGACGGCAGCGTGAGTGACGCGGGCATCATCCGCGCCGGCGCGATCAACGCTGCCGCCGCCGATGGGCTGTTCATTCAGAACACCGGCAGCGGGACGGAGTTCGCGGATCGCCGCGGCTTCACCGCCAACAGCTTCGCGATCACCACCACCGGGCAGACGCAGATCGCCATCAACGGTCGGTTGACCGGACCCGGCGGCTTCGTGATCGGGCGCGACACCGGCCCGCAGACTTCGATCAACGGCGTGCTGGATGGCCGGGCCGGGGGTTTCTTCATCGGATCGACGGTAAACGGCTGCCTGATCGGCACCGCTGGCGCCTGCGCCAATCTCGATTCGGCACTCGCCAGCCACGGGATATTGGAAGGGGAGTTGAATCCCGCCGCCGCCTTGCCACGCCCGCTCAGCCTGTCGCTGATCGAATTGTGGGATGTCATGGAACAAGGCTTCCCGCCGTTGATCGACGAACCTGTCACCGGGGCGGGCAATGAGGATCTGTGGACGCAGCCTTGCGGTGGCGCCGGGGAGAGCGCGTGCAGCGGAAATGCCACGCCATGAGCCGGCTATCATGCCGTAAATACGAACGAAACGGGATTGAAACGATCGGCTGAAGCCGTACAGGAGAGGTGGGCCGGGATGCTCTGGGGATGAGGGCATTCCGATCGACCGGGGCGGGGGTGTAACTCATGCGATGTGGGGGCGACGCGATCATCGGCAGGTCCGTGCTTGGCGTGGCCTTCGCCGTGATGCTGCTGTTCGCTTTGCTGTGGGGCTCGCCGGGCGGGCCGGATGCCGCGGATGCGGCGCCAGCGGCCGGGCGGACGTTTGAGGGCGTCGCCTCCTGCGCCGGATCGACCTGCCACGGCCGGATGGAGGCGGACGGCAAGGTCGTCCGCCAGGATGAACTCAAACGCTGGCAGGAGCCGTCCACGCCGGGCGGGGCGCACAGCCGTGCCTTCGCCGTGCTCAGCGGAGCGCGCTCGCGCCAGATCGCCGCGACCCTGGGACTGGGTGATCCGACCGCCGCGCCTTCCTGTCTGGGGTGTCATTCCACGCCGGCCACCGCGCGGGGGCCGCGTTTCCTGACGCAGGATGGCGTCGGGTGCGAGGGGTGCCACGGCGCGGCGAGCGGCTGGATCTCTTCGCATTATGCCGTCGGCGCGAGCCATGCCGCGAACGTCGCGGCGGGGATGACCGCGCTCGATCGGCCGCAGGTGCGCGCCGCCGTCTGCCTCGATTGCCATTTCGGCAGCGATCGCAACGGTCAGTTCGTTTCCCATCGCCTGATGGCGGCGGGGCATCCGCGCATCTCGTTCGAGCTGGACCTGTTCTCCGACGATGCAGGCGCATCACGATGAGGATGCGGATTACGCGCGGCGCAAGGGGCGGACCGACAGCCTGAAGCTGTGGGCGGTGGGGCAGGCGATGCGCGGTGCGAGCGCGCGCTGACGCTCTACGCCGGGCGCGAAGGGCAGCGAAGGCGTCGTTCCCCGAATTCTACTTCTTCGATTGCCAGAGCTGCCACCGCCGCATCTACGATTCAGGCGGAGCGCAGCAAGACCTGGGAGGCCAATCCGGGGCGGCCGATCCCGGCCGGGAATGCCGCCGTTCAACGACGAGAACATGATCATGCTGTCCGCCGCCGCGCGGGTGATCGCGCCGGGGCTGGCGGGGCGGTTCGACGGCGACAGCCGCGCCTTTCACGCGGCGCATCGCCACGGGATCGCCCGGCGGCGCTCGCGGCGGCGAGCGCGGCTGGCGGGGAGCGCGGGCGCGCTGGCGGATGCCTGTTCGGCGCGGCGGGGACCAGCGGCGACATGGCGTTCGCCGTGATCGCGGAGGTCGCCGAGCGGGGCGATCGCGCCGCGCTTCACCGATTACGAGGGATCGGTGCAGGCGGTGATGGCGGTCGATACCCTGCTCAACAGCATGGTGAAATCCGGCCGGATCACCGTGGGCGCGGCGGCGGGGATCCGCGTGGACGTCAATCGCGCTTACGGCGCGGTGAAGGAGCCAAACGCCTATCGCCCCGGCGATTTCCGTGCCGCGCTGGGCAGTGCCGCGCGCAGCATCGGCGCGCTGCGTTGAGGGGACGGGGGCATCGGCGGACCACGCTTGTCGCGCTGGCGGCGCTGATCCTGTCCTCCTGCGGCGGGGGAGGCGGCGGGAGCGGTTCGCCCACGCCAACCCCAAGCGCCACGCCCGCGCCCGGCACGCTTTATGCCGTTCCCGCGCAGGAATCCCTGTCGGTCGCCGATGTCGAGACGGTGGTTTCGCGCGCCGTGGCGGAGGCGAAGGCGCGCAATCTGCCGGCGGTGATCGCGGTGACCGATCGCGTCGGCAACGTGCTCGCGGTGTTCCGCATGGCCGGCGCGCGCGCGACCGCGATCACCAGCCCCGCGCCCAACGGCGACAATATCGATGCGCAGAATCTGGCCGTTCCCGCCGAGGCCGGCGCGATCGCCAAGGCAATCACCGGCGCCTATCTGTCGAGCGGCGGCAACGCTTTTTCGACGCGCACCGCGAGCCAGATCGTCCAGCCGCATTTCCCGCCGTCGCCTGCCGCCGTCGGGCTGGAAAGCGGGCCGCTGTTCGGGGTGCAGTTCAGCCAATTGCCGTGTTCGGACCTCGCCGCGCGGTTTCTGCCGGCGGGCGCCGCCGCGCTGATCGGGCCGAAGCGTTCGCCGCTCGGCCTCGCGGCCGATCCGGGCGGCTTTCCGCTTTACAAGAACGGCGTGGTGGTGGGCGCGATCGGCGTGATGGCCGATGGCGTCTATGGCTTCGATCCCGATGTCAGCGATGTCGATAACGATCCGGAAGAATATATCGCGCTGGCCGGCACGGTTGGGTTCGAGGCGCCGGATGCGATCCGCGCAGATCGCATCCCGGTGGACGGCACGACGCTGCGCTATTCGGATGCGACCTATGCGGGGGTGATGACCACCACCGCGCCCGCGTTCGCTACGATCAACGGGAGCGCCGGGGCGCTGGTGGCGGTGCGCGGCTATTATGGCGATCCGACGCCGGTGATCCTCGCCGGCGCGGCCTATGGCACGGAAACGTCGGGCATTCGCGCGGCGAGTGTCGCGGAATTTTCCAATCGCGATGCCTTCGTGCTGACCGACGGATCGGGCGCCAACCGCTTCCCGATCCGTGCCGGCACCGATGCGGGCGATGTCGCGCAGCCGCTTTCGGCCGCCGAGGTGACCGCGATACTCGAGGATGCATTCGCGGTGATGAGCCGCGCGCGCGCGCAGATCCGCCGGCCGCTCGACAGCCGCGCACAGGTGTCGATCAGCGTGGTCGATACGCGTGGACAGGCGCTGGGCGTGGTGCGCTCCCCCGATGCGCCGATCTTCGGCACCGACGTTAGCTTGCAGAAGGCGCGGACGGCGGCGTTCTTCTCCGGCAGCCACGCCGGGAGTGATCTGTCGGCCAGTCCCAGCGCCGATGTCGCCGCCTTCGTCACCCGCGCGCGCGCTTTCCTGAAAGACCCGTCCGCGCTGACCGGCAAATATGCCTTTACCGATCGCGCCAACGGGAATCTCTCACGCCCTTATTTCCCGGATGGCGAGGTGGGGCGGCCCAACGGCCCGTTCTCGCGCCCGATCGCGCAGTTCAGTCCCTTTTCGACCGGGCTGCAATCGGCGCTGATCGTCGGCGATCTCGCCGCACATCTCGCCTTCGTCACGGGCGCGAGCGCCCTCGATACGCCGCAGCGTTGCTCCGCCGTGCCGAGCGTCGCGGGGCAGAACCGGGTGCAGAACGGGATCCAGATTTTCCCCGGATCGGTGCCGGTCTATCGCGGCAATGTGCTGGTCGGCGGGGTCGGCGTGTCGGGCGACGGGATCGATCAGGATGACATGATCGGCTTCCTCGGCCTCAACAACGCCGGCAAGCGCGTCGGCGGTGTCGCCAATGCGCCGGTTGCGATCCGTGCGGACCAGATCGTCGTCGATCTGGGCGACGCCAATGTGCGGCTGCGCTATGTGAACTGTCCGTTCGCGCCGTTCCTCGATACTGCCACGCAGAACGTCTGCGCGGGGCTGTAGCGATGGGCGTCCTCTCCCTTCTCCCCCTGCTCGCGCTGGCGCAGGCGGCCGATGCCGCGCCGCAGGCCGATCGCGCGGCGGACGATCAGTCGATCGCCGGTCGCCGTCGCCCCGGTTATGAGGCGCCGCTGCCCGATGCGGTGACGCAGGATAATCCCGGCGCGGTACGCGCGCCGCCGCCGGAGGCTTTCCCCACCGATCAGGTGCCGGTGCCGGATCGCTGGCGGCTGATCGAGTCGCTCGGGCTGGTCAAGGAACGCTGGTTCGATCCCTATGGCCAGAACACGCTGAAGGGCGACCGGCCGATCAACCGCGACAAGGTGAAGTGGCTGCCGATCACGGGCGACGACTGGTTTTTCGTCGTCAATGCGGTGAGCGATACGGTGATCGAGCCGCACACCTTCCCGATCCCGGTCGGCGTGCAGACCACCGAGCGCCCCGGCAGCCTCAACGTGTTCGGCAAGGACGCGAGCTATGCGCTGAGCCAGACGTTCATCGGCGGTGTCGCGCTGATCAAGGGCGCGACCGCGTTCAAGCCGCCGCAAATCGAATATCGCCTGACGCTCGCGCTCAACGTCAATTACGCGAACGTGCCGGAACGCCGCATATTGTTCGTCGAGCCGTCGAAGCCTTCGCATCGAACCGATCACTTCCTGGGGGTGCAGGAAGCGTTTGTCGACTATCACCTCGCCAACACGTCGGATCGTTATGATTTCCGCTCGATCAGGATCGGCATTCAGCCGTTCCAGTCCGATTTTCGCGGCTTCCTGTTCAACGATCAGCAGCTCGGCATCCGGCTGTTCGGCAATCGCGACGGCAACCGATTCCAGTTCAATCTCGCGGCCTTCTGGCGGCTGGAGAAGGATACCAACAGCGGCCTCAACTCGGTGGTGCAGGCGCCGCGCCGCGATTGGGTGTTCGTCGCCAATCTCTATCGGCAGGATTTCCTGATCCCCGGCCTGACCAGCCAGATCACTGCGGTTTACAACATGAACCGCGAGAAGAACCGGATCGAGGTGGATCAAAACGGCTTTCCGGTGCGCCCGGCGCTGCTCGGCGATCTGCGCGGGCGGGATTATGACGTGGTGTATCTCGGCTACAACCTCGACGGCCGGATCGGACGGATCAACCTCACCGCGTCATTCTATGGCGCGCTGGGCGAGGATCGGAACAGCTTCTTCACCTCGAAACCAGCGCAAATCCGCGCGGGCTTCGCCGCCGCCGAGGCAAGTTACGACAAGAATTGGATACGCTTCCGCCTATCCACCCTCTACGCCACCGGCGACGGCAATCCCTATGACAATCGCGAAACCGGGTTCGACGCGATCTTCGAAAACCCGGTCTTCGCCGGTGCGGACACCAGCTACTGGATTAGGCAGAGCATCCCCTTCGCCGGTGGCGGCCGAGCGATCGGGATTAACGGGCGTAACGGCATCCTCAATTCGCTGCGCTCGTCGAAAGAGCAGGGCCAGTCCAATTTCAACAACCCCGGCACGATGCTGGCCGGCGCGGGCGCGGATTTCGATCTGACGCCGCGCTTGCGCGTTTCCGCCAATGCCAACCATCTGTGGTTTGAGAATACCGCCACGCTGGAGGCGCTGCGCAATCAGGGCAATATCGCAAACACGATCGGCTGGGATCTCTCGACCGCCGCGATCTTCCGACCCAAGGCGACGCAGAACATCGTGTTCCGCCTGTCTGGCGCCGTGCTGCTGCCCGGCGAAGGCTTCCGCGACCTTTTCACCAACAGCGATAGACACCGGAATTACTATTCGGTGCTCGCCAATTTGATCCTGTCCTATTGATGCGCAAACTGCTCGCCTTCCTCCTGCTCGTACTCTCCGCGCTCGCGGTGCCGGTGGCGATGCTGCAAGCCTCGGATGGCGAGAAGCCGGTGATGCGCGTGTACATCCCGTCACCGCCCGCCCCGATGAGCCAGACCGCTGCGCAAGTCGCGGGGAAATCGGACGGGTGTTACAGCTGCCACACCAAAACCGACGAGCCATCGATGCACGCCACCCCGGCGGTGATGCTGGGGTGCGTCGATTGTCACGGCGGCAACGCCTCGGTGCGCGGTGATCCGTCGCGCGGGTTCACCGACCCGGATTATGTCGCTGCGCGGGAGAAGGCGCACGTCCTGCCGCGCTTCCCGCAGAGCTGGCACTATCCCTCCTCCGCCAATCCGGCGCGGACCTATGCGCTGCTCAACCGCGAGGCGCCTGAGTTCGTGCGCTTCGTCAATCCGAGCGATTATCGCGTCGCGCGCGATTCATGCGGCGCGTGCCACATGCAGGTGATCGAGGCGGCGGAACGCTCGCTAATGGCGACCGGCGCGATGCTGTGGGGCGGCGCAGCATACAATAACGGCATCGTCCCCTATAAAAATTACATCTTCGGCGAGGCCTATACGCGCGAGGGGCAAGCCGCGAAGATCGTGTCCGCAGGCGATCCGCCCGGCAAGCTGACGACGGCGCAAAAGGCGCGCGGTGCGCTCGCCGAACTGTATCCGTTGCCGACCTGGCAGGTGACGCCGCCGGGCGACGTGTTCCGCGTGTTCGAGCGCGGCGGCCGCAATATCGCCACGCAATTCCCGGAGATCGGCCTGCCCAATCCCACCGGCTCGATCCAGCGGCTGGAGGAGCCGGGGCGCCCCGATCTGAAGCAATCGAGCCGTGGGCCGGGCACGGGGCTGCGCGTCGCTATCCCGGTGCTCAACCTGCACAAGACCCGGCTCAACGATCCGTACATGTGGTTCATGGGCACCAATGATCAGCCGGGCGATTATCGCCATTCTGGCTGTTCGGGGTGTCATGTCGTCTATGCCAATGATCGCGAGCCGCGCCACAGCCTGATTTACGCGCAATATGGCCGCGACGGTCAGAGTGCGACGGTCGACCCGACGATCGCGGCGAAGATGCAGTCGAGCACCGGCGGCCACGGCGCGCTCAAGGGGCCCGGCGGCGATAGCGTCGATCCGATCGCGGCGGTGATCAAGGAAAGCGGTCATCCGATCCGCCACGCCTTCACCCGCGCGATCCCCACCGCGCAGTGCATGACGTGCCACATGCATCAGCCGAATATCTTCCTGAACAGCTACCTCGGCTACACGATGTGGGATTATGAGGCTGACGCGCCGCTGATGTGGCCCGAGAAACAGAAATACCCCACCGCCGCCGAAACGCATGATGCGCTGGAGCGAAATCCCGAGGGCGCCGGCCCGCGCGGCAAATGGTCCGACGTGGATTTCCTCCGCAACGTCTATGATCTGAACGCCAAGGCGAAGGATACGCAATTCGCCGATTATCACGGCCATGGATGGAATTTCCGAGGCGTGTTCAAGCGCGATCGCGAGGGCGATCTGCTCGACGCCGAAGGCAAGATCGTCTGGCCGGATGACCCCGAAAAATGGCGCAAGAAGGACGAGGGCAAGTTCGTGCCCCCCGGCATCAATCCCGGCAAGACGGTCCACCTCATGGACATTCATGCCGAGAAAGGCATGCAATGCGCGGATTGCCATTTCGCGCAGGACAGCCACGGCAACGGCTTCATTTATGGTGAGGTGGCGAACGCCATCGAGATCGGGTGCAAGGATTGCCACGGCACCGCCGATGCCTATCCGACGCTGCTGACGTCCGGCCCGGCCGCGCCACCGAGCGGCAACAACCTGTCACTATTGCGCAACCCGGACGGCAAGCGCCGCTTCGAATGGTTTTATGACGCGAGCGGGCGGCGCAAGCTGGTGCAACGCTCAATCGTCGATCCGAAGCTCGAATGGGAAGTCAGCCTGGTGAAGGATTCGGTCGATCCGGCCAATCCGCATTTCAACGCCAGGGCAGCGCGCGCCAAGCTGATGAGCCGATCGGGCGCGGAGGATGGCAGCTTCGCCTTCGGGTTGGGCATCGCCAAATCGGATCGCGCGCATGGCGACGATGAGGTGGCGTGTTTCACCTGCCACCTGAGCTGGACGACGAGCTGCGGCGGCTGCCACCTGCCGATTGAGGCGAACTGGAAGACGACCAGCCACCATTATGGCGGCGAGGAAAGCCGCAACTTTGCGACCTATAACCCGCAGGTCGCGCGCGACGACATGTTCCAGCTCGGCAAGCATATGACGACCAAGGGCAATGAGACGGCGCCGGTCCGTTCCACCTCCGCGCTGGTGCTCTCGTCCACCAACATCAACCGCGAACGCATCTATATTCAGCAGCCGCCGGTTTCCGGAATCGGTTTCTCGTCGCAGGCGTTCGCGCCGCATTTCCCGCACACGGTGCGCAAGACGGAGACCAAGACCTGTTCCGACTGCCATTTGTCGGCGAAGGACGACAATAACGCGATCATGGCGCAGTTGCTGCTGCTGGGGACGAACTACCGCCAATTTCGTCGGGCTGAACGCGTGGACCGGGACTGGATGGGCGGGTTCGAGGCGGTGCGGGTCACCGAATGGGAGCGAGCCGCAGGCGGTGATCGGCAGCTATCTGCAGAAATATGCCTATCCCGATTACTGGCGGATGCATGTCGAGCGGAACGGGCGCGAGCTGAAGGACTGGGTGCGCGGCAAGACCTTCGATCGCAAGGGATCGGGCGAGACGCACCCGCTGGAGGAATTCCGCAACGTCGCGAAGGGCACCGTCCGATCGCGTCGGCTGCCTGCAGTTGCGCGGCGAATATATGTATGTCGCGGAAGGGAAGGGCGGCTTCCGCGTCTATGACGTGGCGTCGATCGCCAACAAGGGCGTCTCGGAACCGATCGTGAGCGGGCCCTTCTCGAAGCTCGGCCAGAATACCAACGTGCCGTCGAAGAACGCGACCTGCATGTCGCGCTGCCGACCAATCAGCCGATCAACCCGCTGCGGAACACGGCGGAGCGTGCGCAAGCTCAATCAGGAGCAGGCGTTCCTGCCGGTCTACAGCTATGCGGCGGTGACCGACAGCGTGGAGGGGCTGATCCTCGTCAATATCGAGACGCTGGCCGACGGCGAGTTCCGCAACAACTTCCTGAAGCGCGCGGTGACGTGGAACCCGGACGGCGTGCTCAACGGCGCGCGGCACATGTCCAGCTTGCCGGGCAGATCGCCTACGTCACCGCCGACGCCGGGCTGGTGGTGGTCGATCTCGCCGACCCGCTCCACCCGCGGCTCGCGGCGGTGCGCCCGCTGAAGGACGCGCGGGCGAGCGCGATGCAGTTCCGCTATCTGTGGGTGACGGACGCGGAGGGGCTGAAGCTGTTCGACGTGACGCGGCTGAGCGATCCGGTCGCGGTGCCGTCCGCCACGGTGCGCGTTCGCCGACGCGCGGCGCCTCTATCTGGCGCGCACCTATGCCTATGTCGCGGCGAAGGGCAGAGGGGCTGGCGATCGTCAACATCACCAATCCGCTGCAGGCCCGGTCGATCTACTGCCAAGGAGACGTTCGGCGGGCGGATGACGGATGTCGAGGACGTGATCGTCGGCAGCACCAACGCCTCGCTGTTCGCTTATGTCGCGGACGGGCGGCACGGGATGAAGGTGATCCAGCTCACCAGCCCGGCGAGCCAGCCCAATTTTTACGGCTTCTCGCCCGCGCCCAAGCCGGAGCTGATCGCCTGGGCGCGGACGCGTTCGCACCGGCGGTGGCGCTGTCGAAGGGGCTCGAGCGCGATCGCGCGGTCGACGAGACGGGCGGCCAGATCGCGGTCTTCGGCCGGCATCGGATCGCGCCCGTTCACCCGGCCGGAGATGGAGCGGCTGTTCCTGACGCGCCAGGGCGCGCCCTATAAGGTGAGCGACGAGGTGGACATGACGGCGTGGCGGCCGCCGCTGAAAGTTGCCGCCGCGCGCTGATCGCGAGCCGTTACGCCGGCGCTATATCGGGCCGGCTGAACAACGAGGCATGGATTCCGGCATAATGCCGGTCTGACGGGGCAATCTCCCCAATTCCCGGCATACCTGCGCCGTTACGCGGGCCGCTCGTTCATCAGCGTCCGCACCAGCCCTTCCATCCGTTCGTCGAACCGGGCGAGCGTGGCCGGCTCATCAACGGTCGCGAAATGCGTGACGAGCCCGGCATCGCTCCAGCGGTGCAGCGCGTAACCCGGCGTATCGGCCAGCACCATCGGCCGGCCATCGGGCGCATCCGGGTCCATCGGCCGCAGATCGAGGGCGAGTTGTGGGGCGCTCGATGAACAGACCGCGATGGTCGTGCCCATCCACGGCGCGACGATCGGGCGATGGATGTGGCCGCACACGATGCCCGCGATGTTCGTCCGGCCGCCGATCGCGGCGGCGAAGCGCGCTACCCACGGCTCTTCCGGATGAGTGTTCATCCAGTCGATGCCGACCTCGACCGGCGGATGGTGCATCACGATCAGCGTCGGCGTGTCGCGATCCTCGTCGAGCCGCGCCGCAAGCCATGCGGCGCGGCGTTCGCAAAAGGCGCCGCCGTGGCGCCCCGGCTCCAGCGTATCGATCACCACGATCCGTCGCCCGTCGAGCGCGACGACATATTGAACGAAGCCATCGACGATCGGAATGTGCGGGAAGTGCGCGGCGAAACCGGCGCGATCGTCATGATTGCCGACGCATGGCCAGACGGGAAAGTCGCACCCGGCCAGTGCCTCGGTCAGCCGGCGATAGCTGTCAGCGTCGCCGTGATCGGTCAGATCGCCGCTCAATAACAGCAGGTCGGGGCGGTTGGGCCCGGTGTTGAGCGCGCGCAGCACGCGATCGAACCGCTGGCGATTCAATTCATCGGGATCGTCGCGATCGAACCCCAGATGAATATCGGTGACTTGAGCGACCAGCATGGTTCCTTCGCGTCCCCTCATGTCGCTCGGCGGCTTCTTTTCGGCCTGTCCGCGTCTTCTTTCTTCGTGCGCCTCGAGGCGGGCAGCCACGGCGCGCCGTCGCCCGCATGATAGCTGTGGCACATCGCGCAGCCCGATGGCACGTCCGCCTTGGATTGCTCGCCGCCGTGGCACGTGCGGCAGGTGGCGATGCCGGGCAGCAGCAGATCGGTCGCGACCTTGGATTTCGGCGCGGCGTGGCATGTCTCGCACTTTTCGGTGCTGTGCGCGGCATGGTTGAACCAGCCATCCATCATATATCGCATCGGCTGGTTGACCGGCAGCACCTGCCAGTTGGTCGCGCCATTCGTACCCGGCGGCGTCACGACATGGCAGTCGTAGCAGGCGCCACCCTTTGAGAAGACCGCCTTGATCGCTGCGTCCGCGCCGCCCGGCCGCGTCGCGGCAGCACCGAAATAGGCGTGATAAATGCGGCCCTCGGCATATTCGCCCGGCCGGCGCCTCGCCATGCCGCCAAGCTCGATCGGGCGGGCGGGTGCGGTCGAGCGATAATAAGCGCGCAGGTCCGCGATCACCTGTTCAGGCTTGCCGTGGCGAAGCGTGCGGACGGTGCCGCCGATCGTCTCAAAGCCGAGGCTGTGGCACATCTGGCAATCGCGTTCCATGTTGACCGGCAGGAAGCGCACGCCATCGGCGGTTGGCTTGTGGCAGTCCTTGCATGCCAGCGCGTCGCCGAAACCGTGCTCGGCCTTCATCGTCCGCGCCATCTTGGCGACACCGCCGGTTGCGGAGAGATGGATGTCGTGGGGGAATTTCAGCCCGCTATCGTCGCTGACCGGCCGATCGAGCGATCGGCGCTCGAACGTCGGATGCTTGCCCGGCACGGTCTGGACGCGCGGGCGGAATTGCGGATGGCTGGTCCCGAAATCGGCGGCATTGGCGAGCTTGGTATCCTTCAGCCGATCGCTGAGCGTGCCGTGACAATCCGCGCAGAATGCCTGTGGGGTCGATTGCATCGGGCCGGCGCCCTCGTGTTCGCGGTGGCAATCGACGCATGCGCCCTCGGGCGGCTTGTTGAAGGTCGCGGCGACCTTGTTGAGCAATTGGCCGCCGAGCCCCGGCACCGCGCGCGCTGTGGCGAGGCGATCGGCGGGAGCATGCTCGTGCGCGTCCTTGTGGCAAGCGACGCAGGCATTGTCGCGCACGGAGACGAACGCCTCCTGATGGCAGGACTCGCATTGCCCCTCCAGCGCGTGATGCGCCTTGCTGAGCGGGCCGACCGACCATGATTTGTCGCCGATGATCCGGTGCGCGCCCGGTGGCGCATCGGCCGGGCGCATCGCGAAGCTCCAGATCGGGATCGCGAGGAAGCCGATCAGAATCGCGATCGCGGCGCCCCATGCCGTCAGCCGCTTGCCCGGCAACAGGCCGCGCAGCGAGAATGCCTGTGCCTCCTCGCGTTCGGCGGAGGCTTCGGACACCGCATCGACGCGGCGGACCGTCAGGACGGTGACGCCATCCTCGCCTTGCGACGCCGCGATGCGATGGCCCCCGAAGCGCAATTCACCGCCAGTCGTGGGGTCGATATCCGCGCGGAGGACGGGACGGCCATCGAGATCGAAGCCCAGCGTGCCGGTCGCGCGGACGCGCACCGTGCGTGGATCGATCCGCTCGATGCGCGCATGATCCGGCTCAAGCGCCAGATCGGGCAGGTGGATATCATTCTCCGCCGCGCGGCCGAGCGAAAGCTGCGGCTTCGCGATCGTGGCGGTGCGCACGATCTCCCGCCCATCGGCGGTGAGGCTGATCTGACGGACAAGGAAGCTCACGCGCTCACCAGTAAAAAAAGACGCTGACGATATGCGCGGTGAGCGCGGCGAGTAGTGCGAACGTAGCCGGGACATGAACGTAGAGCCAAATCTCCAGCAGCGCCTTGAGCTTCAGATGCCGCCGCAACCGGGCGAGCATCGCGCGCTTGCGTTCGAGCAACGCATCGATCCGCTCCAGCGGTTCGGTGCCCGGTATCGGGTGCGGTCGCCGGTCCAGCGGCGCAGCGCGGCCTGCGCGCGCGCGCTGGCGCAGCGCGGATAGCTGCCCCGAAAGCCGCGCGACGAATGCCCGCCGCCGAACGGATCGTCGTCGAGCGACATGCCGCACCAGCGCCGCCTGATCGTGCGGCAGCGGCTGGGCGGCATCGTGGAGCTGGCGATCGATGGCGCGGATCGCGTCAAGCATCTGCCCCTGCGTCATCTCCGCGCGATTGTTGCTGAGCGCGGCGGGCAGCACGGCATAAACGGTAATGCCGAAAATGCCCGACGCGATCACCAGCAGCATCAGCGCATAGGCGAGCGTGTGGACGTTCCAGCCGAGCTGAAATCCGGTGTGCAGCGTGGCGATGACGATCAGGCTGAGGCCGAGATAGACATGCGCCGAGGTCCATGCCTTCAGCGACCAGCGCCCGCGCGTCATCGCCCGTTTGCGCACGCCGAGCATGGTGAGCCACAGAATCAGCAGCACGCCGATCGTGCCCAGCGTATAACCGTACCAGCTGCCGCCATTGTGGCGCGGCGTCACGTCGATCAGCAGATAGCTGGCGATCACGGTGAGCGACAGCAATGTCGCGATCTTCAGCCAGCGGAAGCCGGCGTGGCGCAAAAAGCCGTCGTGCAGCGTCTCGCCACGATTGCGGCGCGCGGGCGTGCGGGCGGCGGCGGCATTCGTCGCCATCAGCCGGCCTGCCGATCGAGCCGCGCGACGGTGAGGAAATCCTCCGGCGCGACGCGGATCGCGGCACCCGTCGGGCAGGCACGGACGCAGGCCGGGCCGCCCTCGATGCCCGAGCACATGTCGCACTTGATCGCCTTCTTGGGCTTTTCGACCCCCGGCTCGGCATTTTTGTAACGCCACTTTTTCGATGGCTCGCCCGGCCCCGGCCCCGCGCCGAACAACAGCCATTGCAGCAGCCCCGGCTTTTCGGGCGGCACGCTATCCATGCGGATCACGCCATAAGGGCAGTTGCGCTGGCAATTGCCGCAGCCGATGCAGCTATCGTCGATGAACACCTCGCCATCCGGGCCGCGATGGATCGCGTTCGGCGGGCAATCGGCCATGCAATGCGGGTGCTCGCAATGCCGGCAGGAGGTGGGGACGTGGAGATGGGCGTAGGTGCGCCCCGCCTCGCGATCGAGCCGTGACAGCCCGTCATGGCTGTCGGCGCAGGCTTTTTCGCAATTGTCGCAGCCGACGCAGAGATTCTCGTCGATCAGCAGCACGTCGGTCGCCTCGCCGATGCCGTTATCGACGAGGAATTTCGCCGTTTCCGAATACATGTCGACGACGGTGGAGAAACTGTCCTTGCGGCTTTCGATGAAGGCGTTGAGATCCTGCCGCGAGGCCATGTCGCGGCGCGCGCGTTCGAGCAACGCGGGCTTGGCCGCCATCAATCGGGCAAAAGCGTCGCCGTTCAAGCGGATCACTTCGGAACGGACGGTCGCCTTGACGGTGGCGTTGCGCGGGGCGCCTGAGATCAGCGCCATCTCGCCGACATAGCTGCCGGCCGGGAGATAGGAGAGGAAGACGTTCTTTCCGCCGACCATCTTCTCGACGATCATCGAACCGACGCGGATGACGTAGATGTCGGTGCCCAGATCGCCTTCGGTCAGGATCTTCTCGCCCGCCTTCACCGTCATGATTTCGGCGGTGTCGAGCACCTCGACCAGATCGGTCGGGGTCAGGCCCGCGCCGAACATCTGGAGCAATTGCCGCTCGGTAGAGATGCGGGTGATCGCGCGCTTGGCCGGCGGGTTGGATGACATGAGCTTCAGCGCCGCCGTGCGCGACACCTCCACCATGATCGACGGTTCGCCGGCCCGGATCGTCGCGCCGCGCCGCCGGCCGGAGATCAGCCCGACCTCGCCGAAGATCGATCCCTGCCCGATCGGCACGTTCGTGCCCGGCCCGACCTCGACCAGCGCCTGCCCGCGCGCGACGCCGAACAAGGAGGAGCCGGGATCGTGTTTTTCGAAGATCACCTCGCCCGCGCGATAGGCCCGCACCTCGCTGTCGAGCATGAACTCGCGCATCTGGAGCGACGACAGCCCTTCGAGGATCGAGACGTTGCCGCGCAGGAACTCCAGCCATTCCGCGACGCTGCGCTTTTCCGGCAGGCCGGCGAATTTGGCGGCGAGGATCGGCTCGTCGGCGGGTTTCAGATCGGTATTGCCGTTGACGAACTCGACCACGTCATGGCCCTGGTTCATGCAATGTTTGATCAGCGGATAGCCCGCCAATGCACCGATCACGAAGATCCCCGGCGCGGTCGTCTCGAACATCGGCGAAAGCTTCGGGAAGGCGAGGCGGTCGCCGCTGGTAAATTCGATGCCGCAGGATTCGACGAAGCCGCGCGGCGGGGCCGAGCCCATGCGCGCGATGATCCGATCGCACCGCATCTTCACCTCGCCATCGCGGCTGTCGAGCGTGATATAGCCGGGCTCGATCTTCGCGGTGGTGCTTTCGGTCATGATCGTCACGCGGCCCGCCTCGCCGGCGGCCATCAGCGCCTTTACGTTCGCGCCCTTGGCGGTGGCGAATTCGGCGGATCGATTGACCAGAGTGACGATATTGGCCTGCGCCTCGTCTGCGGCGAGGCCAAGCGCATTCTCGATCCCCGCATCGCCGCCGCCGATGACGAAGATATGTTCGTCGTTATACGCGGCCGGATCGTCCAGCTGATACTGAACGTGCGGTAGCTCCGCGCCCGCGCACCGCATCAGATTGGGATTGCCTTGCGTGCCGATCGCCATGATCACCGCATCGGCGACGATTTCCCGCCCGTCCGTCAGCGTCAGGCGATAGGGTGGGGCGAGGCGCTGGATCTCGCGCGTTTCGCTGGTGCCGTCGCGTTTGCGCTCGACGATCTTCTGGATGCTGCCGGGGATCGGATCGCCGGTGCCGACAATCGCCTTCACCTCGGCATTATAGGCGACGTTGATGCCCTGTGCGGCGGCCTGTTCGTTCCATCGGCCGAGGATCGCCTCGCGCTTACCGGCGTCGAAATCGAAATCGGAACGCAGCACCAGCTGGCTGGGCGTCGCCATCACATGCTTGCCCTTCTGATACTTGAAGATCGTATCGGAAAGGTGATCGGTCTTTTCGAGCAGCAAGTGCGACAGGCCAAGCTGTGCGGCGTGCGCGGCTGCGCTGAGCCCCGCCGGCCCCGATCCGACGATCGCGATGCGCACGCGCTCATTCAACGACTTATTCCCCCGGCTGCCCGCAGCGCGCGTCCTGGAAAAGCCCCCCAGCCCGACACGCCTACGTAATGATCTATCATTTTGAACGCGCGAGGCTAGACAGCACATGTCTTAACGAAGCGTTTGGGGGCGAGAAATGGCGGCGTGGACGCTCGGACGGGTGTTGCTGGCGTGTGGAATCGGCGTGGCGGCCGGGTCGGTCGGCTATAACGCGCTGCGCAACCGGTCCGTGCCCGCATCCGTGGCGGCGCCCGCGATGCAGCAGCCAGACGAACCCGAAGCGGTCGTTCGCGGGCTGAAGGAGCGCGTCGCCGCCAACCCCTCGGATGTCGAAAGCTGGCAGAAGCTCGGCTGGAGCTATTTCGAAAGCGGCCGTCATGCCGATGCGGCCGATGCCTATCGCCACGCGACGAAGCTGGCGCCGGGGAATGCGACCTTCTGGTCGTCGCTCGGCGAGGCGCTGGTGATGGCAAGCGAGCGCGATCCGATGCCGGCGGAGGCGTCGACGGCGTTCGACAAGGCGGTGGCGATCGATCCGAAAGACCCCCGCGCGCGCTATTTCCTCGCGGTGCGCAAGGATCTGGCGCAGGATCACGAGGGTGCGATCCGCGACTGGCTGGCGCTACTCGCCGATACGCCGCCCGGCGCGCCGTGGGAGGGCGATCTGCGCCGCACGATCGAACAGGTCGGCAAGATCAACAATATCGATGTCGCCACGCGGCTCGCGGCGGTGAAGCCGGTCGCGCCGCATCCGCCGATGGGGGGCGCGCTGCCCGGCGCGACCGCCGCCATCCCCGGCCCGACGCGCGAACAGATGCGCGCCGCGACCGCGCTGCCCAAGCACGAGCAGGACGCGATGGTCGGCGGTATGCTGGCGAGCCTCGAAGCCAAGCTGAAGGCGGATCCGAGCAACGTCGATGGCTGGGTGATGTTGATGCGCAGCCGGATGACGCTGGGTGAGGCGGACAAGGCGAAGGCCGCTTATCAGGCTGCGCGCGCCGCCAATCCGGGCCAGTCCACGCAGATCGCCGACGCGGCGCGCATATTGGGTGTGCCGGGGGTCTGAGCGGCGGCCGGGATGGCGCCGACCGCCTGGTTCGGGTGATGATTTAGCCTCCGATGATTATCGTGCGCGCGTTCGGCTGGAACGCGCGCGGCACGTCCATGCCGCGTCGGCGGGATATACGGCGGGCGCGCGCGGCTTACCCGTCGATAACCTCGCCCGGCGCGATCGCGCGATTGGCGTGTCGCACGAATGGACTGTTATCATTCTATTCTGGCTAGATATTTCCAAATTATCCTTAGGACTTGAAGCTTTTTGGCGCGGTTGCTATCAGCCTCGCCAGAGCGCGGAACGCGCCGAAAAAAAAGGATGGAGGGGGTCAAACCGTGAATTCGGAGGGGACAATGCGGACAGGATTTTTCACCATGCTGGCGGCTGGAAGCGCACTGATTGCGCTCGCGCCGGCTGCTTATGCTCAGGCCGGCAGCGCGGCCGATGACGGCGGGCTGCCCGATATCGTCGTCACCGCGACGAAGCAGAAGCTGACGTTGCAGGAAGTGCCGATTTCCGTCGGTGTGGTCAGCGGCAAGGGGATGGAGGACCAGGGGGTCCGCCAGTTCACCGATCTTCAGTCGACCGTGCCCAACCTCCAGATCGACAATACCAACGGCAATTACGCGATCACCATCCGTGGCCTTGGTTCGGGTTCGAGCAATCTCGCGTTCGAGCAATCGGTCGGCCTGTTCGTCGATGGCGTCTATTCCAGCCGCGCGCGTTCGCTGCAGGTGCCGTTCCTCGATGTCGAGCGTGTCGAAGTGGTGCGCGGGCCGCAGGGCGCGCTGTTCGGCAAGAACACCAACGCCGGCGCGATCAGCATCATCACGCGTCGCCCGACGCGCAATTTCGAAGCGGAGGCGCGGATCGGTGGTGAGCTGGCGCAGGGCGGCTTCAACGCCAGCACCTATGTCTCGACGCCGATCAGCGATACGCTCGCCATCCGCCTGAGCGGGCAGGCCGGGCGCACCGATGGCTATATCGACAATCGCCTGACCGGGCGGAAGGACAATAGCTCGAAATATCTCTCCGGCCGCGCGCAGGTGCTGTGGCAGCCGACCGCCAATTTCGAGGCGTTGCTGAAGGTCGAGGCGTTCCGCAACGAGATCGATGGCTCCAACGCGGTTTACAACAACATCGGTTCGGCGAGCTGCAACCTGTGCAACCTCGTCCGCGCGGCGAGCGGCGGCGCGAATGCACAGGAATATCCGGGCTTCTGGCGCACCAGCCGTGGCAATCCGGCCGAAACCGATATCACCCGGTCGAACACGCAGTCGCTGACGCTCAACTGGAACCCGGCCGACTGGAACATCACATCGATCACCGCCTTCCAGAAGATTGATGCCGGGCGCACCTTCAACACCGTTCCGGGCGGTCTGCCGCTGCTCAACACGCTGCAGGCGGAGAAGACCAAGCAATTCTCGCAGGAAGTGCGCGCGGCGAAGAGCATCGTCGACGGGCTGCGCGCCACGGTTGGCGTTACTTATACCCATGCCGACACGAGCATCCTGCAGGACGTGACCTATACCGGCATCGCCGCCGGCGTGGCGACCGTGCCGGATGGCGTGGCGCACCGGCCGTTCGATCAGAAAACCTGGTCGCTGTCGCCATACGCCATCCTCGATGCCGATCTTTCGAGCCATCTGAAGTTCAACGGTAGCCTGCGTTACAGCTATGAGGACAAGTCGGCGCGTGCGCAGAGCGTGTTCAACGGCGCGCGGCGTCCGGCGAACAACCTGGATTACGACATCTCGGGCGAGCGCAAGGAAAAGCTGTGGGATTACTCGCTGCGCATGCGCTACGAGTTCAACAAGCAGATCTCGACCTATCTGAGCTATGCGACCGGCACCAAGGGCGGTGGGTTCATCTCGAACGACGGCCTGCTGTTGTATAACATCAACAACAACAAGGGCCGGTTCGATTTCGATTCAGAGCGCGCGCGCGCCTGGGAATTGGGCACCAAGATGCGGCTGCTCAACCGCCGGCTCGATATCGACCTGGCGTTGTTCCGCACCAAGTTCCACAACTTGCAGGTCTCGTCGTATAACGGCACCGCATTCATCACCGGCAACGCCGCCGAGGCGACCGCGCAGGGCGTCGAGATTGATACGCGCTTCCGCCCGAACCGCGTGCTCAGCATGGGCTTCGCGGGCGCCTATCTCGATGCGAAGTACAACAATTATCCGGGCGGCCCGTGCGTTTATAATGCGCCGGTAACCTGCACCCCGGCGACCAACAATCTGGCGGGTTCGCCGCTGGTGCGTGCGCCAGAGTGGAAGGGATCGGGCTTCATGCAGGTCGATGTGCCGGCGGGCGACAGCGTGATCGTGTCGGCGCGCGGTTCGGCCGATTATACCAGCACGTCCTATATGCAGGGCGATCTCAACCCGCTGAACAGCCAGCCGGCCTATACGCGCTATGACGCGCGGGTTGGCGTACGCGGCAGTAACGACAAGTGGGAGGTTGCGCTGGTCGGCCGCAACCTGACGAGCGAGGTGATCATCAGTCAGGCGTTCAACACGCCGCTGCTGGGCAACAACAGCCACGTCGTGATGGTGGCGCCGCCGCGCACCATCTCGATCGAGGCGCGTATCCGCTATTGAGTGATCGGGCGCCGGGGTGATTTTCCGCCCCGGCGCCCGCACCATATATTGGACGGGCCACGCCCGATGTTGCAAAGCCGCCCCGAACGAGAAGGAATCGGGCTGGTGAAATTTGCATTTGTGGCGTTGACGGCGGCGGTGTCGCTGTTGCCGGGTGAGGCGTCCGCGCGCGAAATGGCGGACGTGCTGATCCGCCACGCGACGGTGGTGGACGTCGAACATGCGCGGACGATTGCGGATCAGGCGGTGGCGACGGTCGGAGAGCGGATCGTCGCGGTCGGCAATGATGCCGAAGTGGCGAAGGCGTGGGGCGCGCGCCGCCAGGTCGAGGGCAAGGGGCGCTATCTAATCCCCGGCCTGTGGGACATGCACGTCCATTTCGGCGGCGGCCCGGAATTGATCGAAGAGAATAAGGCGCTGCTGCCGCTCTATGTCGCTTACGGCATCACCACCGTGCGCGATGCCTCCGGCGACCTGCCCTATGACGTGCTGAACTGGCGCGGCGAGATTGCCGAGGGCAAGTTGTTCGGTCCGCGTCTGCTCAGCTCCGGCCCGAAGATCGAGGGCATCAAGCCGGTGTGGAAGGGCACGCTGGAAACCGGCTCCGAAGCCGATGTCGATCAGGCGATCGCCAAGCTGGGCGCGCTCAAGGTCGATTTCGTCAAGATCACCGACAGCACGCTGAAGCCGGAGCTGTTCCTCTATGCCGTCAGCCATGTGCGCGCGGCGGGTCTGCGTGTGTCCGGGCATATCCCGATGGCGCTCACCGTTGGGCAGGCGGTCGATGCCGGGATCAGTTCGATCGAGCATCTGAGCTACGCTTATAAGGCCGGCGTGAAGGATGAGGCGCGGATCGCCGCCGATTTCGCCGCCGGCCGCATCGATCGCGCGGGCGCACAGACCCAGCTCGACGCGGGGTTCGATCAGACGACCGCGATGGCGTCATACGCGAAGCTGCGGGATCGCGGCGTGTTCGTCACGCCGACGCTCAATATCGAACGGCTGCTCGCCTTCCTCGACAGCGACGATCATTCGCAGGACGAGTTCCTCGCTTATATCGGGCCGGGGTTGCGCAAGACCTATCAGTGGCGGATCGATCGCGCGGCCAAGGCGACGCCAGAACAGATCGAGGCGCGGCACCGCCAATATCGCCAGACGGCGGCGGTGATGCCGCTGCTGCAAAAGGCGGGCGTGACGATCATGGCCGGCACCGATGCGGGCTTCCTCAATTCGTTCGATTATCCCGCGCTGGGGCTGCATCAGGAACTGGCGCTCTATGTCGAGAACGGGCTGACCGCGGCCGAGGCGCTTTCCGCCGCGACGCGCGCGGGGCCGAAGTGGTTCGGCGTGCTCGATCGCTATGGCTCGGTCGAGGTGGGCAAGCAGGCCGATCTGGTGCTGCTCGATCGCAATCCGCTGGAGGACATCGCGGCTACCCGCACGGTCAACACGGTTGTGATGCGGGGTAGGGTGGAGGATCGCGCCGCGCTCGATAAGCTGCTCGCGGAGGCGAAGGCGAAGGTCGCGCGCTGGAACGCCGAAGCGGCGAAATGACGGCGGGCGCGGAGCAACGCTTCCTGCGCGCCGCGATCGAGCTGGCGCGCGAGAATGTCGCGCGCGGCGGTCGCCCATTCGGCGCGTTGGTGGTGAAGGATGGCGCGGTGATCGCCACCGGCGTCAACGAGATCCTCGCCACCAACGATCCCACCGCGCATGCCGAGATGGGCGCGATCCGCGCGGCGAGCCGGGCGCTGGCGTCGCCCGATCTTTCGGGATGCGCGGTCTATGCCAGCGGCCACCCATGCCCGATGTGCATGGCGGCGATGCGGATGGCGGGGGTCGAGGCGGTGACCTTCGCTTATTCGAACGAGGACGCCGCGCCGTTCGGCCTTTCCACCGCTGCGATCTATGCCGATCTGGCGCTGCCCTTTGCGGAGCAGCGGATGCGTATCCGGCATGTGCGGGTGGACGATTCCGCCCGGCCCGCAATCTATGCCGCGTGGCGACCCTAACGGACCGACCAGCGCCGCAATTCCATCCCCGTGCCGCCGGCGGGCAGGCTGAGCACCATCCCGTCCTCGCCCACCATGATCGTGCCGCCGAAGCGTTGGCGCGCGTCGCCGAGAAAGGCGGGATACATCAACCGCGACGGCAGCGGCGGGATATTGTGGCTGAAGACGAGGTGCTTCACCCCCGCCGCCTGTGCCTCCGCCGCTGCGTCCTCCGGGGAGGTGTGATAGTTCAGGATATCGCGGGTGATCTGGGTGAGCGCGGTCTGCCGGCGCTGATCCAGCGCTTCGGTCATCAGCCCGACGAGCCGGGGTTGCAGCCCTTCGTGGACCAGCAGGTCCGCGCCACGCGCGTTCCGCACGATCGAGGGCGTCGGGCTGGTATCGCCGCTGAACACGATCGACCGCCCCTTGTAACTGAAGCGATAGCCGACCGCCGGCTCGACCGGGCCGTGATCGACGCGGAAGGCGGTGACGGTCAGTCCATCGCCCTCGAACACCGTGACGGGTGACCAATCGCCCTTCGGCGGCAGCGCGAAGGGCAAAGCCTCACCGCCGGTGCCGGAGGGCGGCGCTATCGTCGTGCCGTGGTGCGCGGTGCGGAAACCGGCGTCGATCGCATAGGCCTGATTGAACCCCGCCACTACGCGATCGGTGCCCGCCGGGCCGTAAACCGGAAGCGGGCGGGTGCGCCCCGCGCCGGTCCAGGCCAGCAGCAGCACCGGCCCAAGCCCGTCGATATGATCCGAATGAAGATGGGTGAGGAACACCCCCTCAATCCGGCCATTGGGGATGCCCATCAGCATGATGTTGCGCGCGCCGCCTTCGCCCGCGTCGACGGCGAACATGCGCCGCCCCGCGATCACCACGCTGCACGGCCCGGCGCGCGTCGGATCGGGCATCGGCGAGCCGGTCCCGCATAGCGCGACATGGAGGCCATCGGGCAATGCGCGCGTCGCGTCGACGCCGGCGCGCCGCTCGATCGCGACGCGCGCGGCCCCGCGCCCGATCGCGCCCGGAAAGGCGGCCACCGCGAGCACGGCCGCCAGCGCCACCCCGCCCGTCGCCCAGCTGATCGCGTGCCGCATCCGATCTCTCCCCCATCCCGTCCGCGTGGAGGATAGGCGATATTATGGCATTATCAATGCCGATATCTTGCGCAGGGCGAAACCCGTGATAGGATCGCGCGATAAAACAAGAGGGGAGGATGCAGCTGTGACGCAGGTATCGCGCGTACTCGTTGCGCTGGTGGCGCTGTTCAACATCGTGCTGGGGCTGGGTTTTCTGATCGATCCGGCCGGATCGGCGCAGCGCTTCTTTCTGGAGCCGCTCGGCACGCAGGGAATGGCGACGCTGCGCGCGGATTTCACCGCCTTCTTCGTCGTCGGCGGGGCAGCGGCGCTGCTCGCGGCATCGCGAAACGATCGCGCGCCGCTAATGGTGCCGATCGCGCTGCTTTCGATCGCGATCGTCGGGCGCGCGGTGAGCCTCGTCGCCGATGGCGCCCCCGCCACCGCCTTCCCGCCGATGGTGGTGGAGGCGGTGATGATTGCGATCCTGATGCTCGCGCGGCGCACTTTTTCGGACGCACGCGGGTGAAGCGTTGGAAGAAGCTCGCGCTCGGCACGGCCGGTGTCGCGGCGATCGCGGGGTTCGCGGCGAAGGACTATGTCCTGCTGCACCTGCCGGGCTGGCTTGCCCCGCACGTCGCCCCTTTTCGTGAGATCGCGTGGCAGCCCGGCCCGGCGAGCCCTGCGCTGCCGCCGGAAAGGCGGCCGCCCAATATCGTGCTGATCGTGGCCGACGATCTTGGCTTCAACGATATCAGCTTCAATGGCGGCGGCGTGGCGCGCGGGCTGCTCAAGACACCAAATATCGACGCGATAGGGCAGCAGGGCGTGAGCTTTGCGCAGGCCTATGCCGGCAACGCCACCTGCGCGCCATCGCGCGCGGCGTTGCTTACCGGGCGCTATCCGACGCGCTTCGGCTTTGAGTTCACCCCGACCGACACGCGCTTCGCCAAGACGGTCGCGGGCTTCCCGAGCGACTGGCAGTATAAGACGATTCTCGACAAGGCGGCGATCGACAACGATCCCCCGCCCGATGCCAAGGGCATTCCTACCAGCGAGCGGATGATCGCGGACCTGTTGCGCACCGGCGGCTATCACAACATCCATCTCGGCAAATGGCATCTTGGCGGGGAACCGGGGATGCGCCCCGAACAGCGCGGCTTCGACGAGAGCCTGGGCTTCATCATCGGCGGCCAGATGTATGCGCGCGAGAGCGATCCGAAAGTCGTCAACTCGAAACAGGATTTCGATCCGATCGACAAATATATCTGGGCCAATCTGCCGTTCAGCGTCCAGTATAACGGCGGCGAGCGGTTTCACCCCGATCGCTATATGACCGATTATCTGACGCATCAGGCGGTCCGCGCGATCGACGCCAATCGCAACCGGCCGTTCTTCCTCTATCTCGCCTATAACGCGCCGCACACGCCGCTTCAGGCGCTGAAGAGCGATTATGACGCGCTGTCGGCGATCCCCGATCATCGCACCCGCGTTTATGCCGCGATGATCCGCGCGCTCGATCGCGGGGTGGGGCAGGTGGTGAAGGCGCTGAAGGAGCGCGGGCTGGACGACAACACGCTTGTGATCTTCACCAGCGACAATGGCGGCGCGCATTATATCGGGTTGCCGGAGATCAATCGCCCGTATCGCGGCTGGAAAGCGACTTTTTTCGAGGGCGGGATCAGGGTGCCGCTGTTCATGCGCTGGCCGGCGCGGATCGCCGCCGGCACGCGGGTGAACGGCACGGTGAGCCATTTCGATATCTTCGCCACCGCTGCCGCCGCCGCCCGGATTCAGCCGCCGGCGGATCGCGTGATCGACGGGATCGACCTT
Source organism: Candidatus Sphingomonas colombiensis (assembly GCA_029202845.1). NCBI lineage: Bacteria > Pseudomonadati > Pseudomonadota > Alphaproteobacteria > Sphingomonadales > Sphingomonadaceae > Sphingomonas > Candidatus Sphingomonas colombiensis. The sequence continues at coordinate 882,435 of CP119315.1, read as the reverse complement.
GCGCCCTATGTCGATGCCCGTCGCGAACCGATGCCGAAGCGCACCTTGTTCTGGAAAAGCGGCGCCTATCAGGCCGTGCGCGATGGCGACGCGAAGCTTCAGATCCTCGACATCCCGCGCCAGTCGCTGCTCTATGATCTCAACGGCGATCCGACCGAACAACGCGACGGCGCGGCGGCCAATCCGGCGGAGGTTCAGCGGCTGACCGCGCTGATCCGTCGCCATGACGCCGAGCAGGCGAAGCCTTCATGGGCCGCGCTGTTTCGCTCGCCCATTGCGATCGACCGTCCGCTCGGTACGACACCGCGCAAGGGCGAGACATATATCTATTGGTCGAATTGATGGCAGCGGAAGACGGACGGCGAAAGCGATCGGAGGAAAGCCGGCGCAGGATCATCGAGGCGATGGTCGCGTTGGTCGGGGAGGGGCATGTCACCCCCGCCGCCGAGCAGATCGCCGCGCGCGCCGGGGTGGGGCTGCGCACCGTTTTTCGCCAATTCGCCGATATGGAGGCGATCTACGCCGGAATGGCGCAGCGGATGGCGCGTGAATATCAGAACTGGCTCGATCCGTTCACCGCGCCGGACTGGCGCGGGCAGCTTGACGAGATGCTCGAGCGGCGGCTGGAAACCTATGAACGGCTGATGCCGTACAAGCGCGCCGCCGATGTGCATCGCCATGCGTCCGAGACGATCCAGCGTCACCATGCCGGGGTGCTCGCGACGATGCGTGAGCGTCTGGTTGGGCTGTTGCCGGCGCCGATCGCGGCGGATGCGGTGCGGCTGGAGACGATCGACCTGCTGCTGAGTTTCGAGACGTGGCAGCGGCTGCGGCTGGATCAGCATCTGTCGCCTGCGCTCGCCCGCGATGTGGTGTCGCGCGGCATCACGCGGCTGTTGCCGCAACGGGAGGAGGATGTGCGATGACGCTCGCCTTCGATTGCTTCTGGTCGTTCCGATCGCCGTACAGCTATCTCGTCACGCCGCGGCTGGTGGCGCTGGAGCGCGATTTCGACGTGTGCTGCAATGTCCGCATCGTGCGGCCGATCGCGGTGCGCCAGCCGGAGTTCTTCAGCAACGGCGATCCGTTGTGGGTGAGCTATCTGATGCGCGATACGGTGCGGACGGCGGCATATCTCGGCCTGCCTTATCGCTGGCCACGCCCCGATCCGGTGGTGATGGATTTCGCGACCCGCACCTATCCGAAGGAGCAGCCGTATATCCATCGCCTGAGCCGGCTCGGTCAGCTCGCCGCCGAGCGCGGGCGCGGATTGGGGTTCATCGCGGCGATCAGCCGTCTGATCTGGAGCGGGACGACCGACAATTGGCATGAGGGCGACCATCTCGCCCGCGCCGCCGTCGAGGCGGGGCTCGATCTGGCGGAGATGGATGCGGTGCTGGCGGCGGACGGCGAGCGCCTCGCCGCCGCGATCGAGGTGAATGAGGCCGATCAGCGCGCGGCGGGCCATTATGGCGTGCCGTTGATGGCGTTCGGCGGCGAGCCATTCTTCGGGCAGGATCGCTTCGACCAGATGGTCTGGCGGATGGAACAGGCCGGGCTGGCGCGCCGCGCCTGATCAGTCGCGCGGCGGCCCTGGCGAATATTGCGCGTCGCTTACCGGCTCCATCCATGTAACCGCCGATCCGTCGAGCGCCTCCTGCACCGCGATATGCGTCATCGCCGTGGTCGGGGTGGCGCCGTGCCAGTGGCGATGACCGGGTGGGCACCAGATCACGTCGCCGGCGCGGATCTCGACGATCTCCTCGCCCTCGCATTGCGTCCAGCCGCAGCCGGCCGTGACGATCAGCGTCTGCCCGAGCGGATGGGTGTGCCAGTTGCTCCGCGCGCCGGGCTCGAACGTCACCGCCGCGCAGGAGTGGCGCGCGGGCGCGGGCGGCGCGTTGAGCGGGTCGATGCGGACCACGCCGGTGAAATATGCGGCCGGGCCGACCTGGGACGGCTGGGTGCCGATGCGTTTCAATTCCATGGGAAACTCCTTCGGATTGATGGCGCTCAGGCGTCTTTCAACACGTCGCGCGCGATCGTGATCGCGGTCATCGCGGTCGGCCAGCCGGCATAGAAAGCGACGTGGGTGATCGCCGCCACGATCTCGTCCTTGCTCAAGCCGTTCTCCAGCCCCTTGCGGAGATGAAAGCCGAGTTCGTTGTGACGATAGAGCGCGACAAGGCTGGTGATCGTCACCAGGCTGCGATCGCGCGGGGAGAGCGCATCGTCTTCCCACACATCGCCGAACAGCACCTTGTCAGTGATCTCCGCCAGCTTGGGCGCGAAATCGCCGAAGGATTTGCGCGCATTGGTCGGTTCGTCGGCCATCATTTCCTCCTTCACGCGGCGAGCGTCGCGTTATCGATCACGAAACGATATTTGACGTCGCTGCGTTGCATCCGGTCATAGGCGGTGTCGATGTCGTGGATCGGGATCATCTCGATATCGGACACGACGCCATGTTCGGCGCAGAAATCGAGCATCTCCTGCGTCTCGGCGATCCCGCCGATCAGCGAGCCGGCGATGGCACGACGGCGGAAGATCAGATTGCCGACATTGGGCGAGGGATGCGGATGTTCGGGCACACCGACCAGCACGAGCGTGCCGTCGCGCTTCAGCAGCGCGGTGAAGGCATCGAGCTGGTGGCTTGCCGCGACGGTATCAAGGATCATGTCGAAGCTGTCGGTATGCGCCGCCATCTCCCCCGCGTTGCGCGAATTGACCACCGCGTCCGCGCCCAGCCCGAGCGCGTCCTGACGCTTGCTCTCGGACGTGGTGAAGGCGACGACCTGCGCACCCATCGCATGGGCGAGCTTGATCCCCATATGGCCGAGCCCGCCGATCCCGACGACGCCAATCTTCTTGCCCGGCCCGGCATTCCAATGGCGCAGCGGCGAATAGGTCGTGATACCCGCGCACAGCAACGGGGCGACGGCGGCGAGCTGTTCGGCCGGATGGCTGATGCGCAGCACGAAGCGTTCATCGACCACGATCGCCTGCGAATAGCCTCCGAGCGTATGGCCCGGCGCTTCATGGCTCCGGCCATTGTAGGTCCCGACGAAGCCGGAGCCGGTGCAATATTGCTCCAGCCCTTCGTGGCACGACGGACATGACTGGCAGCTATCGACCATGCAGCCCACGCCGACGGTGTCGCCCGCCTTGAATTCGCTCACTTCGCTGCCCACCGCGCGGACATGGCCGACGATCTCATGGCCCGGCACGCAGGGATAACGCGTGCCGCCCCATTCGCTGCGCACCTGATGCAGATCGGAATGGCACACGCCGCAATAAGCGATATCGATCACCACATCGCGCGGGCCCGGCGCGCGGCGCGTGATGGTCATCGGCTCGAGCGGGCGATCGGCGGCGGTCGCGCCATAGGCTTGGGTGGTCATGCGCTTTTCCTCGAAAAATAAGGCGCCTTCCGTCGCGCGCCTGTCGACATAAATAGTCGCGTTCCGCCGCCGTGATTAGGGGCGGGCAGCTAAATGCGTCGATGAGGAAAATTCAGCAATAGACGGATCACAAGCCGAGCGGGCGCAGTTCGCGAATCAGATCAATCAGCAGCCGAAGACCGGTCGGCACCTGTCGCCGGCTAGGATAATAGATATAGAATCCGGGCCCGGTCGTTGACCATTGCTCAAGCACCAACCGCAACTCCCCGCTCGCGAGATGCGGGGCGACGACCGATTCCGCGCAATAGGTCAGCCCCGTGCCGGATATTGCCATCGCCAGCATCACCCGTGCGTCGTCGGCGGTGATGCGGGCGCCGATCGGCACAGCGAATTCGCCGCCCGGCCCCTCGAACTCCCATTGGTAGATGCGATCGTCGCCCAGCCGGATGCCGATGCAGCGATGATGTGCAAGATCCTCCGGCGCGGCGGGAGTGCCGAAACGATCAAGATAGGCCGGCGATGCCGCGACCACCCAGCGCAGCGGCGGCGACAGGCGGCGCGCGACCATATCCTCCGGCACCGTGCCGCCGAAGCGGATGCCCGCATCGAACCCGGAGGCAACCACGTCGATAAGCCGGTTGCTGGCGACGATATCGATTTCGACATTGGGGTAGCGATCGGCGAATATCGGCATGACCGGGCCCAGTAACATCGTCGCCGCATCGGTGAGCACGTTGAGCCGGATGCGCCCCGCCGGCGTGTCGCGCAGGCGGTTCAATTGCTCCACCGCCTGCGCGATCTCGCCAAATGGCCGATCGATCGCGTCGCGCAATTGCTCCCCGGCGGCGGTGAGCGTCACGCTGCGGCTGGTGCGATTGAGCAGGCGCACGTCGAGCCGCGCCTTCAGCGCCTTCAGCGCGTGGCTCATCGCCGACGCGCTGACGCCCAATTCCACCCCCGCGCGCCGGAAACTGCGATGGCGGGCAATCGCGAGGAAGTAAGCGAAGTCAGCAAGATCGGCGCGGTTTGCGGGCATCGCGCGAATGTGCGCGGGGCGGGGCGCGATGGCAATCCACGCGCGCCGGCGGCGGCATGTGGGTTCTTACGTACGGGTTATATCGGCGCGAACATGCGGCGGCGCAAAGCGGCGGCGCAGCCCATCCGATATTCCGATTCATGCCGCGATCGCGCGGATAACAGGAAAGGAACCTTTAAATGGGCAAATCCACGCTCCTCATCGGCGCCGCCGCGGCCATCGCGATGGGTGCCGCCATCCCCGCGTTCGCGCAAACCAGCGCCGGCGGGTCGACTGTCAATGGTGCGGCCGGGAATCACAGCGATACCTCGGTTGACACCAGCAGCACCACGATTTCCAAGAGCCTGTCGCTCAGCAGCAACCAGGCCGACAGCTCGCAACACACCAAAACGGTGACGGCTGACAGCTACAACACCAAGAACGTGACGGCCGACAGCAACAACACCAAGACCAATACCAGCACCAAGACCAACACGAAGACGGTGACGGCAGACAGCTACAACACCGATAATTCGCAACGCACCAAAACGGTGACGGCTGACAGCAACAACACCAAGACGGTGACGGCAGACAGCAACAACACCGACAATTCCCAGCACAACAAGGCGCTGGCCTTCGGCAGCTACAACACCGATAATTCGCAACGTAACGGCAACATCCATCTCGTTGCCGATCAATCGCTCGATGCATCGGTCAGCAACAAGAGCGCGTTGAATTTCAACGGCGGTGGCGCCAGCTATGGCAGCGGATCGAACAGCATCAATGGCAGCGCGTTCGCCGCTTATTCCGGTATCCTGAACCAGGGCTGGCAGACCGGCATCAACTCCAACTCACAAGCTGCGACCAACATCGCGGCACAGGGCACGACGAGCTTCGCGACCCACTGATACCCCCCGCCTGCCGGGCGGGCGGGTGACCCCCGCCCGGCATTTTGTTGCAAGCGCGGACGCAAGGAGACGCACGATGTCGATCTCTTCCTTCAGGCGCCGTATCGCGATCGGCGTGGCCGCCGCCCTCGCGTCGTTCACCGCTCCGGCGGCTCTGGCACAAACGGCCGCGCCCGCAGCAGCAACGCCACCAGCGGCGCATCCCGCCGCGCTCGACGACGCGGCGCTCAGCGAGGAACGCGGCGGACAGGCGATCGTGATCGGCAACCAGGCGCTGCAAAGCAGCCTCACCGGCAACACCATCGCGGGCAATTATGTCGCGGGCGCCATCTCCCTTTCGGACAACGCCTTCGCCAACTTCAACGGCATGGGCAATGTCGTGATCAATTCCGGCGCGCAGGCAAACCTGCAGAGCGCGATGAATCTTACCGTCAATCTGGGGAATTGATCATGGCGTGGTGGCTTGCCGCACGGCGATGCGGGGTGGCGGCCGCGTTAACCCTTTCCAGTCTCGTCGCGTCGCCTTGTGTGGCGCAGACGCGGCCGCTGGCGCAGATGCCGGTCGGTGCTCCGGGACGCGAGCCGGGGTATACGGTGCGGGTGCGAAGCTGGGCGGAAATCCCCTTCCGCACAATCGTGCGCCAGCGGTTTGATTTCAGTTGCGGTTCGGCCGCAGTCGCGACGCTGCTCACCTATCAATATGGCGTGCCCACGGATGAGACCGCCCCGTTCAAGGCGATGTACGACAAGGGGGATCAGGCCAAAATCCGCCAGAAGGGCTTTTCGCTGCTCGACATGAAGAACTATCTCGTCGCGCGGGGCTTTGCGGCGCAGGGCTATCGATTGGGGATTGAGGACATGCGCGCGCTCGGCAAGCCGATGATCGCGCTGATCAATGTGCGCGGCTACACGCATTTCGTGGTGATCAAGGGCGCGCGCGACGGGCGCGTACTGATCGGCGATCCGGCGCGCGGGCTGATCAAGGTTTCCGACGCCGAATTCGAGAAGATGTGGAGCGGCATCGCGCTGATCGTCACCGATTCCCCGCAAGGCATGGACGGCGCGTTCAACCTCGCGCGCGATTGGGATCCATGGTCGACCTCGCCCACTCGAATCTTTCAGGGCGTTCGCACGATCACCACGACAACCGACAATCTGCCGCCAATCTATCAGATCCAGCAGCAGATCCTGCCCAACATTCGCGTAGGAGGCATCCCATGACCCGTAAGGTTGCGCCTCGAGCCGCGTTTTACGTGCTGATCGCGGCGGCGATGACGGTGGACGCGATCGCACCCGCCAACGCTGATGAGCTTGATCCGGATGAGATTGCACCGGCCGCAGCCGGCATCGTCGGACAGGAGGTCGCCCCATCCGCTTTCGCGCACATGACCGTGCTGAGCGACAGCGAGATGGCTGAAGCGCATGGTGGGTTCGATTGGGGCGGCATGAACATCACGTTCGGCGCGGACGTGCAGACCTATCTCAACGGTCAACTCGCGTTGCAGACGGTGGTCAACTGGTCCGCGAACGGCGCGACGACGCAGACGATCGTCGGCAGCCAGTTGACGCTGGCCGATATGACATCGGCAACCGGCGGAGCGGGTGGTATCGCGATTCCGCAGACCATTTCAGGCAGTCAGGTCTATTTCGCCAATGCCGGCCAAACCGCGTTGATCCAGAATGCCAATGGCGCGCTGCAAAACGTACTCATCAATGCGATGGCAAATCTGAACGCGGTGCAGCAGACCAACGCCACCGTTACGCTGGGCAATTATACCGCTTTCGCTGCGGCGCTTCACGCCGGTGCGCTGAACCTCGGGCTGGGCCACGAGATCGCAACCTTTTCGCATTGAATTGCGCGAAGCGGCGCGCGGATAAATCCTAGAACGTAAATGGCAGGCGCAGCGTCATCGATACGCCGGGCGCATCCTGCGTCACGCCGAACTGGAAGGCGAGCGTAACCGATTGGCGCTGATTGACGCGATAGGACATGCCGAGATCGAGCGTCCCGACCTGCAACGTCGATGAATCCTGGAAACTGCCGCTCAATTCGGTTCGCGTCGGCAGGATATAGGTGTGGCTGTAGCCGAGCGAGAATGAAAAGCGCGGATTGATCGCGAAGCCGAAGCCAATATTGGCGGAGATCGCGCCACCGGGCCGAACATGGCCGATCAACGTGCCGGCGACGTTGCGATTGATGTCGCGCGCGAACTGATAAAGGTATGAGACGCCGCCATAGATCACCGCCGGATCGGTCGGCAGCAGCATCGTGACCCCCGGCTGGACTCCCCAGAAGCCCGATCCTGTCGCCAGCCCGTGCGCGATGCCGAATTCATCATATGCGATCGAGAACGGGCTGATCCCGGTATCGCTCTTCACGCGCACCCCGGCGATGAAGATCGGGGCCTCGGGGTTGAGCGGGGCGTTGATCTGCCAGCGCAGCGCACCTTCGATATCGCCGATCGCGCTTTGGTGGAGATCATATCCCTCGGTCACGGTGCCATCGCGCACCTGCGCCAGGTGGATGCTATCGGTGCGGATCATCGCCGGAATCATCAGCTCGCCTTCGAGCCGGCTGGTGAAGCCGTGCCAGATCGTCAGCGCGTCGACCGTCGTGTTGCGATCGGCGGTGGAAGCCTGGATCGAGCCGATCTGAAGCCCCGGCACCAGCTCGATTCCGGCGAAGACCAGCCGATTATTGGCCGAGCGGATATAGGTGAGCGAGGCTTGCACGGTCGTCTTCCCTGCCGGGGTCAGCACGCCCTGCCCCTGCGGCACAGCCTGCGTTTTATCGGCGATATCGGGCTTTGCCGCCTGCGCGTCCCCCACGGTGCCTTGCGGCGCGGGGACGGTTTGCGTCGCAGGCGGGCCGGCCTGCGGCCCGACGCCGGTAGCACGCGCGGCGGCGAGATCGGCGGCGGTCTGGGTGCGCAACGCGGCGATCTCGTCCCGGTCGGCGGCGATCTGTTTTTGCTGCGCGTCGATTTGCGCCTGTTGCGCGGCCACTTTGGCGGCGAGATCGGCGAGTTGCTGCTCGATCGATGGTGATGCGGGTATGGCCGCGGTCGCGGTCGCGGTCGCGGGTGCCGCTGCCAGCGCCGTTGTGGTTGCCGGTGCTGGTGTCGCTGCCAGCGCTGGTGCCGTTGTGGTTGCCGGTGCTGGCGTTGGCGCCGCTGCCGGTGTCGCTGCCGTTGCGGTTGTCGGTGTCGCTGCCAGCGTTGGTGCTGTTGCGGGTGCCGGTGTTGGTTCCGTCACCGGGGATGTCGCGGGCGGCGCCGGATCATCGGCTGCCCATGCAGTGGCAGGAAGAGCAATCAGGCTGCCGGCGCAGAGCCAGCGGGTCGCTGTGTTACGCATCAGTGGATCATCCCTGGAGAGAAAGCCGGCAGGTGGGATTCCGAAGGGAATACCTGGCCTTCGTTGGCGATTTCGCGCAGCCGATCGGACTGGGTGATGGTGAAAACCCGCCCGCGTGCCTGACGCAGCAGGCCGCGCCGCCGAAACTCGGTGAGGGTGCGGCTGATCGTATGGAGCGTCAGCCCGAGATGATCGGCGAGATCGGCGAGTGGCAATGGAAGGCGGAATTCGGTGCCCAGCCCGCGCCCGGTGAGATCGAGGAAAAAGGCGGCGACACGCGCCCGCGCATGGCGCCGCGAACGAACCGCCAGTACGAGATAGGCCTGATGCAACGCGAGCGACAGCAGCTTGATCCGCTGCTCCGTTTCCTCGCGCGGCTCGATCCCCCATTCGAAAACCATCACCGATGTCGCGGCCTCCGCCGTCAGCACCTGTTGATCCTCGCTGAGGCCGATCACGTCGCCGGGAAAGGCGAAGCCGACGATCACGCGCTGGCCGTCGGCGAGGTACAGGCACAAGCGAACCACGCCTTCCTCGATCCGATGCAGATTGCGGGTGAGATCGCCGGGGGCGTAAAGCACCGCGTCCTTTGGGAGAATCCTTCGGCGGCCGGATGGATGCGTCGTCGCCATTTGCGTGGCCCCACCTTCAGCAGCCGCGCCCAAGGTGGAACCGTGCGGACGGAAAGGCCATTCGCGGAAACGCTAAGTAAAATTGCGCAGCGCGCGCGGATAGTAATCTTCCTGTCAGCTTGCGGTGCTATCACTTTCCGGTGAGTCGAGATGCGAAGGACAGCAGGGCGCACGCGCCTCGACCCGCGGTTTGAGTACCGAACAGGAGGTGCCCGATGTCCTTACTTAGTGATCAAGCGCTTGGCGTTTGTCTTACCGCTCGCGAGCTTGAGGTGCTGGCGCTCGTCGCCGGGGGCCTATCCGCCAAAGAGATTGCGTTGCGTATCGCCATTGCTCCTCGGACGGTGGAGCGTCACATCGACAATGCGCGCCTGAAGATGCGCGCGCGCAATCGCACCCATCTCGTCACACGGGCGATCGCCAGCGGTCTGCTCGATGCACCGGGGCGCGAGGAGGAAGGGGAAGCATTTCCGTCCGTGTTCCTAGGCGGCCAACGTGCCGGCGCCGAAGCGATCCTGCTTCTCTGACGGTCAATTGGCGACCAGCATGTATCCGATCCCGCGTAACGTGCGGATCGATACGCCACCCGGCGCCTCGATCTTGCGCCGCAAACGATAGACATAGACTTCGAGAGCGTTGGACGTGACGCCATCGCCCGATCCAAACAACTGATCCTCCAGTAGCCGGCGCGGGGTCGCCCGGTTGCTGCGACGGATCAGGATTTCCACGATATCCGCCTCGCGCGAGGAAAGCTCGATGGGTGCGCCGTCGATCGACAATTGCCGTGACATTGTATCGAAGACCAGCGCCCCGGCGTGGATCGACGGGTCGGGAAAGCCATCGCGGCGGCGCACGATGGCATCGATGCGCGCGTGCAGTTCGTCGACGAAAAACGGTTTGACCAGATAGTCGTCGGCGCCGGCGCGCAATGCGGATACGCGCTTCGCCACCTCGTCATGCCCGCTTACCACGAGGATCGGCTCGCTATGCCCCGCGGCACGCCAGCGGCGGACGAGCATTGTCCCCTCCTCGTCCGGCAAACCAAGATCGAGGATGATCGCGGCAAACAAAGTGGTGGAGAGAAGGTAGGTCGCATCGGCCGCGTTGCACGCAATCTCGACGGCGATATCACGCTGCGCGAGCGCGGCCTGAAGCGCCCCGGCAAATTCGTCATCGTCATCGACGAGCAGCAGCCGCATATATTTCCGTCCCGTCGCCCGAGCCGGCGTTTTGTACAGATTCGACGTGCCTTCCGAAAACTAGCAGATCAAAGCGTAAAACTTCTGATGCTGGCGATTTCCCGCAAGGGGAAATCTCGCTAGTCAAGTGTAAACCCTACTCAGGCCGAAGGAAAGCATTACGATACTTCCTCACGCTTCACCCCCTTATCTGACTGATCGGCGATCGATATTGCCATCATCGCTGCTGGGACGGCTGACGCTGGGGTCGCTGCTGACGATGCTGTTGCTCGGCCTGACGCTGCCGCTGCTCGCATCATATTCGATCATGGGGCTGGCCGACCGCACCGTAGCGACGCAGGTAGAGGCGGATTTGGATGGCATCGTCAGCGGTGTGCGCTACGCCGATGGCCGTTGGGAACTGGTGGTCGATCCCTATCTCGTCACCGCGCTGATCGCGAGCGATCCAAGCGATGGCTTCGTGGTGATCGATCAGGAGCGCCACGTCATTGCCGCGTCACACAGCGGGCAGGAAGCGATCGCGCGGATCGGCGGGGTTCCATTCGCCGATCGGCGCGTCGAATCCGGGCCGATCGCTTATGCCACGCGCGTCGTGAAATCGGGGCCGCAACGCGCGCTGGTCATGGTCTATCGCGATCGCTGGACCGCGAATGCGGCGGTCGATCAGGCCGCGCGGGACATTGCGGCGCAATTCGGCGCGCTGACCATCGCGGCGCTCGCGCTGATGCTCGCGATCAACCTCACGACGATCGTGGTCACGATGTCCGGGTTGCGGCGCGCGGCGCGCGAGGCGGCATCGATCGGCCCGGATGCGCTTGCCCGGCGGATCAACCGCCAGCATCTGCCCGATGAGGTGTTGCAACTGGTGGACGCGGCCAATGCGGCGCTCGATCGGGTGGAGGACGGTTATCGTATGCAAACGCAATTCGCCGGTGCGGTGGCGCATGAATTGCGCACGCCGATCGCGTTGTTGCGGGTCAAATGCGAATGCCTCCCCGCATCGCCGGAGCGCGAGGATCTGTTGAAGGCGGTGGATCGCCAGTCCCATATCCTGCGGCAATTGACCGCGCTCGCCTCGCTCGATGGTATGCGCCCGGCGATGACGCGGCTCGATCTAGTCGAAACGATCCGCGAGATGGCGGCGGATCTGTCGGCGCAGGTTATCACCTCGCGTCGCACGATCGAATTTTCCGGGCCGGACACCCCGGTGTGGGTGCGCGCCAATGCCGATTGCCTGTTCTCCATCCTCTCCAACCTTATCGGCAATGCCGTGCGGCATACGCCGGTCGGCACGCATATCGCGGTGGGTGTCGCGCCCGACGGGAGCTTCGCCGTCGCGGATGATGGGCCTGGTATCCTGCGCGTCGCGGGGGAGGCGCGGGCGGCGCGTTATCTGCGGGCGGATCACCGGCGCAGCGACGGCGCGGGCATGGGGCTGCGCATCGTGGAGAAAACCGCCGAGCTGCTGGGCGGCCGGCTGGAGATCGCCGCCGAAGGCTCCGGGGCGGTCGTCAGGATATGGCTGCGCCTGGATCACGGGTAGCGCGGACAACCCCTTGCACTCACCGGGTAAACCGCTCCATGTTCGGCGAAACGGGAAAAATGGGGGGATGCGATGCGCACGGCTGGACGGATTCTGGCGGGGGCCGCGCTCGCGGCGATGGCGGCTGCCGGCGTGGCGCAGACCGCGCCCACCGATCGCAAGGCGCTGGAAGCGGCCTTCGATCAGCATATCAGTTCAGCCGATCAACTCGCGTGGCTGAAGGACATGTCGTCCCAGCCGAACCATGTCGGCTCGCCGCACGACAAGGCCAATGCCGAATCGACTCTTGCCAAATTCAAGCAATGGGGCTGGGACGCGCATATCGAGACGTTCCACGTCCTCTATCCCACGCCGATTTCCACGACGGTGGAGATGGTCGCGCCGGAAAGGATCGTGCTCGGGGGGCAGGAACCGCCGATCCCCGGCGACGATACCTCTGCCAACACCGCGAACGCGCTGCCGCCCTATGTCGCCTTTCAGGGGGACGGCGATGTCACGGGCGATCTGGTTTACGTCAATTACGGGATGCCGGAGGATTATAAGGATCTCGCGCGGCGCGGGATCGACGTGAAGGGCAAGATCGTCATCGCGCGTTATGGCACCGGCTGGCGCGGGTTGAAGCCGAAACTGGCGCAGGATCACGGCGCGATCGGCTGCATCATCTATTCGGACCCGGCCAATGATGGCTATGCCGCGAATGACGCTTATCCTGTTGGCGGTGCGCGCCCTGCTGGGAGCGTGCAGCGCGGATCAGTCGCGGATATGCCGCTCTATCCCGGCGATCCGCTGACGCCCGGCGTCGGGGCGACGCTCAAAGCCAAACGATTGAAGCGCGAGGATGCGCCGGCGATCCTTAAAATCCCGGTGCTGCCTATGTCCTATGGCGATGCGGTGAAGCTGCTCGGGCGGCTTGGCGGCCCGGTCGCGCCGGAGCCGTGGCGGGGCGCATTGCCGATCACCTATCACATGGGCGGCAATGGCGGCGTTTCCGTTCATCTCGCGGTAAAATCCGATTGGAAACTGACCCCGGTCTATGACGTGATCGCGACGCTGAAGGGTGCGCGCTATCCCGATCAATGGGTGATCCGCGGCAACCACCACGATGCCTGGGTGTTCGGCGCATCCGATCCGCTATCGGGCAATGTCGCGATGCTTTCGGAGGCGAAGGCGCTGGGCGAGCTTTATCGTCAGGGTTGGCGCCCGGCGCGAACGATCGTTTACGCGAGCTGGGATGCGGAGGAGCCGATGCTGCTCGGCTCGACCGAATGGGCGGAACAACATGCCGACGAGCTGAAAAAGAAAGGTGTCATCTACATCAATACAGACAGTAACGGGCGTGGCGTGCTCGGTGCTGAAGGCAGCCATTCGTTTCAGCATCTGGTGAACGCGGTGGCGGCGGAGGTGATCGATCCTGAAACCGGGGCGACCGTCGCGGCGCGCAGCCGGGCGGCAAAGCGCGTGGCGGCGTTCGACCGGACCGACCATGTGAGCGATGCGGCGCTGGCGGCGGCGGAGAATGGCGGCGATATGCCGATCGGTCCACTTGGGTCAGGATCGGATTATTCTGCATATATCCAGCATCTTGGACTGCCCGCGCTTAATCTTGGTTTTGGTGGCGAGGATGAATCCGGCGGGGTCTATCATTCGATCTACGACAGCTTCCATCACATGACGACATTCGATGATCCGGGCCTGAAATATGGCGCGGCATTGTCGAAGCTGGTCGGCCGGATGGTGTTGCGCATCGCGGACGCCGACGTGCCGGTGCAGCGCTATGGTGATTTCGCCGATACGGTCGGGACGTATCTCGTCGAGGTGAAGAAGCTGGCGGCTGACCGCCGGGCGGAGGACATGAAGCGGGATCGGCTCATCCACGACGACGCGTTCCGGCTGGCGAGCGATCCGCTGAAGCCGGTCGGCGCTGTGACGCCCGAGCCGCCGACCCCGCAATTCGATTTCGCTATGCTGGACGAGGCGGTGGGCGCTCTCAAGCGATCCGCGACGAGCTTCGACACAGCGCTCGCGGCGCGCGGCGCGGGGCTGACGCAGCAGCGGCGCGATCGGCTGACCGGACAGCTTCGCGATGCCGATCAACTCCTGCTCGATGAACGCGGCCTGCCGGGGCGGCCGTGGTACAAGCATCTGATCTACGCCCCCGGCCGTTTCACCGGCTATGGCGCCAAGACGTTGCCCGGCGTCCGCGAAGCGATCGAAGAGCGCCGGTTCGACGACGCCAACGAATATGCCCGGCGCACCGCGAAGGTGTTGCGCGATTATGCCGCGCAGCTCGATCAGGCGCGCGCGACGGTGGAGGGGAAGTAGCGCCGGGATGCGCCGGCGACCGGCTCAGCCTGGGCCGGTCGCCATCTCAAGTTCCCGCGCGGCAAATAGCGTCAGGATATCGGGCCGCTTCGCAATGAGGTCCTGCAACGTATAACGATCGAGCACCGCCATGAACGCGGTGAGCGCCTCCGCCAGCGCGACCGTCAGTCCACAGGCCGGCGCGATGATGCAATCGTCGCAATCGACAAGATCGAAGCCGTCCTCAGTATGCCGAACGAGCGCGCCGACGTTGATCTCCTTTGGCGCGCGCCCAAGCTTTATGCCGCCGCCCCGGCCACGCACGCTGGCGATATAGCCAGCATTCGAGAGGTCGTTGACGACCTTCATCAGATGATTTTGCGATATCCCATAAGCGCGTGAAACTTCAGCGATCGAGCATAGGCGATCGGGCCGCGCGCCGAGATAAAGCAGCACGCGCATCGCATAATCGGTATAGCGTGTCAGGCGCATCAGGCGCTCCGCATCGGTCCAGCACAGATAATATACATTTATATTGCATCTTTTTGGACGAATGAATAGATGCATAGCGAATGCATAATTGGAGCGAGTCGTGGACGAGGCCGCGCACATCGAAGAAGCTGCGCTCGCGCGCCTGATTCCCGCTTTCTACGATCGGGTGCGTGATGATGCCCAGCTTGGGCCGGTGTTCAACGATGCGGTCGGTGATTGGCCCGAGCATCTCGATAAACTCATCGCCTTCTGGTCTTCGGTGATGCTGACGAGCGGGCGCTACAAGGGCAATCCGATGATCGCGCATCTCAGGCACAAGCCGCGCATCACGCCGGCGTTGTTCGATCGCTGGCTTGCCTTGTGGAAGATGACGACGGACGAGCTGATGACGCGCGACGCCGCCGCCGCGCTTCAGGCCAAGGCGGGGCGCATTTCCGAAAGCCTCCAACTCGCGCTGTTCTTCCGCCTCGATCCCGCTTCGGGCCCCGGCCGCGCCCTGGCCTGATCCGTGACAGGGGATATCCCGATGCAAGCCACGCCATTGGTCGATATTGCACGGTTTTATCGGACGCTGGCGGATGAGGCGCGCCACCGCAAGGTCGATCACGCGTGCGCGAGCGAACGTCGCGGACTGCGGCTGGGGAGTGGGAAGCCGTATCGTTCCGGATATGCGGATGGTGGTGTGAGATGAAGATAAGGGTACGATCGGGCCCAGCGACGCGGGGCAATGATGTAGCGGCGAACGAATTCCGCCGTGCGCTCAAATGGATCGTGGCGGCCGCGATCCTGATGGCGGGCGGGGCATTGTGGTATCTTTCGCTATCCGGTCCGCTCACCGTGCATATGGTCGTGGCGACGACGCTGGGCGTGTTGTTCTCGGTCGTGCTTGGCTGCGGGCTGTTTGCCGCCGCATTCTTCAGCGCCAATAGCGGCTACGACCAGACCGTCACCGATGCCACGCGGGTCAAGACAGCGCCGGCCAACCCAAGCGCGCTGCCCGCCGGGCTCGAAACCTATCGCCGCACCGATAGCTTCACCGAGGCGACGGTGCCGGCGGCGCTGCTCGCCGATCACAGCACCAAGGCGGGGAACTGGGGGCTGATCCATGTGACCGAGGGCAAATTGCGCTATCGCGTTAACGATCCGCGCCGCGAGCCGCTCGATACGATCCTTGCCCCGGATAGCGCGCCGGGCGTCGTCGAGCCGACGATCCTGCATAACATAGAACCGATTGGCGCGGTGCGCTTTCATGTCGAGTTCTGGCGCGCGCCAGTCGAGATGAAGGCAGACAAAATAGTGATATAGGCTCTCTGCCACGCGCCCAACCCGGTTCCGTCGTTGAGATATGCGGGCAGGTTTGATATAGTAATACATGCGCCGCCGCTTATGCCTGCGTGACGATCGCTCTCGCCGCTTTAAGTGCGGAAGCAGTTTTGATGTGCTTGCAACTACGGGAGCTTGCACCATTTCATGAAAACTTGGTTCCACCAGCGCTACCTCGATCTGCTGGGGTCGATCTATATCTATAACGAGCATCGCGGTTACCGCTCGATCGATCGCGTGCTGGAGGCGGTGCGACGGCGAGCGCCGGACGATCACGCCCTGATCGCCGCGATCGAGAAGCACCGCGCGGACGAGCGCAAACACTATGTGATGTTCCGGCGCTGGTTCGAACTGCGCGGGAAGATGCCCTATTTCATCGATCGCACCTGCGGCCATATCGATCGTTTCGTGGAGATCATGTTCCGATCGACGATCGAGGATCTCGACACGGATCAGATTGTCGCGCGCGACGAATTGTTCGAGCGGTTATGCCGGGTCATCACGCTGACCGAGCAGCGCGGTTATCGGCAGGTGGAAATCCTGCTGCGCCACCCACTGGTGCGTGGCGATCCGGTGCTGATGCGGATTTTCACGATCATCGAGCGTGACGAGCCGAGCCATTGGGCGCCCTATGAAGGCTGGCTGCGCGCGCACGGCAAGCGCGATCCGAAATGGTGGGAGCATGCCATCGACAGCTTCATCCATTCCGAATTGCTGTTCTTCAAGCTGCCGCTGCTGTTCCTTCATCCCCGGTTGCGGCGGCGAACCGAATGGGCCGATGCGCAGGATCCCGCCGAGAAACTGGCCTCGCCCTTTTCGCTGACACCGGCGAGCTAGGGAAATCGCCGGGTTATTCGCCGTCCAGCCCGCGATGAGCAGGCCGGACGGCGAACGCCATGCGTCAGAAGGATTTACGCAGATTGAGGCCGATCGTGCGCGGCCGTGCCGAGGTTACGCTCGTCAGCCCCACGCCGATCGCGCTCGACGAAGCGCGGGTGATGGCAGTCGCGTCGAACAGATTGTTGACGAAGATATAGGCGCCCCAATCGTTCTGGCGCTCGATGCCGATCCGCGTGTTCACCAGCTCGTAGCCGTTGATGTAGCGCGTATAAACATAGGTCGGGCGGAAATCGGAATAATAGCCGCCCGAATGGCTGAAGTCCGCGCGGATCACCCCGTCGAACGTGTTGGTAAGCGCCCAGGTATATTGCGCGCTCGCCCCCATCGTGAATTTCGGCACATAGGGGATGCGGTTGCCCGCGAGGCCGGAACTGGCGGTGGTCAGGTTCGAGGGAAGCTGATCCTCGGTCAGCTTGGCAGTCATGTAAGTGGCGTTGCCGCTGATATTCAGGCCATGAACCGGCTGGATCGACGTTTCGAACTCGACGCCCTGTACGCGCGCGGCGGCGGCATTGCCGATATAGGAGAAGGCGCCATTCGGGGTGCGCTGCGTCACCTGAATGTTCGTCCAGTCGATGCGGAAGACATCGATATTGGCGATCAGCGCGCGATTGAACCAAGCGGTCTTGAAGCCCGCCTCATAATTCCACAGCGAATCCGAGCGATACGGCGTGAGCGCGGTGTCTAGGCCGAGTACCTGATTGACGCCGCCGGGGCGGAAGCCCTGCGCCGCTTCGGCGTAGAACATGATGTCCGGCGTGATCTTGTACGACGCGTTCGCCTTGAGGACGGTGCCGTCCTCCGTCGAGGACAGCGCGGTCGGCGGCGTGATCTTCGCGCCGACGAGGATCGACGGCACATCGGTGTGGCCGATCACATCCTTGTCGTACTTGAAGTAGCGGATGCCGCCGGTGACGTTCAGCTTCGAGGTGATATCCACCGACAATTCGCCGAATGCCGCGAGCTGCTTCAGCTCGTCATGGATGAAGCGGACCGTATCGATCTGGTTCGGGATGACGAAACCGTTGGCCGCGTTGGCGTTGAGCTGCGGATTGGCGACATCGGTGCGGCGACGCGAATAGAAGCCGCCCACCGTCCAGTTGATCGGCCCATGCGCGGACGAGCTCAAGCGCAACTCCGCCGTCAGCGCATTCAGATCCTGTTGCGGATAGAGCGAGCTGGTCGACTGGCCCGCGACGAACGCCTGATATTGCGCGAACGAGGTGATCGGCTTGCTGAACTGATCGACGCAGCCGGCCGCGCACAGGCGGTTATAGGTCGCGAGATTGTTCGTCCCCTGAATGTAGCGCGACGTGTCGCTCTGGCTGACGAGGCTGCGATCCATATACGAAACGACGCCGGTCGCAGTGACGCCGCCGAAATCATAGGCGCTGGTCAGGCTGTAGAGCGTCACTTCGTCGCGCACGATCAGGCGGGTGCGCGAATCGGTCTTGTAGCGACCGCTTTCGAGCAGCCAGCTCGGCGTATCCGTCGAGGAATTGTTGTAATAGATCGCCGCGTCGATCGTCCAGGCCGCGACCGGCTGCACCCGCAGGATGGCGCGCCCACCGTAGCTTTCCTCCGCGTTGATGTCGTTCACGCGCAGCCAGGTGTTGTCGATATAGCCGGAGTTGCGCTTGTAGAAACCAACCGCGCGGAACGCGACTTTCTGATCGATGAGCGGGACGTTGATCATCCCGTTCATTTCCTGATTGGCGCCGCCGTGCTTGGTGGCGGACATGGTGCCGTCGAAATCCGCGCCCAGTTCGTAGCTCGGCTTTTTGTAGATGATGCGCAGCGTGCCGCCCATCGATCCCGAGCCGTAAAGCGTGCCCTGCGGGCCGCGCAGCGCCTCGACGCGATCGACGTCGAACAGGCGCAATTCGGGGGTGGAGCCGCCGGCGTCATTGCTGGCGCCGACCGTGCCGGTGACCGGCGTTTCGTCATAATAGACGCCGACGGTCGGTTCGCCGGTCGCCTGAATGCCGCGGATGACGACGCGGCGATTGGACGGGCCGCCGTCGACGAAGTTGAGGCTGGGAACCTGGCTATGCAGATCCGCGATGCTTTGCACGCCGGCATTGGCGATCGTCTGCGCCGAGACCGCGGAGATCGCGATCGGGGTTTCCTGAAGGCGCGTGCCACGCTTCAGCGCAGTGACGATGATATCCGCCTCGCTGTTCGTGGAGGCGTCCTGCGGCGCGGCGGTCTGGGCAAGAGCGGGCCCGGCAACGCCGCACAGCGCGGTCGCAGCAAGCAAGGTGCGGATAGCCATCCGCCGCGGATGCATAATGTCGATCATTGAACCCCCTCATGCCCGCCCCCGGCCTTCCCTCAGGCGCGATGGCGACTGCGCTAGCTTGGCGCTTGTTTTCCCCGTCGGGCCAGGTCGCAGCCCGGTCCCCTTGGCCCGATTGGGCAGGATATCCGCGCTCGTCAACTAAACTGTGCGTATCGAAGTGATTTTCCGATCCGTGCTTGCGCCGGAGAAGTTGATATCGCACCATTAGTACGTGAACGGATTGTTCCTGCGCGGTGTGTGCCGGCAGGGGCGGCACGTTCACATATAAAAATTGCAGGGTCTGTGCGGGCAACCGCCCATTTTTTCAGACAGGCGAGGCGCGGGATTCGGGCGGCGACAGGCTGCGGCGGCCGGGCGGAGCCTGTCGTGCACGTTACAAGGGAGGGCATCGATGAAGCGGATTTTGAAGGGGGCGCCGGTCGTCACCGCGACGATATTGCTGGCCAGCGCGGCGGTCGCGCAGCAGCAGGGCATGGACCCCGATTTCGCGAAATCGGTGAAGGAATGGACGACGCGGCCCGAATTCTCCACGCCGCTGGTCGATCACCTGCCGCTGTCGTCCACCATCCCCTCGCCGAAGCAGGTGTTCGGCAAGCATATCGGCGCGCCCAATGTGCTGCACAGCCAGCCGGAGATCGTCGACTATTTCCGCAAGCTCGCCGCTGCCGCGCCCGATCGCGTGCGGATCATCGATATCGGCAAGACCAACGAGGGCCGCGACAATATCGTCGTGATGATCTCTGACGCGGAGAATATCGCCAAGCTCGATCAATATAAGGCCAATCTCGGCAAGCTCGCCGATCCGCGCCGCATCAGCGCCGACGATGCGAAGCGCATCATCGCCGAGACCAAGCCGATCTATCATCTGACCGCCGGGCTGCATTCCGCCGAAACCGGGCCGCCCGAAATGGTGATGGAACTGGCCTATCGCCTGTTGACCGAGGATACGCCGCTCATCCGGCAGATCGGCAAGAATCTGGTCGTCGCGATCAGCCCGGTGCTGGAGGCGGATGGCCGCGATCGTTACCGCGACTGGTATAACCGCCATCTGATCGACGAGAAGGACGATCTCAACAAACCCGCCGGCCCGCCTTACTGGGGCAAGTACATCTATCACGACAATAATCGTGACATCAATTTTTCCGATGTCAGCGCGCGCGCGATGATGAAATATTATCTCGAATGGCACCCGCCGATCATGCACGAACTGCATGAATCAGTGCCGTTCCTTTATACCTATAGCGGGCAGGCGCCGCAAAACCCGGATCTTGATCCGATCCTTTATGGCGAACTGCCGTTCTTCTCGAACTTCGAGATGTCGCAACTTACCAAATACGGGCTGCCGGGCGTGTGGACGCATGGCTTCGTCGATGCCTGGTCGCCGGGCTATGTCGGCTTCATGGCGTCGAACCACAACGGCATGCTGCGCATGTACGAGACCTTCGGCAACAACGGCGCGACCACGATGCTGCGCCATGTCGATACCGGCGAAGGTGGCCCCGGCGTGCGCGGCGGCAACCAGACCGAGCGTGATTGGTTCCGGCCATCCCCTGCCTATAAGGAGGTGGAATGGTCGATGCGCAACAACACCAATTATATGCAAACCGGTGTGCTCACCGCGCTGCAACTCGCGTCGACCTTCCCGAACATCATCCTCGAAAACTTCTATAAAAAGAGCCTGAACGGGGTGGAGGCGGGCGCCGCCAAGGCACCCTATGCCTATATCATCCCGGCCAATCAGAGCGATCCGACGCGGGTGAAGTTCGTCGCCGACGTGCTCCAGCTGCAGGGGATCGAGATCGGAAAGGCCAATGCCGCGATCAAGCTGGGCGACAAGAGCTATCCGGCGGGTTCGCTCGTCATCAAGCTCAACCAGCCTTACGGCCGCCTCGCCAAGACCCTGCTCAAAGTGCAGGACAATTATCCCAACGACGACATGACCACCTATGACGACGCGGCGTGGACGATGGGGCTGATGACCCACACCAATATCGTCCAGATCGCGGACAAGGCGGTGCTCGATGTGGCGACCACGCCGCTCGATCGCTTCGTCGTGCCGGGCGCGATGAGCGGAGCGGGCGCGGGCGGCTATGCGGTGCTCGATACCGGATCGGTGAACCTCGCCGAACTGCGCTTCCGGTTGAAGGACGTGGCGGTGAAGGTCGCGGAGAAATCGTTCAAGGCGGGCGGGCGCGATGTGCCGGCGGGGTCACTGCTGATCCCGGCGAGCGCGGGGGGACAGCTCAAGCCGCTGATCGACGAACTGGGGCTGACGGCGGTCGCGGCCCCCGCCAACCCCGGCGTGCCGACGCATGACATGCCGCTGCCGCGTGTCGCGATGTTCAGCACCTGGGGCTCGACACAGAGCGTCGGCTGGGTGCGTTATGCGTTCGATCAGTACAAGACGCCCTATGATCTGATCTTCAAGGAACAGGTCCGCGCGGGCGATCTGCGCGCGAAATATGACGTGATCATTCTCCCCGATCAGGGGCGGTCGCCGCGGGAGATCGTGTTCGACCTGCCGATGAAGGGGAAGCCACTGCCCTATACGGCGGCGAAGGAATTCCCGACGATGGGCATGTACGGCTCGTCGCCGGATATTCGCGGCGGCATGGGGCTGGCCGGGCTGGAGGAATTGCGCAAGTTCGTCGAGGCGGGCGGCGTTCTCATCACCACCGGCAAGGCGAGCGGCGTGCCGGCGAGCTTCGGGCTGGTCAACGACGTGTCGGCCGGAGAAGTGAGCAAGAACTTCTATGCGCCCGGCCCGGTGGTGAAGGCGAACGTGCTGCAGCCCGCGAGCCCGATTTTCTATGGCTATAACCAGACGACGATGCCGGTGCGTTGGGCGACCAATGTGCTGCTCAACACGCCCAAGACGGCGAAGCAATATGTGTTGATGCAATTCCCCGGCGGCAAGAAATCCGTGATGAGCGGGTTCATGAAAAGCGCCGAGGAGGTGAAGGATCGTCCGGCGGTGATCAACATGCCGGTCGGCGCCGGGCGCGTGGTGATGTTCGCGACCAACCCGGTGTGGCGCTGGCAGAATCTCGGCGAGTTCCGGATGCTCTATAATGCGATGCTCAACTGGCAGGCGCTGGGCGGCCCGAACAACCTCGCGCCGGTGAAGCCCGACGAGGGCGCGCCGCTGAGCAAGGCGCCGCGCGTTGACGATGGGTCGAAGCCGACCGGGCTGTCCGGCTCGGAAGATACCGGTACGCCGAACTGAGCGATCGGCCCCGCCCGGCGTGGCGGGGCCGTGACCGACCGAAAAGGGGACGAAGAGAATGAAAGCGAAATGGATCGCGCTGGCGGCTGCGGCCGCATTGCTGGGGGCATCCGGCACGGCGATGGCGCAGGCGGATAGCGTTCTTGCGCCCAAGGCGGAGAAAGCGGCGGATCGCTGGACGATCATTCATGCCGGCACCCTGATGGCCGACGCCGGCAAGCCGCTGGCGCGCGATGCCAGCATCATCGTGAAGAACGGTGTGATCGACGCGGTGCGCCCCGGTTTTGTCGGCGCGGAAGCGATTGGTGGCGGCGTCGCGCCGGGCAGCGTGGCGATCGTCGAGTTGCGCGACAAGTTCGTCATGGCCGGGCTGATCGACGCGCATGTCCATATCGGCTTCGGCAATTGGAGCGCAGCGTTCCAGAATGCGCGCGAGAAGGTGTTCGGCGGCGCGACCACGGTGCGCGACGCGGGTAGCATGCCCGAAGTGATCTTCCCGCTGCGGGATGCGATCAACAAGGGGCTGGTGGTCGGTCCGCGCATCCTCGCGTCCGGCGCGCCGCTTACCACCACGGGCGGCCATGGCGATTTCCGCAACGGCAATTTCCAGGCGTCGCTCGCGCCGCCCGCTTTCTCCGGCGGGGTGTGCGATGGCGATGGCGAATGCGCCAAGGTCACGCGGCGGCAGATCCAGCTTGGCGCCGATCAGATCAAGATCATCGACACCGCCGGGGTGGTCGATGACAGCTATACCGGGCTCGATCAGCAATTCACCGATGCCGAGTTGCATGCGATCGTCGACGCATCGCATCTGATGAAGCGCAAGGTGATGGCGCATGCGATCGGCGCGGACGGCATCAAGGCAGCGGTGCGCGCGGGCGTCGATTCGGTCGAGCATGGCAATTACCTCGACGATGAGGGCGCGAAGCTGATGAAGGAGCGCGGCACCTATCTCGTCCCCACGCTCGAAGCGCCGACCGATGTTCTGCGCCGCGTCCAAAACCCCAAAGCCGGCGATCGCCCGATCAGCGAGAACACGCGCCGCAAGGTGCTGGGCATGCCCGAAGCGCAGCCGGGCGGCATCGGGCGCCAGGTGAAGGTCGCGCTGCGCAACGGCGTGAAGATCGCGGTGGGCACCGATTTCGGCGGCACACCCGGTGACGAGATGGTTCTGCTCGTGCGTCAGGGCGGGATGAGTTCGCTCGCGGCGCTCCGCGCGGTGACGCTCACCAATGCCGAACTGCTCGGCATCTCCTCGACCGCAGGGACGATCGAGCCCGGCAAGTCGGCCGATATCGTCGCGTTCGATGGCAATCCGATCGACGAGATCGAAGCCTCTACCCGCGTGGTGTACGTCATGTCGCAAGGGCATCAGTTCAAGGGGCCGGGGTATCAGCTTCCCTGATGCGCCGACTGTCATGGGGCGGGCATCGCGCCCGCCCCATGGCCGGTTAGTCAGCCCGTGGTGATCTTCTCTGCGCTGTCGGAGGCGAAGCCGCTGGTGAGTTCGCCGAAACCTTCGCCGGAGCGAAGCGCCGTCCAGCGGATCGGGCGGCCGGCGGCGTCACGCGCGAGTGTGGGGGTGCGCGACACGCGGATGCCACCGCGCGGCACCTCCGGATCGAACAGCTCGCGCGGCTTGCCCGCGAGGATGCGGCCCCGACTGTCATCGGCGTCGGTCATCGTGCCCTTGCGCAGGATGAAGCCGTTCGTCGCCCCGGCCATCGGCACCGGCACCATCGGAATCCAGTGACGCGGCACCTCTGTTTCCAATGTATAGCGCAGCTCGGCGCGCGGATCGGGGGGCGGATAATCCGGGATTGCGCGGAGTTCGTCCTGCCGGCTGCGCACCAGCCCCGAGGCATCCTCCACATTGGTTTCGATTGCCCACACCATGTTGGCGGTTTCGTCACGAAGGAACACCACCATCTCGCGCGGCGGCCCTTCGAGCGCACCGCGCGCGCCGCCGATGGTTAGCAGGCCGCGCGCCGTTTCAGTGCTGCCCGCGACACTCGGTTCGAACAGGCAGAAGCGCGCGCCAGGCGAGCCGGTGCCCGCGCGCTCGATCGTCGTGGTGACGCCGAAGCTGTCGACCACCGACAAAGAGGTGACGGTGGTGAAGGCCGAGGCCGAAACCTCGACCGGCGCGAGAAACCAGTCACACCCGTAAACGGTGGCGAATTCGATCAAGCATAGCCGCGCGGGATCGTTGATCTGCACTGACATCGAGCCGAAATTGACCCGCCCGTCCTCGAATTCCCAGAAGCGATCGGCGGCCATGCCCGCGAAGCGCAATGGCGCGACCAAGGTGGTCGGCGGTGTGCCGTCTCCGGCGGGCGGATCGTGCGGGGTGAGCGGAAAGGTCGGATCGCCGTTGGCGCTCATGCTCGCGCCGGGCACGAGGTCCAGTGCATGCCAATCGATATCGCCGCCAAGGTGCATCGGCGCGGTGAACACTTTTTGTCCGCGCCCGGCGTCGGTGGCGACCGAGAAATGATATTCGAGCCGTTTTGCGTCCCAGCATGCGCCGCTGGCGGTGGGCGAGACGCCGGCGCGATACCAGCCGAGCCATTCCTGCGCCGCCGCTTTGGCTGCGGCACTGCCCGGTGCCAGCCAGTCCGGGGTGCCAGCTTCCAGATCGGCGGCGATGGGCTCGGCGTCGGCGCCGGCGCGCAGCATCACCGCGAGCGCGGGGCGGGGCAGGTCGCCGGTCGCGCCCGCGCCGAACGGATAGCGCCCAGGTAACACGGTGGCGACGTCCAGCCCCGCCTCCGCCAGCGCGGCGATCAGCGTCGCGCTGGCCTCCGCGCGTTGCCGGCTGCCGGCGCCGGGCGTGGCGGGGGGCTCGGCCTCGATCAGCCGGTCCAGCGTCGCGCGGCTGCCGATCGGCTGCCCCGCCATTGCCCCGCCACCCGGCGCGCCGGGGGCGAACAGCGTGATCGGGGTGCTTGAGGTCCCGATCGTCACCGCGAGCGGCGTGCCCGCATCCTCGCCCGCGAATTCGCCGACCTGCCATTGGCGCAGCATCGACCATAAGGGATCGTGCAGCGCGGCGGCGACGCCGGCTGTCGGATCGCCGGTCACCGATTGCGGTTCGAGCCGCGAATAGGCCGGCGGCCGATTGAACAAGCCGGTGTTGATCAGGGCCGTCGCGATGGGCCGGAATTCGGCGGTGAACATCTCAATTGTCCTTCACGAAGCGCAAGGAATAGAGGCTGTTGTCGATAAGCGTGGCGGTGAAGGCGAATTTCGAGAAATCGACCACCTCCTCGCCGCGCAACGACCAGCTTTGTTGATAGAGGACCGGAAGCACCCGCGCCGGATAGGGCTGGCGCTCCAGCGTGACGCCGCGCACCCGCGCGAGATCGGCGGTGTCGCGCAGCGTTGCGAGCAGCGAATCTGTCGTCCAGTCCCGCTCGTCGGGCGCGATCGCCAGCAGCCACGCCTGCGGTGGACGCGCATTGGGGGAGGGCGCGTTGAACGCGATGCCCGTGGTGTTCTCATCGCCGCCGGGCAGCCGCTCGACGAAATGATCGAGCACGAGATAGGTCGCGGGCTGGGCCGGATCGCTCCAGCCGAGCGCTTCGATGACGAACGCGCCCGCGACATTATCGATCAGTCCCGTCCCGATCCAGCCGGGCGCCAGCGTGAAGCCGCGCTGCGCGACCTGCATCGCGGACAAAGCGGGCGCGGTCGCCAGTGCATCCGCCAGGAGCAACGTGTCGCCATAGCGCGACACCGCGCCGCGCACCGATCCGGTATCGGCGATCCAGCGGCGAAGTGCCGCGTGGCCGGCGAGCGCAACGCGCCCGGTGAGCGCCACATCCCATTCGTCGCTCGCTGCGGTGGCGACGGTGCTGATCGCGGGCAATATCCAGAAGCCGTCGCCGAACAATTCCACCGCGATCTTCGCGACGATATCGCTGTCCACCCCGCCCGCCGTGGCGAACAGGGCATCCGCGCGATCGAGGCGCTGGCTTGCCATTTCGGCCGCGAGCCGCGCGATATCGGTCCCGCTGCTGCCCGCTGGGGAAATGATCCCGAAATCGGCGAGCGCGAGCAGTGCGGCAAGCAGCGCATCCGGCACGATGGGATCATGGCCCAGCGCCGCCACCAGCGCATCGCGCCGCGCGGCGAGCGTTTCGCGTGCCGTCCGCGCACGATTTACCGCATCCGCCAGCGCGACGGGGCTGATCTCGCGCCGGGGAGGAATGGGCTCCGCGCCCGGTGGATTGAGCGGCGGCGCGCAAAGATCGTTGGGTTGCGCGGGCGTGGCCCCGGCCAGCACGGTGCGCAACGCCGCCGCCGCCAACACCACATCGCGGTAAGCGCGCCGGCCGGCGTCCGCGATATCGGCTAACGCCGCGTCGCCGGGCAGGCCGAGTCTGGAACGTACCAGCATGTCCAGCGCGGCTGGATCGGCGCTGCCATAAACTAGATCGAGCGCGGCGAGCCCGGTGTCCGCGATGGTGCGGTCCGGCCCGGTCGCCACCAGCACGCTATCCGCCGCGCCCAGCCGCGCGGCGGCCCAGCGCTCCAGCGCCGGCTCGGCCAGCGCGCGCGGTTGTTGCGTGCTCCAGCCTTCGCCATCCTGCACCACCAGCATCACGCGATGAGTGACGAGGCCTCCGGTCGGCGGGGGTCGCGACGAACTCCGGCACCGGCACCGGCGAATCCCCGTTCGCCGCCGCATCGATCGCGGCGGCCGCGCGCGACATATTGCCCTGAGCGAGATGATGAACCGATTCCGCGAGCAGCACGTCGCTGGCCGCATCGAGCGACGATGCGGCGGCGGTGATGATCGCCTGAAGCGCGGTGCGATCGCCGCCACTCAGCGGCTGCCAGCTTGCTGCATCGACATAGGGGTTGTCGGTGGGCACGGCGCTCGCTGCGTTCGCCACCGCGTTGAAATCGGCCTTGGCCTTTTCGACCAGCGCCACCCCGTCGACGACATTGGCGATGGCGAGGTGGGTGGCGATATCGCTCGGCACCGCTTCGCCGGCATTGACCAATTGCCCTGCGGCAAGCGGCGCGAGCTTGCGCAGATTGAGCACGATGCGATCCAGCCCGGCATCATGCAGCCCGCGTTCGATGCGATAGCCGATCGCGGCGGCAAGGCCCTGTCCCTCGCGCACCGCGTCCAGCAGGTCCATCGCATCCCGCACCCGCGCGCTCGACAGATCGATCGCAAAGGCGTCGTCGGAGGCGGGATCACCCTCCTTATTATGCGCGAGATAGGCGCTGCGCAGAATACCAGCAGTCACCGCCTGACCCATGCTGGGCGCGTGGAGATAGCCGCTTTCCTGCTCGTTCAGCCGATCGATATTCTGCACCCAGCCGAACGCGCCGATCTGAATGCCCGTCGGCGTCTGTGCGCGGAGCGCGCGGCGGCGCGATTCGACCAGCGCCGTCACCCATGCGTCGATGCGGTGCGACGCGGTGTCGAGCGCCTCGGCAAAGGCGATCCGCCGCCGATCGAGCGAAGGCTCTGCGGCGAGCAGCGTCAGCGCGTCGGCCAGTTCGGCTTGCGCGCCCAGCCCGATGAACCATTCGGACAATGCCACCTTGCCGAATTCCGCCCGCGCCGCCGCGCTGGTGCTGGTCGCGGCGAGCGCGGGAAAACTGGTCCGCGTCGCGACATCGGGTTGATAGCTGGCGAGGCTCACCTCCTCCGGAACGAGCGAGCTTAGTTGATCGGCGGTGTCGAACAGCCGCGCCGCGCCGGCGGTGGCGAAGGTGGGGGCGGTTTCGCGCACCACGCGTTGCTGCGCTGCGGATATCCCCGCGATATTCGCCGCCACGCTGCCGATCAGCTCGGCCGATCCGTTGCGATCGACACGCCCGCCCGCATGCGACCAGGCGACTTGCGCCATCGCTTGCAGAACGCTTTTGATCGGCAGCTTGGTGTGCGGGGCGTTGGCGAGTGCGGCGAGCGCCGCATTATCGCTTTCATGCGCATAGGGCAGGCCGACCGGGCGGGATTCGCCCAATACGGCGGCGGGCATATAGTCGATCATCAGGTTGCCGCCGCTGGGGATCATCAGCCCGGCGAGCAGCGCGGACAGCTCCGCCTCCGTATCGACCGCGCCTGTGATCGCGCCGAACGCCTTGCCGAGATCGGTGCCGGCGGCCTCTCGCGCGCGAACGCCGAGCGACACCGGGCTCATCCCGAGCAGATCGCGCATCGTTGAGTCATCCACGCCCTGGCCCGGATTGATGTGCGGCACGCCCTCGCTCGCGGCGCTCCACATCGCGCGCGCGTTCTTGATCAGGCCGAGCGCGCGGGCGAGGAAGGGATCTTTCTCCACCCAATTGCCGGCGGTCGAGCCGACCGGCAGCACGCCATAGGGTTGCTTGCCGATGCGGATCGCGGGCAACGGCCCGCGCCCGCGCACCATATCGCGGTGCAGCCGCCGCAGCCGTTCGCGATCGCGTTCGCTGATCGAGCCCAGGGCTTCGTTGGTGATCGTCGCGAACGTATCGAGAAAGCTGTCATAAGCGGCGTGCCACACGACGATATTGGCCGCGCCCGCCAGCGCATCCTCCGCTACGTCGGCGGCATCGGTGCCGACAAAGGCGCTCCCCGTGATCCCCAGTGCGGACGCGAGCGCAGCGTCGTTGCCGCCGGCGGGAGTGGGGGGCACACCATCGAGGGTCGGCGCGCTTTCGTCGCCCACGCTGTTCCAGCCCGCGCGCTGATCGTCGAGATTGTTGGTCGGCGTGCCTTGCTCGACGAAGCCGAGCCCGATCGAATGGCGATGCGCGGCGCAAAGATCGTCGAGCGCGGCCGCCGCCGCCTTGGGATCGAGCGAGCGGCGCACGCCGAGAACATAGAGATCCGTTACCGGCCGATCATTGGGCAGCGCGATGGTGAGCGCCATTCCGGCGTCGAGCGCGGTTTTGAAATCGACGATCCACTTGCCGCCCTGTGACACTTTCACGCCGTTGACGGTCACGAGATCGGCCTCGGCCTCGTCCGGCAGGAACGCGCCCATTTCGAGATTGCCGACGATCGGATTGCCGGTGGCGCGATATTCCTTGCCGCCCTGCCGCGCGACCGCGACGAAGCGATCGGGCAGCAGCCGCGCGGTGACGCTGTCGTGCGCCGGCGCGGCGGGATCGGGGAATAATGGCTCGCCCTGCGGAGCGTTCGCGCCATTGGTGGGGCGCGTCGCCTCCGCCACCCAGCCGGCACGGCGCGCGCCTACCGCCATCTTCAGATTGGTCCATGGTCCTGGATTGGCCTGATCGGGCCATAGCGCCGTCCAATAGGCGATTCCGGCGGCGCGCTCCGCATCGGTGAGGGTGCGGCGCAACGCATCGACATGCACGGTATCGGGAAAGATGCGCACCTGAAGCACCGCTCCGCCGCTCCTGGCCGCCTTCGCGAAACGCGTCTCGATCCGCACAGGCAGCATCAGCAGCGGGATGTTGCTCGCGCAACCGCATGGATCGATCGCCCGCGG
The DNA here is from genome assembly GCA_029202845.1 of Candidatus Sphingomonas colombiensis. Classification (NCBI taxonomy): domain Bacteria; kingdom Pseudomonadati; phylum Pseudomonadota; class Alphaproteobacteria; order Sphingomonadales; family Sphingomonadaceae; genus Sphingomonas; species Candidatus Sphingomonas colombiensis. The sequence continues at coordinate 852,370 of CP119315.1, read as the reverse complement.
ACGGAGCAGGTCGCCCAGCTTCCGTTGCGCGTCGATGATCGCGTTTTGCGCGTCCGTCAGCTTTTTGGTCGCCGCCGCCTGCGCGCGCGCCGCCGCCGCGGGCGTTATGCTGACGGTCGCATCCGCCACCCGGCGTTCGAGATCGGCGAGCGTTTGGCGCGCCGCCGCCATCGTGTCGCGCTGGTTCTGCAACGTCGCGTTGAGCTTCGCCGCATCGGTCTGGAATGATTTGAGGTTGGGATCGACAGGCATGATCAATGGTCCTGCGGCATCATCGCCTTTGCCTCGAAAGCGGCGCGGGCGGGATTTTGGAAAAGGATGCGGGCGACATCGGCGCTGCTCGTCGCCCATTGGAAATTGCCGTCATCCTTGGTGACGGCGGTGGCGCCGCCGGTTCCGGCGTTGAGGCAGCCGCCACCCATGGGCAATTGTCCCCATGTCAGGCCGTCGATCGATATGGTGGCGGAGGCGGGCAGCGGAACGGGGGTCACCCCGTCCGGGATATCAAGGCCGAAGCGCGGCGCGCCGGGGTGCTCCGCGAGAAGGAACCACCAATTGCCCTGTTTGATATCGTCGCGCGTGAGATCGAAGCCGACGAGGATCGTATCGACGCTGAGTGCGGCGTGGAACAGGATCGATCCCGTGCCGCTCGTCGGCGGATCGGCGAAGTTACCGCTGGCCGCATCGCGCCGAACGGCGACGAACAGCGCCTCGGGGTGGCGCTTTACCACCGCGCCACGGATCAGCATCACGACGCGCGAGTTGTTTCCGCCGGCAAGATGGCTGCCGAGCGGGCCCGCAGCAAAGCGCGCAATCTGTTGTTTCAGATCGTCCGAGCCTTCGCTCCACATCCGCCAGAAATAGGTGCCGCGCTGATCGGTCGGGAAACCGCGCCAGAGCAGTTCCCGCCCCATTTCGTCGGACAGGCCGACCAGATAGCTTTCGGTGAAACGCGGGTTGTCGAACAGCAGAGTGACGAAATCACTCTCGTCGACCAGCCCGAGATTGGGGATCAGCCAATCCTGGTTCCAGTCGGCGAGCGCTCCCCACATCGGCCGGTCGAAACGCGGCGCGGCCATGATCGGGCGAACGCGCAGATCATCGAACCAGTCATTGGGCAGCCAGTCTGGCAGCGCCTTCAGCCGCGCGATGATCGCCTTGCGCGCGGCCGGCCCCGGATCGAGCGATTTCAGCAAAGTGCCACGATCCACCGATGGCGCCGCGAGCACCGGGGTCGCGGGCATCTGGCGAATGCCGACGCCGGCGACCAGCGCGGCGACGCCATCCGCGAGCGCGGCGTTGGTCATCACTTTTGCTACTGGCGGGCGCGGGATCAGGATGTCGCCGAAATTGCGATAGCGATCGATCCCACTGAGCGCGACCGTGTCCGTCGCGGGCATGGCCACCGGCCGGCCGATCGTCGGGCGTGTCGCACCCAAGGTTCGTATTGTCGGTGCGGCGGCCAGCGGCGCGCGTCCGATCGGCGTGGCGGCGCCCGGTGCAATCATGGGTGTGATGCCGTGCAGGATCGGAATCGATACCTTGCCAAGCGAGCGGTCGAGCACCGCAATCTGCTTCTCCGCGATCGTGGATAGCGACGGCGCCTGCTGCGCAAGGGTGGCATATTGCGCGCCCAGCGCCTCGATCCGGCCGGGCGACAACGCCGCGACGCGTTTTGTCGCGGCGTCCAGCATCGCCATCCGTTGTTTCTGCATGGACGTCACCGCGTCGCTGCTTGCCGCGTCGATCACGCGCCATTGCGTGCGCGGCGTGGCGATCTGCGCGGCGAGCCCCCCCGCTTTGCTGAAGCGCCGCACGAGCGTCTTCGCGGCGGTGTCGGCGGAAACGCCGAGCGCCTTGCCCAGCCGATCGGCGGGAAGCGTCGCGGCGATGCCGGCCGTTATCGGGCCGATCGCTGCGGGTGCGGCGTAATCGAGTCGCATGTCACGCAGCTTCGCGCCGCCGGCGATCATCGATGCGATATTGCCGCGCGTGGCGAGGCTAGCGCCCCTGATCGCAGCTCTCACCGGCGCGCCCGATACGAGCGAGCGGCGGAAGGCCATGCCGGCGGCGGTTTGCGGCAAGGCGCTGCCGGCGATATTCGCCCACACCGTCTGTTGCCCGGCCGGCATCCCGATCTTGCCATGGACCGCGCGGGTGGTCGCGGTGAGCGCCGCCATCGGCAACTTGGCCAGCGTCTTGCTGACCAGCGCCTCGGCGACATAGCGCGCCAGCCGGATGCGATCGATCGCGGCATTGGCCTCGCGGATCTTGCCGACCTGCAGCCATGCCGCCTGCATCAACTTGTCCTGATCGTTCTGGATCACCCGCGTGCCGAGCCCGGCGACGACGCGATCGAGCGGGCGTAGGTTGATCGCGTTGAACCAATCGGATTGCGGAGAGATCGTCGCGGCGTCGCCGGGCACCGTCGTGCTGCCGCGCTGGAACCGCGCGTAGAGGCGCGGGCCGACGCGCGGCAGATCGGGATCGTCCTGATCCACCTCGATCCGCGCGCGCAATTCCTCTGTGCGCGCGGCGCTCCACTCGGCTTCAGGCAACACGGCGTTTCCGCTCGGGTCAAATGGGGAGACGAGCGCGCATTTCAGATATTGCACGCCCCCCGGCGACACATCGTCGTCGCTCACCCCGCCATGCGGCGTGCGCAGGTCGACCGCGCGGCGACCGATCTGCCACGGCGCGTCGACCGGCACGAGCCGCCGGGCAAGTTCCTCGAAATTATAGCTTTCGCCGATCGTGAACCGCCAGCTCGCATAGACGGGCAGGGTGATTTCCGCGGCCGGATTGGTAGTCGTCCATGCCGGATCGAGCGTCCCGCCGGGCAGGCCCAGCCCAGCCTTCACGCCGCAATCGAAAGTCGGCACGACGCAGGCGATATAGCTGGTGTGGACGCTCAGCCGGCGCGGGCAGATCAGCCGCGACAGATTGGCATCGGCATGTGCATCGCCCATGTGATCGGCAATCGCATTGCGATCATTGCTCGCGCCAAGCACCTGTGCGTGTGCCCAGGCCCATGCATCGTCCAGCCCCTGCAACTCGCCGCGCAGGGTGCTGAGCTTGTCGGGCAGACCGCCGGTGCCGCTCGACAGCTCCGCGTTCGCAACATCGCAGACGACGAGCGTGATCCACGGTTTCAGCCGATCCCCCGCCGCAGGATCGGGCGAGTGCAGCCATGGCAGATCGGGGCGGTTGAATTCGATCAGCGCGAGCGAACTGTCATCCCCCAGCGATACGTTGGGCGCGGGGAAGCGGCGCACGATCTGCGCCTGATCTATGCCGATCACGTCGCCCGGCCCGCGCATCGTCAGCGTGCGCGATACCGTCTGGGTCTGGACCGGATAGGGCGGGGTGGCGGGCGGCGGGGTGCCGGTGACATCGAAACTCACCGACACCGCCGCGCGCAGATTCACCGGCGGATCGGTGATCGCGGCGGCAAGCCCGTTTCGCACCCATGAGACGAGACTGAAGCTGCCAAGATCGACATGTTCAGGCACGAACGGGGTGCCGGCGAACACCGCCATCGGCAGATCGGCGCGATAGCCGGCGAAGGTTTTCAGGCTTTGTGTCATGCTGCCAGTCCCAGGCTGACGACCTGCATCTCCACGCCGGTCGCGGCGAGGAGATCGGCCTCGGTGGTGGTCATCGCGATGCCGGCGGCGGCGTGCGCGGTCGCGAGCGGAACGACGTTCTTCAGCCCCGCATCGACCATTTCGACCGGGCCGGGCGTGGGCGGGGCATAGGGATTGCCCGCCACCCTGCGCTGCCGCGCGACCGCGCCCGCGGCCAGCACCACGCGGTTGAGATCGACCGGCAGCGCCCATTTCCCACGGGTCGGTGGTTCATGCTCCTGCGGGAAGAACGTATCCCATTCCAGCGTCGCGCTGGCGTTGCGGCCCAGCGCGGTGCCGGTGGCGGGCGCGATCTGGATGCCGGCGGCGTGATCCTCGAAATCGGGTTTCGACGCTTTCTGATCCTGCGTCATTTCGGTGTACTGGCCCATCGCGAAGGGCGCGTTGATTTCGGAGAAAGCGGGCGCGGGCGCGCCGTTGATTTTCGGGTTGGCGAAGTTGAACTGCTTGATCGTGCTCGCGTAGGCCCCGAGCCGGGTGATATCGACATCGAACGGCACGAGCTGCTGCTTCGCCTGGATCAGCGAGAACGGCTGGAACAGCCGCGCGAGATCGGCATCGCTGCCGTCGCTCGCCGCCGGGCGCAGGATCGTCACCGCATCGCTGACGGCGGGGGGCAGCGCGGCCCATGCAATGTCCTCGTTCAGCGCCTTCAGCGCCTCTGCCATCGAATCCACCAGCGGCAGCACGGAAACGTCGCGATCGCCCCATTCGATCGGGCCGACCGGGAAATCGACATCCCACCACAGGAACGAAACGCTCGCCGAGCCCTCGACATGCCACGGCGCGGTGCCGGAGATCGTGCCGCGGAACGCCGCGCCGGCGATCGAATGGCCAAAGGCCTTGATCGAGACGGATGCGTTGAATTCGACGATGAAGGCGAAGCGCGGCGAAAAGACGAACATCGCGTCGATCGACAGGTGCGCATCGCCGGAAGCCGGGCCGACCTTGGCCGACAGATCGACCGCGCCGCCGAACTGCACGCTGTTGCCGGTCACCGCGATATAGCCGGTCACCGACAGCGATAGCCAACTGACCGGCGGCGCGAGCTTGATCGACAGCCGCTGCAACCCGGCCAGCTTGGGCGGATATTTGTAAGTCGGGAAGAACCCGCCGGCCGAAAAGGCAAAGGCGCTGTCAGACGCCCAGCGGATCAGCAGCGCCAGATCGCCGCTTACCGCCAGGCCCGCGATCTTGGAATTACGCAGCGTCGCCTTGAGGAAGAATTCGTCCGGCGTGATCGCGGCGAACATATCGATGTTCAGCTCCACCACGCGTGGCGATTTATCCACGATCTTGGGCGGCACCATCACTTGCAGCGAACCGAGGATCGTTACCGACGGATCGGGCAGCGCGATCAGCACGCCGATACGCGCGGTAACCAGCCCCGATTTGGCGCCCCAGCCCAATTGCACGATCGGGCCAACGACGAACGCACCGGCCTGCGGCGGGAAGATATCGGATAGCTGGTTGAGGATCGTCGGGGCGGACGAAACCGGATCGTCGGGCAGCAGGATATTGGAAACCGCGCCGTCCTTCAGCTTGCTGGAAAGCTGATCGATATCCAGCCGCCGATCGGACGCGACCAGCCCGCCCACCGCATCGAGCGTGAAGCCGAAGCCAAGCTGGATGCCCGGCGCGGGGAAACGCACGCCCAGCACCACGAGGAATGCCATCGTATCCGGCTGCAACAGCCCGACCGCGGTGATGCCGACCTTGGCAAAGGTCAGTTGCAGCGTGCCGCCATATTCATTCTTCACCGGATCGTGGCGGACATAGCCGCCGCCTACCACCGGCCCGGCGGAAAGGCGCAACCCCAGTCCGTCCGGCATTTTCGGCTGCACCTGATAGTCGCCGCCATTGTTCGAGATCAGCGAGACGCCGCCGCCTTCGCAGACGAACGATAACACCGATCCGAACTTGCCCGCGATTACCGTGGTAACGTCGATCTGCGCGGGCGCGTCCTTCTTGTCGGCATTGGGGCTGGAGATTGCGAACTCGCGCAATTCGATGATCGGAAAGGCGAAGCGCACCGGCAGGACCACGCGCTGCGTCTTGCCCGAGCCGAGCGAGAAGCCCTTGTCGGTATCGAGCTGGATCGCCACCGCATCGGTCGTATCCGCGGTCGGCGCCTGACCGGGGATGATCTTGTTCATCGTCGGATCGCCGCGCAGCCCGGCCTTGATCTTCGATACCAGCGCGATGCCGACCAGAAACGGCGGTTTGAACTGGATGAATGCTTCGATCTCCGCGCCGTCGAAATTGATCGGGCCGAGCGCGCGTGCATCCGCCGCGACGAGGTGAATATTCAGCCGGCCGGCATCTAGATCAAGCTCCAGCGCGTGCCACAGGCCGGAACTGGCGTTTTGAATGTCCAGCACGGTGTTGCACAATGAATCGAAATTGCCCGGCACATTGCCGGCCAGATCGCGCAGGCCGTCGGCCCATGGCTCCATGTTCGAATTGACGCGATTTTCGACTTCCTTGACGCCCGCCGCAACTTTTGTGGCGATCTTTCCGATCGCGTCGGTGCCGGCGGAAACGAAGTCGCCGACCGCTTGGCCGACCGCCTTGGCCTCGCCCAGACCAAAATCGGCGACTGCGAGTTTGGCGGTGATCGCTGTGATGGCGGTATGTTGTTTGCCGATCGCGGTGGTGATCTCGTCCCACAGCGTCTGGTTGTCACCCGTCAGGCCCGCGCCGCTGCCAAGCGCATCATGCAACGTCTGCAATGCCGGCTTGTCACCCGGCTGCGCGCCATTGATCAGCGATTCAAGCAGTGCCTGCGGAGAAGCAAAACTGGTGGTGAGCAGCGAATTACCGCGCGACTCGAGAAATTCGGCGCAGCCGCGCAACAAGCGCGTCCAAACATTGGCCATACGGATCCCCTGTCAACAGCTGACAATCCGCGACCCTTTTCTAGTTAATTTTTTATTTTATATTTCGTCTTTTTCGCCTTCATTCTCCGCCTGTTAATCCGCGCCGTCAATCCATCTAAAAATCGGATCAAAGTCCGTATGAAACGGATCGTCGTTCGAAAATATCTTTCCGGATGCTGGAGTCGATCGCCGTGCGGTCAATCGGAAGTGTTCGATCGACTCGCTTTTTCACGAAATTGAGGAGAAGTCGGGGGCGCTCGTTTTCGTTGCAATCTCCTTTTCTTGCGGTCGCGTTTCATCCCCGGTTCGGTGTCGCGTAACAGCGTTTCGCGGGCGCGATGGATGCCAAAATGTCGGTGTCGTCGCTGTGGCGCGAAGGACACGCCAGTGTTGCGAATTGCATCAACTGGGGTGCGCGGCATTGACCGGGCAGGATTGTGCAGCGGATACGAGGCGTCACTAAGGGTTTGGAAGGATTCGTGAAATGATGGGTTACCCCCTCTTTTCCGGGCGCCGTCCGTGTGCTCGCACGTTGTTGTTCGCCGGTATTGCCGTCAGCGCAATGCTCTCCTCTCAAGTCGTGTTTGCCCAGGTCAGTCAGCAGGCAGACACTCCGCGAACCGATCGTACGCGGCCGCCGCAGGCCGACGATAGTGGTTCCCAAAATGACGTCGTCGTAACCGCGTCACGTATCTCGCAATCCACGATCGCGGCGCAGCCGGCGGAATCGCTTGGATCTACCGAGATCGCGAAACGCGGCTATACCAATCTTGGCGCGGCGTTGCAGGAATTGCCGGTTTTCAGTGTTCCCGCGAATAGTCCCGCCGGTAGTCAGGGCTCGTTCGGCGCCGGGCAAACTTTCGTCAACATGTACAATCTCGGCCCGCAGCGTACGCTTACACTGGTCAATGGCAATCGTTTCGTGACCACGGCGAGTTCTTCGCTTTTCGGTGTGGTTGCTGGTAGCCCCGTCGATTTTGCCACGCTGCCAACCAATCTTGTCGAGCGCATCGAGACGATTTCGGTGGGCGGTGCGCCGATTTACGGATCGGATGCGATTGCCGGCACCGTCAATGTCATTCTCAAAAAGAATTTTGAAGGGCTGGAAGTAAACGGTCAAACCGGCATATCGCAAAAGGGCGATGGCGGTAATTATAACGTCTCCCTTCTGGCGGGGAAAAATTTCTCCGAAGGGCGCGGCAATATCACGCTGAGCGTGCAATATGACAAACAGAACGGCATTCCGACATCGGATCGCTTCTACACCAGCGCCGACGGCCCGTTCTACACCACCGCGCTACCGGGCGCATCTTATAGACAGCAACTCTATTATGGTGGGCAGCGTTATAACGTCTTCACCAATACCGGCATGCCGCTGGTTGCTGATGACGTGCCGATCTATGCCGGGCAGACTGCCGCGGCGGTAACGGACGCGCAGGGCCGTCCGCTGGTGTTCAGTCCGAGCGGGCAACTCACCCCATTTGTAAACGGGGCGCTGACCGGAAACGGGCTTATCCAGGCGGGCGGTAGTGGTTTTCGTATTCGCGATTACGATAACTTCCTGACCGACAGCAATCGTTTGTCGGTGACCGCTCTGTTCCATTACGATTTCACGGATCATTTCCGCTTCTCTGGTGAGGCGTGGTACGGTCGAACGGTGGCGACCAATTTGCGTGCGCAGCCATTCTACAACACCGCGCTCTTCGCTAATGCCGGGGAGACGAACGGTAACCTGATCCTGAGCACCGCGAACCCGTATCTCAGCGCCGCGGATCGAGCCACGATCGTTAATAGCCTTGTGGCGAATGAAGAAGATCCCAGCACGTTCCTGCTGGCGCGCGCCAATACCGATCTCGCGACAGGCAGCTTTAGAACCGCAACCGATCTATATCGCTTTGTTGGTGGGTTCGATGGCGATTTCAATGTCGGAGATCGCAATTTCACTTGGGAAGTGAAAGCGAATTACGGTCAGTCGAATTCAAAGACCACGGCGCGCGAAGTTGTCACCCAAAATTTCTATAATGCTTTGAACGCCACGACGGATGGCAGTGGCAATATCATATGTGCCCCCGGCTATACGAATGCCGCCATTCCGACGTTGAGTTCCACGTGCGCGCCGCTGGACGTCTTCGGCGTGAATCAGGCGAGCCAGGCCGCGATAAACTATATCACCGCGATCGCGACGCCGAGGCAGGTGAACAAGCAGTTCGACTTTATCGCCGACGTGAAGGGGTCGATAGTCAAATTGCCGGCCGGAGACGTTAAATTCGTCCTTGGCTATGAGCATCGTTATGAGTCGACAAGTTTCAAGCCCGGCGCGTTCTATTTCGGGCAAGACAATGGCGATGGCACGCGGACGCAATACGGTAATACGATCCCGATCGATCCGGTGGCTGGATCATATCATACCAATGAGGTGTTCGGGGAGCTGAACATTCCGCTGGTATCGCCGTCGATGAGCATTCCGCTGATCAATAGTCTGGAGCTGCAGGGCGCCGGGCGGTATGTCAAAAACAGCATGACCGGCGGATTCTGGTCATATACCGGCGGGGCGAAATACGCGCCGTTTAATGGCCTGACGTTGCGGGGAAACTATACGAGGTCGTTCCGGGCGCCGGCCATTACGGAATTGTTTGCGCCAACCGGGCAAGTGTTTAGCACCGCGAACGATCCGTGCGATCAAAGATATATCACGGGTGGGCCCGATCCCACCCGCCGCGCCGCCAATTGCGCGGCGGCGGGTTTGCCCGCCGACTTTACGTCGAATGTGGTCAACTACACCGCCAAGGGTTTGAGCGGCGGCAACCCGGAGCTGCAAAACGAAATCGGCAATAGCTGGACGGCGGGCGGCGTATTCCAGCCGACATTCATTCCGGGCCTGCGGTTGTCCGTGGACTATGTTCACATCGATATTAAGAACGAGATCGCATCCCTGTCTCTGACCGATGTGATGAACGCCTGCTACGATGCGACCAATTATCCGAACAGCCCATATTGCAGCACCTTTGTCAGGGACGCGGCCGGGCAGGTGACGTCGTTCGAGACGAGCAGTTACAATATCGGTATCGAGCGTTTCAAAGGCATCCAATCTTCGCTTAATTATCGATTGCCGCTGGAGCGGCTTGGCATGTCGCCCGCCGCGGGTGTCATATCGATCGGCGTAAATTACCTGCACACGATCCAGCATTACTACAAGATCGGTAGCGGGGATATCCAATACACCGTCGGCACGATTGCCGAGCCGAAGGACAATTTCACCGCCAATCTGAATTATGATAATGGCGGATTCAATTTCATGTGGCAGACAATTTATAACGGACCTGCCAGCGTGAACGTCAATGTTCCGCAAACTACTTATCAATACCCACGTTTCGGAAGCTATGTGATATTCAACAGCTCGATCGGATATGAGTTCACGAATAAATTCAATATGCGTTTTATCGTGAATAACGTTACGAACAGGTCTGTCCCGTTTCCATATGCCCTTGGTGATTATGGAACGTCGCGCTTTTTCGATGCGATTATGGGAAGATATTATCGCGTGAATTTCGGCTTCAAATTCTGACGCGAGCCGATCGATGTTGGCGGGCGTCCCGAAAATCGGGGCGCTCGTCGGCGTTTCAGCAATCGGGTCATGGTTTCGACGCATGCGCCGCGCCGGGCTGTCCCATTTCAAGAATGGATCATGAGACATCGCCGGTTGTGAGCGGAGTGCACGATGTTACGGAAGGTCATCCTTCTGGAATTGATCAGCTATAAAAGGGGATGGCGTGAAAAATCGGTATAAGTTTCTGGCGGCATCGGCGTTGCTTGCTGCGGCGTTTCAGGCACCGGCGAATGCGGCGACCGTGGTGTTGCCATTCTCGGGCATCCTTAACGGCGCTGGCGCTTTTTCGGGCCAATTGACGCTCGACGTCGAGGGCGGCCAGGCGTTGAGCGGCGGGGGCACGATCAGCCTGCTCAGCTATCATAATGCGCCGATTTCGCTGATCACCACCAACACCCCCTATAACGAAAACGTCTTTCCCGATGCGCCGGTTGGCTTTCGCGCCAATGACGGCACGGATTTTTATGGCCTGGATACCGCTTTCCCGATCAGCCTGAACGGGCTGCTGTTCGCGGTGGGTACGTCAACGCCGACGTTCGGCGGCAATCCGCTCCTTGCGCTTTATGCGAATGGCGATGGCACGCTCGGATCGCAGTTCACCGGCAAGGTCGATGGGAATGTGTATTACAACCTTTCGGGCTCGCTTTCGGTTGGCGGTGTTCCTGAGCCGGCGACGTGGGGGATGATGATCCTCGGTTTCGGCATGGCTGCTGGCGCGCTGCGCTATCGGCGCCGATCCGCGACGAAGGTTTCCTTCGCCTGATATTCGCGCACGGGTGACATGGGCAAAGCCGCTGGCGATGAAACGCCGGCGGCTTTGTCATGTGGAGCCGGTCAGGTCGCGGATGAACGCGGCGGTCCGGCCGACGTTTCCGTCGCAGTGCTGAGCGATTGATTTTGCGTGGTTTCCGAGTGCGCTCGCTTGCCCGGCTTGCCGAGCCGAAATTTGGAATGGCCTTCCCAGGCTTGCGGCGGGTGGATAAGAACCCGGGCAAGGGGAGACCAAAATGATGCTCAAGCCACTTTTGTTGCGTGCCGCAGCGGCAATCGCCTTCGCCGTTCCATTGCTCGCAGTCGCTGATGCGCAGCCGCCGAAAGCGGCGCCGGCCAGCGAAGACGCGCGGCTCTATGCTTTTCTCGATCAGGAATTTGCCGAGGAATTGAGGCAGCGGCCGCAGCTCGCCACGCAATTGGGCATGAAGGAGGGCATGGATCGGCTCGACGATATCAGCGATGCCGCCGCGCTGCACCGGCTGGAATGGCGGCGCGCCAGTGTCTCCCGAATGAAGGCGCAGTTCGATCGCGCCAAGCTTTCGGCGGACGCCCAGACCAATTACGACATTTGGGCGCTTGAGCTGGAGCGCGCCGAGCTAACCTACCGTTTCCGCCAATATACTCCGCCATTCTATTCGTTCTTGTACTCCGCCCATGCGCGGCTGCCTGATTTCCTGATCAACACGCACAACGTGCAGGATGCGGCCGATATGCGGGCCTATGCCGCGCGCCTGCGTGCAATACCGGCGGTGCTGGACGAGGCGATCGTGCAGAGCCGCGCTTCCGATGCGAAGGGGGTGCACGCGCCGAAATTTCAGGACGAGCGGGTGATTTCCGGCAGCCGGGCGATCATCACCGGCGCGCCTTTCGACACCGCCGCCGCCTCGCCGTTATGGGCGGACGCGCAGGCCAAGGTCAGCAAGCTTCAGGCGGCCGGGAAGGTGACGCAAGCCGAAGCGGATGCGCTGCTCGCCGAAACGCGCACCGCGCTGCTGTCGATCAAGCCCGCCTATGAGCGCGTTATCGCCTGGGCGGAAAGCGACTTGCCGACGGCGCCGAGCGGTCGCGTTGGCGCTATCTCGCTTCCGGGCGGTGCGGCCTGGTATGCCGCCGCGTTGAAGCTCAACACCACCACGGATCTGACAGCGGAGCAGATCCACCAGACCGGGTTGAGCGAGGTCAAGCGGATCGAGGGCGAGCAGGACGCGCTGGCGCAAAAGGCCGGCTTCAAGGATCGGATAGCTTATTATGCGGATCGCGAACGGCGCAATCCGCCCCAGCCGTGGACGGATGCGCTCCGCGCCGAATATCTGCGCAATGCCAATGCGGCGATCGCGCACAACCGCACGTTGCTGCCCAAATATTTCGGCAAGCTGCCGGAATATCGGATGGAGGTGGTGCGCGAGCCATCGTTCAGCGAGGTTGCCGGCGGTGCTGCCCATGCGGCGGGCCCGAGCCGTGACGGGGCGCGGCCGGGCCGAGTCTATGTCCATCTGCTTGGCGATACCGGGGATCCGGCGCCCGACGCTACGATCGACCTGATGTGCCACGAGGGCGTGCCCGGCCATGTGATGCAGGGCGACATCCAGGTCCGCCAGAGCGCGGGGCCGAAGTTCCGCCAGACCGCGCGCTACGTGGCCTTTGGCGAGGGCTGGGCGCTCTATGCCGAGGCGTTGTGCAAGGAAATGGGCGCTTACCCCGATGTGGCGAGCGATTTCATGCGGCTCGAAGCGGAATTGTTTCGCGCCGCGCGGCTGGTGGTGGATACCGGCATTCACGCCAAGGGTTGGAGCGAGGATCAGGCCGTCGACTATATGGTCGCCTCTGGTCGCGCATCGCCGGATCAGGCGCGCTCGGAAGTGCGCCGTTACATCACCCTGCCGGGCCAGGCGACGGGCTATAAGATCGGCATGCTCAAGATCATGGAATTGCGCCACAAGGCGGAACATGAGCTTGGACCGAAATTCGACATCAAGGGGTTCCATGACCTTTTGATCGGCTCGGGCTCGCTCCCCCTTTCGATCCTCGAGCGGCAGGTCGATGCGTGGATAGCGGCGCGAAAATAAGGATGCGTCGCCGATAGCCTTCCGGGGGTGGACGTGTGCAACGCACTGCCACCCCCGGTTCGACCCATCTCGCTTCGAGGCGGGAGAATTGGGCTAAAGCGTCGTGAAGCTCTTGCTGGTGATCAGCCAGCCGCTTTCATCTTCGATCAGGTGAAAGCGATCGAGAAATTCGAAACGCCCGGCGAAATTGAGCGAGTGTACCGTGCCGGCGGCGACCCGGCCGTTGGCGGTGAGTTCGATCACATTCGCCGAGAAGCTGGCGTGATCGATGCCGGCGGCGGCGATTCCGGCCACGTCGTCCAGAAACGGTGTCGGCCCACCGACCAGCAATTTGCCATCCAGATCGCCCGCCATCATCGCCTGCGGATGAAAGCAGCGCGCAAGCAAATCGCGATCGAGCCTTTTACAGCCATCGGCATAAGCGTCGAGTACGTCGCGTGGGGTGGAGAAGCTCATCATGGTTCCTTCTCTGATATTGTCACGGGCGCTTGTTCATCGCCGCGAGAGGACGTCGGCGCGCAACGCCTCGCTACCGCGCGCGAGCAGCCCGACATCGGTGCCGATCGACACGAAGTTCACTCCCTCGTTTAGCCGCGCGGCGGCGTCATCGGCGTCGAGCGCGAAGATGCCGGCGGCCTTGCCAGTCCGCGCGATGCGCGCGATCGCATCGGCGATTGCCGCCTGCACCACCGCGTGACGCGGCGCGCCTAGATGGCCGAGCGCCGCCGACAGATCGCCCGGCCCGATGAAGATCGCGTCCACCCCGTCGACCGCCGCGATCTGCTCGATCGCATCCAGCCCGGCGCGGCTCTCGACCTGCACGATCAGGCAATGCTCCTCATGCGTGCGCGTAAGATAATCGCCCTGCCGCCCGAAGCCGGAGGCGCGGCTCGTCGCGCTCGCCACGCCACGGATGCCGTGCGGTGGAAAGCGCATCGCCGACACCGCGAGCCGCGCCTGATCCGCGCTTTCCATCATCGGGATCATCAGCGTGCGAAAGCCGATATCGAGATATTGCTTGATAATCGCCGGATCGCAGAGCGGCGGCCGCACGATCGGTTCGACCGGCCACGTCGCCACCGCCTGCAATTGCGCGAGCAGGGTGGGGAGGGTGTTCGGCGCATGTTCGGCATCGAACAGCAGCCAGTCATAGCCCGCGCCCGCGCAGATTTCGGCGGTATAAGCGTTGGCGAGCGCCTGCCACAGCCCGAGTTGCGGGCGCCCGGCGGTGATCGCCTGTTTGAAGCGGTTCATGCGAAGCCCACCGCGATCGCGCCCAGCGCGCCGTAATCGACGTGAAATTGGTCGCCCGCGCGCGCCGGGATCGGCGCGGTGAAGCTGCCGCCGAGCACGATCTCGCCGGCCTCCAGCCGCTGGCCATAAGGCGCGAGTTTGTTCGCCAGCCATGCGACGCCGCGCGCGGGATGGTTGAGCACCGCCGCCGCGACGCCCGATTCCTCGATCACGCCGTTGCGATACATCAGCGCCGAAACCCAGCGCAGATCGACCGTTTCGGGCCGCACCGGCCGGCCGCCCAATACGATCCCCGCATTGGCCGCATTGTCGGCGATCGTATCGAACACCTTGCGGGTTACGCCGCTTGCGCGATCGAACCGCTCGATCCGCGCGTCGATTATCTCGATCGCGGGGCTTACCCATGCGGTCGCGTCCAGCACATCGAACAAGCTGCAATTCGGCCCTTCGAGCGGCGATTTCAGGATGAAGGCAAGCTCCACCTCCACGCGCGGCTCGATGAAGCGGGTGATCGGGATATCGCGCCCATCCTCGAACAGCATGTCATCGAGCAGCGCGCCATAATCCGGCTCGTCGACATTCGACGAACGCTGCATCGCACGGCTGGTGAGGCCGATCTTGTGCCCGATCAGCGAACGGCCGCGCGCCAGCTTCGCTTCGACCCATGCACGCTGGATCGCATAGCCATCCTCGATCGTCATTTCTGGCCATGCCAGCGAGAACTGGCCGATCTGTTCGCGCGCGCGCTCCGCCGTGTCGAGCAGCGCGGCGCAATCGGCGATGGCGTCCGCCGTCAGGGTCATGATGCGCTCCGGAAACGGCGATGGATGTTGTTATGTTTGAAGCTGCCCGCTTCGTCGGCTTCCTCGACATAGAGCGACAGCGCGAGATAGCGGCGCTCGAACAGGTCGGCGAAATGAGCCTTCACCTGATCGAACAGATGCGTGAAGAACGCCTGTTTGAACGCGGCCGGGCGACCGGCCCCCATCTTCACCGTGATGTTCACTAAAGCATCGTCCTCCTTGCCGTCGGCGATCACATAATCGCTGAGTCTGATCGCGCGGACGCGGATGCCCCCCCATGGGAACACGCCATCCGCATCGCGCATCGCAGCGGCGATCAGTTCGAGCAGCGCGCGAATGTCGGTCTGCCCTTCCAGATTGTCGGTCCATTCGACGATTGCATGGGCCATCACGCGATCTCCATCACGCCGATCGTGCAGCCGACCGCGAAGATCGGGATCGGGCGATAATGCCAGATCTCGCCCGTGCCGCGCGCGGCGGCGGCGCAGGCGAGGAAGGTGCGGATCTCGAACCCGCCCTGTCCCGCCTCGGCATAGGTTTCCTCGTCGGTATAGGCCGTCATCGCCGCGCGATCGTTGCGCGCCCAGCGATCGAGGAAATCGCGGTCCCACGCCTCGTTCACCGTCCCGCTGTCCGGGGTACACGGCCAGTGTGAGATGCCGCCGGTGCAGATCAGCGCGATCCGCTCCGGCTGCGCATCGGCGGCGCGGCGAAGCGCCTCGCCGAACGCCCATGCGCGGCTGAGCGGGGTCAGCGGCGGCCCCTGGCAATTGATGTTCGCCGGGATGATCGTGAAGCGGTTTTCAGGATCGAGGAAATGCAGCGGCACCATGATGCCGTGATCGAAACGCCATTCCTCGGCGAAGGCGACGTCGCTCGTCTGCATCACCTGTGTGATGAGCCGCAGCGACAGATCGGGATCGCCGCGGATCGTGCGCGGCGGGATGGCGAGCCATGCGGGATCTTCGATCGGCCCGTCGTAGCTTTCCGCCATGCCGATCGCATAGGCGGGCATGTTGTTCATGAAGAAATTGGCGAAATGCTCCGCCGCGACGACGATCACCGCATCGGGGCGCGCCGCCTCCAGCGCCTCGCGCAGCCGGGCGAAGGCGGCATAGAATTGCTCGCGCGCTTCCGGGTCCGCGCGCTCGGCGCGGCCGGTGATGCCGGGAGCGTGGCTGCATATTCCCGCAAAGACCAGGCTCATCCGGCGATCCTTTCGTGGGGCGCGCTATGCATTGCGTAGATACCCGCGCGGACCGGGCCATGTTCGACGATCCCGCGCCGCATCCGATCGAGATAGTCGGACCATTCGATGCCGACGAGTGCGGCGAAATGCATGAGCAACTGGCCGTTGACGCCGAGCACGTAGAGCAGCCCGATATCGTGCGCGAGCACCGCGCCGCGCTCCTCATCGGTCAGGCGGAACGGCTCGATCGCGGTGGCGGGGTCCGTCTTGAAGCGCGCCTGCAATTCCGGCTCGCGATTGAGCGCGAACATCAGCTTGGAAAGCGTGTAAAGGCTCATCGCGCCGCCGCCCCCACATGGTTGACGAGCGCGCCGACACCTTCGATCTCGCACACCACCCGCTCGCCGGGGGAGACGAAGTGCAGACCCTGCGGCGTCCCGGTCAGGATCATGTCGCCGGGCAGCAACGTCATGGTTTCCGACAGATATTCGATCAGCCTCGCGACATCGAGCACCATATCCCGCGTAGAGCCGGACTGGACGACATTGCCATCCACGGTCGTGGTGATCGCCAGCGCCTGCGGATCGGGGATATCGGCCGCATCGACGATCCACGGGCCAAGCGGCGTGGTTGCGTCGCGGTTCTTCACCCGCAAATTGGGGCGATAGTAGTTTTCCAGATACTCGCGGATCGCATAGTCGCAGGCGACGGTGTAGCCGGCGACGTGATCGAGCGCCTGCGCGCGCGGAATACGTTTGCAGGGGCGGCCGATCACTGCGACCAGCTCGCATTCCGGGTGCATCTGATTGGCATCGGCCGGGCGTGGCGTGACGCCGCAATGCCCGACCAATGTGTTCGGGCCCTTCAGGAAGACGAGCGGCGGCTCCTTGGTCTTGAAGCCCAGTTCCGCATTGTGATCGGCATAGTTCAGCCCGAGCGCGAAGATCGTCGCGCCGGGCGTCACCGGCGGGAGCCAATGCGCATCGGTCGCCGCGATCCGCGCACCATCGGGCAGCAGCAGCACCGCGCCGTCGGGGGACACCTCGGCCCACAGATCGCGGCCATGGTGGAAGATGCGGGCGCGGCGCATCAGCCTTGCCCCCCCCAAGTCACACGGACCGGCGAGAGCCCGGCCATGCTCGCCTCTATCCGCTGACCGGCGCGCGCGCGCGGCGCGTCGTGCGGCAGGCCGATCAGCAGCATGTCTCCGGCGGCGAGCGTCATGAACGCGCTGACATCCGCGATCAGGCGGGCCGCATCGCGCACCGCGCGCGATGGCGACCAGCGATGCGCGTCTGCGCCGTCGATCCGGGTCACGATATCGCCGGCGAGTTGCGCCGCGTGAAACGACGTGATCGCGCCGACGGGCAGGAACCCGTCGCGGCATCGCTGCCGCACTGTCGGCCGATAATAACTCGTGACCGGCTCCGACAGGTCGAGCACCAGCGCCGCCGCCGCGACATGATCGAGCGCCCGGTCCGGCGTCACGCGGGTCGTATCGCGGCCCATCACCAGCCCGATCGTCGCC
Organism: Candidatus Sphingomonas colombiensis; assembly: GCA_029202845.1. Classification (NCBI taxonomy): domain Bacteria; kingdom Pseudomonadati; phylum Pseudomonadota; class Alphaproteobacteria; order Sphingomonadales; family Sphingomonadaceae; genus Sphingomonas; species Candidatus Sphingomonas colombiensis. The sequence continues at coordinate 834,623 of CP119315.1, read as the reverse complement.
GCCGCGCTCACCTCCGCCAGACCGTCCGGCGCGATGATGCTGTCGTCGCGCGTAATGCAGTTGCGCGGCTTGATATAAAGCACCGGGGCGATCGGCGGCGCGCGATATGGCGCCTGCGTGAACGCGTCGGCCAGCAGCCCGCGTTCGGCCGCATCGTTGAGCACCACGCCATAAACGGTCCCCGCGATCATGCGGCAACGACCTTCCGGCGTGCCCGTAGCCTGCGATGCCGTTTCACACGCCCATCCTGCTGATCTTGTGCGATCCGTGCGCGAGCGCGACATTCTTCGTTTCCATGTAGAAATCGAAGCTCCAGTCGCCGCCGTCGCGGCCGATCCCGCTGGCCTTCACCCCGCCGAATGGCGTCGGCAGATGGCGGACATTCTCGCTGTTGACCCACACCATACCCGCCTCCAGCGCATTCGAGACCCGCAACGCCCGGCCGATGTCCGACGTCCACAGATAGGCGGCGAGGCCGTAGCGCACGTCATTGGCGATGCGGATCGCATCCGCCTCGTCATCGAACGGGATCGCGGTGAGGACGGGGCCGAATATCTCTTCCTGCGCGATCCGCATTTCGCTGCGCGCGCGCGTGAGCAACGTGGGGCGGAAGAAATGCCCCGGCCCCTCGATCGCCGCGCCGCCGGCGGCGATCCGTGCTCCCTCCGCTTCGGCCACGGCCATATAGGATTGCACCTTCTCGCGGTGACGCGGATGGATCAGCGGGCCGACTTCGGTGGCAGGATCGAATGGATCGCCCACCTTCAGTGCTTGCGCCCGCGCCGCCGCCTGTTCGACGAAGCGATCGTAAATCGATCGCTGCACCAGCAGGCGGGACGAGGAGGTGCAGCGCTGGCCGTTGAGCGAATAGATCATGAAGATCGCCGCATCGAGCGCGCGATCGAGATCGGCGTCATCGAACACGATCACCGGATTCTTGCCGCCCAGTTCGAAATGGACGCGCTTCAGCGTTTCCGCGCCTTGCCGCATGATCGCGGTGCCGGTGCTGGTATCGCCGACGAAAGCGATCGCCTTGATGTCGGGATGTTCGGTCAGCCGCTTGCCGGTGGTTTCGCCCAGACCATTGACCGAATTGAACACGCCAGCCGGCAGCCCCGCTTCATTGGCGATCTCCACCAGCAGCCGCGCGGAATAGGGGGACCATTCGGCGGGCTTGTGGACGACGGTGCAACCGGCGGCGAGCGCCGGGGCGATCTTCCACGTCGAGAGCATGAACGGCGTGTTCCACGGCGTAATCACCCCCACCGGCCCGATCGGCTGACGCGTCGTGAAATTGAGGTGCTCGGCGGAGGGCAGCGCCTGTCCATCGCGCGCGGCCGGCGCCTGATCGGCGAAGAAGCGGAAATTCTCCGCGCCGCGCACCGCCGCCTTGGCCATGAAGCGCCAGCATTGCCCCGCGTCGAGGCATTCGACCGCCGCGATTTCCTCAGCGCGCGCCTCGATCAGATCGGCGACCCTGTGCAGCAATTCCTTGCGCCGCTCGCCCGGCAAGGCGGCCCATGCGGGGAAGGCCTGCTTCGCCGCCGCGACGGCCTTGTCCAGTTCCCCGCGCGTCGCATCGCGGACGCGGCCGATCGTTTCGCCGGTCGCCGGTTCCAGCACCTCATGCGCGTCGCCCGCGCCGCCAATCGCCTCGCCGCCGATATAATGCCCAAGTTCGGCGCCGAAGCCGCGAACGATCTCCTGCGCGCGGGCGCGGCGGGCGGCGGGGTTGGGTTGGGTGGTCATCGTATCGGTCACCTTGTGCGGGCGCGGCCGGAGACCACGCCCGTTTCGATCAGCAGAAGAAACACGAAGGACACAGCGATCATCGCCGCGCAGAAGATCAGCATCGTTGGCGCACCCGCACCCCCCAATATCCGCCCGGTGATGACCGGCCCGATCGACGTGCCGAAGCCGATCACCATGTTGATCCAGGCCATGATTCCGCCGCTCGTGTCGCGGCTGGCGATGGCGGCGAGGATGAAGGGCAGCGTAAAGGTCCAGGAGAATTTGAACGCATAGGCCGCGCCCGCGAACGCGGTCATGTTCAGCTGCCCGAGCAGCATCAGCACCGCGCCGAGCAGCAGTGCATAGCCGGCGAAAAGCGCGTAACCGCGCTTCGCCCGGCCGCCGAGGAAGGTGGCGAGCAACGCGCCGGCGATGCCGAGCAACGACGCGATCGCGATCGTATCCGCGACCGGCAGCGGCTTCAGCCCGGAGCGTTCGGCGATGACGGACATGAAAGCCCAGCTTCCGCCCAGCCCGATATAGAAAGCGAACACCGCGATCATCGCCACGGCGGAAAGCAGCAGGCCGCCTGTCGGCGCGCCGCGCTGATCTCGTGGCGCAGGATCGATCGTCGGCGCGTCAAAGCGAAACGCGAGCGGGAGCGCCGCCGCCATCATCGCCGCCATCAGGATATAGAAGGCGTTGAGCCCGAAGGTTGCGAACAATCGTGGCAGCAGCGACAGGCCAAGCGCCCCAAGCACCAACTGGCCCGCGATCCACCAGCCGAACAGCCGATCGCGATTGGCGGCGGCGCCGGCCGCGTTGAGGCACAGCAGCATCAGCGCGCCGCCCGCCATCGCTGTCACCAGCCGCGTGAAATAGAGGAGTTCGATGCCCGGAGCGACGGTCGACAGCAGGTTGCCGGCAATGAATATCGCCGCGGCGACGGGCGCGATCTGGCGCGAGTTGAACCGCCGCATCCACCATAAGGCGGGCAGCGAGGCGAGGCTGATCCCGCCGAGTTCGAACAGGAAATAGTTGCCGACATTGGCCGCCGTCAGCCCGCGCTCGGCGATAAGCTGGGTGGTGAGGATCGGTGCCACGAGCAGCGCCAGCGGCACGATCGCGCTGAAGATGACGATCCGGGCGACCTTGCCCCAGGTTTCTTGCAAAGGGCCATCGGGGGCCGATGCCAGCACTGAATCGATCGTGGTCGACATGAAAGGCTCTCCCTAGGGTCGCGCGGCGAAACCCAGCGCCTCCGCCTGCTCGACGAGCAGGCGGTGCTGGAGCGCGCGCATCGCGTCACCGGGCTGTTGCGCGCGGACGAAATCGAGGATCGGATCGGTCACGGCGGAGCGTTCGCCGGCCAGTTCCTCGATCAGCGCATGGGCGCAGAACGGGGCATAAACCTCTGAATAGCCGCCCTCGTGGATCGCGACGATCCGGCCGCCGCACAATTCGTCCGCCAGCGCGCCGGCCCTTGCCATCATCGCGCGGAACGTCTCGCTGTGCGCCAGCATCCGCGCGAGCGGATCGAGCGCGTTGGCATCCACCCCGCTGGCGATCACGATCAGTTCGGGGCGATAGCGGCGCAGCGCCGGCGCGACGATCAGATCGAGCGCGTCGAGATAGGCCTGATCGCCGCCGCCCGGCAGCAGCGGGATATTGAGATTATATCCCTCACCGGGCCCCTCGCCACGTTCGGATGCGGCGCCGGAGTTGATCGGATAGCAATTGTCCTGATGGATCGAGATCGTCAGCACATCCGGCCGATCCCAGAAGATCGCCTGCGTCCCGTTGCCGTGATGCACATCCCAGTCGAGGATCGCGACGCGCGACAGGCCATGCCGCGCGATCGCCTCTTCCACCGCCACCGCGCCATTGGCGAGCAGGCAGAAGCCATAGCCCTGATCGGGCAGGCAATGATGCCCCGGCGGGCGGGTCAGTGCATAGGCATTGTCGAGCGATCCGGTCAGCACCGCGTCGATCGCATCGATCGCCAGCCCGGTGGAGAGGCGCGCGATATCATAGCCGCCCGCGCCGAAGCTGCCGTCCGGCCCCACGCTGCCGCCGCCATTGGCGCTCATCCGCGCGAAGCGTTCGAGATAATCGCGCGGATGGACGCGGCGGAGAGCCTCCTCCGACGCAAGCTCGGCGCTCCGCCGATCGAGCCGGGCCATCACGCCGGATACATCGAGCAGCGAGACGATGCGGCGCTTGGGATCGGGCGCCTCGGCCATGAAATTGCCGTTCGACGGCTGCACCCAGCCGCCCGCCGGCAGATTGCCGGTATGGATCGCGCCGAAATGCCACAAGGTGCGTTCGTCGTGGAAGAAGCCGGTTGTCATCGTGCCGGGCCGATCAATCGTTGACGATCTGGATCGTGGTGAATTCCTCCAGCCCCTGCCGGCCGAAGGAGGTGCCGATCCCCGAATGCTTGACCCCGCCGAACGGCACGTCCGGCTGGATCGCGCCGTGTTTATTGATCCATGCGGTGCCGCATTCGAGCCGCGCGGCAACCGCCTTCGCCCGTGCGCGATCCGACGACCACACCGATCCGCCCAGCCCGTTTTCGGAGGCATTGGCGCGCGCGATCGCGTCTTCGACGTCGCTATAGCGGATGATCGGCAGCGCGGTGCCGAATTGCTCCTCATCGACCAGCTTCATCCCCTCGCGCGCATCGGCGACGAGCGTGACGGGATAGAAATAGCCAGCCCCGCCGGATGGAGCGCCGCCGCTCAGCACGCGTGCGCCCGCTGTCCGCGCTTCGTCCACGAAGCGCGATACCTTGGCGAACTGCGCCTCGTTCTGGAGCGGGCCGAGCAGATTGCCCTCGCCGGCGCCATCGCCGAGCGGCACCGATGCGGCATAATCGACCAGCGCGTCGCACACGGCGTCATAAATATCGTCATGAACATAGAGCCGTTTCAACGCCGCGCAGGTCTGCCCGCTGTTGATGAAGGCGCCCCAGAACAGCCCCTCCGCGATCGCCTTCGGATCGGCATCGGGCAGCACGATCCCGGCATCGTTGCCGCCCAGTTCGAGTGTCAGCCGCTTGAGCGTCGCGCTGGCGCTTTCCATCACCTTGCGGCCGGTCGCGCTCGATCCGGTGAAGGCGATCTTGGCGATGCCGGGATGCGCGGTCATCAGCGGCCCAAGCGTATCGTCGCCCGCCACCACGTTGAGCACGCCCGGCGGCAGCGCTGCGCCAGCAATCTCGATCATGCGCAATGTGCTGAGCGGTGTGAGCGGGGAGGGCTTCACCACCACGGTATTGCCCGCGCGGATCGCGGGCACGAAATGCCACACCGCGATCATCAGCGGCCAGTTCCATGGCGTGATCGATCCGACCACGCCGATCGGCCGGCGATGCAGCTCGATCCGCCCCGCCGCATTGTCCTGGATCAGCTCGGGCGCCAGCGCGAGCGACGCGGTGTAGCGCGTCCAGCCGATCGCGCCCTGCACCTCAAAACGAGATCCGGTGCCGTTGAGCGGCTTGCCCTGTTCGGCGGTGAGCAATTGCGCCAGTTCCTCGGCGTGGCGCTCGATTGCGTCTGCGACGCGCGACACGGCGGCGGCGCGCTCGGCATCCGGGGTGATGCTCCAGGTCTCGAAGGCCCGCGCGGCGGCGGCAACGGCCGTGTCCAGCGTGGCGGCATCGGCGAGGGGCGCGTGGCCCACGATCGCGCCATTGGCCGGATTGCGCACCGGAAAATGCCGCGCGCTCGCGATCGTCGTGCCGTCGATAAAGTGGCCGGATTCGATCATCACGCCTCTCTCCGATATGCTTGTTTTGGGATGGCTCGTGTGAAGCGCCGTCCGATCCCGCCCGGCTGAAGGCGGGGCGGCCGGTTACTTCTTGTCCACCGCGAGGTTGAAATCCCCCGCCGCCCGGATGCGGGCGATCACCTTGGGATCTTTCAATTCCTGTTCGCTGTAGTTCATTTTGAAATCGGCCTGATCTTCGTAGCCGCCAGGCTCGTAGATCAGCAGGTTCTTCATCGATTTCCCGCCGACGACGCGCACGCTGTGCACCGTATTCGGCGGGATGAAGATCGCCTCGCCCGTGTGCAGCACGTGGGTCTCGCCCTCGACCGTCCATTCGACTTCGCCGCCGAGCACGTAGAACGCCTCCGAATGGTGGCGATGATAGTGTGGCGGCACGCGGAAATCGGCGTTCCAGTCAGACGTGATGACATTGTAGCGGCCCTCGCTCACATTATTGGGCACGACCACTTCGACATTCTGGACGCCATCTTCCTGAAAGGTGCGACGTTTTCCGTTCAGCGAGAAATAATAGCCGTGTGGCCGGCCGGGGTTGGTGGTTGCGCGGGCCTCATCCCGCTGTGCCCAGCCCGACTCGGCGGCCATTCCGGCGACGCCAAGCGCCAATATCGCGGCGGCGCCCAGCCTCGCGCTTACGGTGTTCATTGGCATCGCTCGCTCTCCCCCGCTCTTTTGTCGCGAAAAAGTTTGACGACAAATCGAATGATTCGCAAGCCGGCAATATCTCCCCTTGCATTTTTCAGTATGATGCGCCGCTGAATGGTGTGCGGGAACGGGTGATTTTATCTAGCGTGATGTCGGTTTGCCGGCGAGTTCTGCGATAGCGGCGACAAGGTTCGGGCTTGCGCGACGATCGAAGCGATAATAGTTTTGAATCAATCTATATTGCCGCGCTTGATCGGCGCGACGCGGGAGAGATTGATGACTGAGTCCACGCCCAATCCTTTGACGCATCGCCACCCGCTTGATCCGCTCGACGCGCGCGAGATCGCGATCGTCTGTGCGGCGGTAAGTGCGCGCAGCGATGCCGGGCCGCATCTGCGCTTCGTCAATGTCGAGCTGGATGAGCCGCACAAGGATCGGGTGATGGCCTGGCGCGCCGGCCAGCCGGTTCCTCGTGCGGCCTTTGTCGTCGCGCTGCGTCGCGACACGGGCGCCGCGTTCGAGGCGCGCGTCGACCTTGCAAGCGGGATGGTGACCGAATGGCGCGCGCTCGCACAAGACAAGGCGCCATTCGGTCAGCCATCGGTGATGGTGGAAGAGTTTCAGGCGGTCGAGCGCGCGGTGAAAAAGGATCCGGCGTGGCGCGCGGCGGTAGCGCGGCGCGGGTTGAGCGAAGCGGAAATCGATCTGGTTCAGGTCGATCCCTTTTCCGCCGGCCATTTCGGTTATGTGGAGGAGGCGGGGAAGCGCTGCGTCCGCGCGGTCTGTTATTATCGCGAGTCACTCAAGGACAATGGCTATGCCCATCCGATCGAGGGGCTGGTCGCGGTGGTCGATCTCAACCGCGAAGAGATCGTTACGCTGGTCGATGAAGCGGAACTGGTGCCGATCCCCAGGAAGAAGCGCAATTACGAGGCGAAGGATCTGCCCCCGCCGCGCACCGATCTGAAGCCGCTCCACATCGTCCAGCCCGAAGGGCCGAGCTTCAACGTCGATGGGTGGAAGGTCGAATGGCAGAAATGGTCGTTCCGCGTCGGCTTCACGCCGCGCGAGGGGTTGGTGATCCACCAGCTCGGCTATGCGGACGGCGGGCGCGTGCGGCCGATCATCTATCGCGCGAGCGTGACGGAGATGGTCGTGCCTTATGCCGATCCGTCCGCGAACCATTATTGGAAGAGCGCGTTCGATGCGGGCGAATATGGGCTCGGGCGGCTCGCCAATGCGCTGGAGCTGGGCTGCGATTGCCTCGGCCATATCCATTATTTCGATGTGCCGGCGGCGGACGATCTCGGACAGCCGATGGTGATGAAGAACGCCATCTGCATGCACGAGGAGGATTATGGCATCCTCTGGAAGCACAATGAATTCCGCACCGGCGTTCACGAAACGCGGCGCTCGCGGCGGCTGGTGATCAGCTTCTTCGCGACGGTCGGTAATTATGATTACGGTTTCTACTGGTATCTCTATCAGGACGGAACGATCCAGCTGGAGGCGAAGCTTACCGGGATCATCCAGACGGCGGCGGTCGCGCCCGGTCAGCCCTATCCGTGGGGCGGGATGGTCGACGAGGGTCTGGGCGGCCCGACGCACCAGCATTTCTTCAACGTTCGGTTACACATGATGATCGACGGCGACGAGGGCAACAGCGTCTCGGAGCATGAATTCCATCCGCGGCCATGGGGGAGTGATAACCCGCATGGCAATGTGTTCGATCTCGTCAGCCGCCCGCTGTCGCGTGAACTGGACGCCGCGCGGGAGGCGGATGGTCGCACCGGGCGCTATTGGAAAGTGTCCAATCCCAATCGCACGAACTCTGTCGGCAACGCTCCGGGCTATAAGGTGATCGTGCAGCCAACACCTGTTATGTTGGCGCAACCCGACAGCTATGTCCACGCACGCGGTGCCTTCGCCACCAAGCATATCTGGGTCACCCCTTACGATCCGGCCGAGCGCTATGCGAGTGGGGAATATCCCAATCAGCATCAGGGCGGCGATGGGCTGCCGAGGTTCGTCGCCGCCAATCGTAGCATCGACAATGCCGATATCGTGCTGTGGCACAGCTTCGGTCACACGCATGTCTGCAAGCCGGAGGATTTTCCGGTGATGCCGGTCGAATATGCGGGCTTCGTGCTGAAGCCGAACGGATTTTTCGCGGCAAATGCGGGCATTGACGTGCCCGCCGATCGCGATGCGGGAAGCAAGCGACATGGCGGCGAGGGCGGTTGCTGTAACGACTGAAGCTCGAGTGATAAAGATTGATATAAAACTATATCGGCGATGCGATCACATGGTTTGCGGAGAGTTGCTGTGTCTAAGATAACGGTTCTGGGTGTGGCTCTCGTGGCGATGTCGGGCGTGGCCTGGGCGCAGTCCGATCCGGTGTTCGCGCCATGCGCGGCCTGTCATTCTACTAAGGCCGGCGAGAATCGCCTTGGGCCGACGCTGCACAGGGTCGTCGATCGGCCGAAGGCTTCTGTTCCCGGTTTCGGCTATTCTTCCGCAATGAAAAGCCAAAAGGGTGCGTGGACGGAAGCGGCGCTCGATGCGTTCATCGCCGACCCTCGTGCGGCGGTGCCGGGATCGCGGATGATCTATGGCGGCATGGCGGATAAGGCGCAGCGTGCTCGGCTGCTCGCCTATTTGATATCGATCAAATAGCGCCCGACGCGAATCGCGCCGCCGGACGAACGCGCGGTGATCGTTTCGCCTGCGGTTTGTCCTGATTCAAAATATAGATTGAGACAAAACTATTATGTGATTATGATCCGAGTGTGACGCTGGCAGGGGCCGGCTGACCGCCGAACGCCATCAGGCGCGGCGCCGAAGGGAAACGGGAGGGGGTTTATGAGAAATCATTGTCGTGTGCGTCTGGCATTGGGGGTCGGGCTTGCTGCTCTGGCAACAGCCAATCCAGCCTGGGCGCAAGACCGCGCAGGTGTGAAGGCCGACGAGCAGGCCGCTGCCGCCACCAGTTCGAGCGACGACATCATCGTCACCGCGACGCGCCGCGAGGAAAGCGTCCGCGACGTGCCGGCGAGCATCGCGGCCTTTTCGCAGGAGCTGATGGACAAGCAGGGTGTCCGGGATGTCGGCGATATCGCGCGCCTGACGCCGGGGCTCAGCTTCACGCGTTATAGCAACCTTGGCTCGGCGATTTCGATTCGTGGCATTTCGTCTGGTGCGGGCGCCGCAACCGTCGGTGTCTATATCGATGACACGCCGATCAACCAGCGGGCGACGATCTCATCGGGCAATTTCTCGTCGAACGCTTATCCGCAAATCTTCGATCTGGAGCGTGTCGAGGTGTTGCGCGGCCCGCAGGGCACGTTGTTCGGGGCCAGTTCCGAAGGCGGCACGGTCCGTTTCATCACCCCATCGCCCAGCCTTACCGATTATTCGGTGTATGCGCGTGGCGAACTGGCGACGACGCGCGGTGGTGCCAACAGCTATGAGGCTGGCGTCGCGGTGGGCGGCCCGATCGTTCAGGATCGGCTCGGCTTCCGCGCCAGCTTCTGGCAGCGCACCGACGGCGGTTATATCGATCATCTGAACACCCAGACCGGGCGTCTCGAGCGGGCCAATGCCAACGAACAGCGCTCGATCGCGGCGCGCTTCGCGCTCGCCTTCAGGCCGGTCGACGACCTGACGATAACGCCGTCGATCTTCTATCAGCGAATCAATCTGGATGACACCAGCACGGTGTGGGAACAGACGAAGGATCCGGCATATGCCTATCTGAATTACACCAACGCCAGCAAGGACGTCTATGGGCAGGCCTATCCGCTGCGCCAGCCCTATCATCAGAACTTCATCCTGCCGGCGCTGAAGATCGAATATAACGGCCCCGGCTTCGACGTGATCTCGAACACGTCTTACTATCGCCGTCATGAAAACGGCATCAACGATTTCACGCCGTTCGAAGTGCCGATGTGGACATCATTCTTCACGCCGAAGGCGGTATCGTTGCCGACCAACCCGCGCGATGTGGCGACCGGCACGGATCAACAACGAAATAATTTCTTCACGCAAGAGCTGCGTATCCAAAACAACAATACGGATTCACGCCTCAACTGGACGTTCGGTGCCTTCTATTCCAAGAGCAAGGTGGAAACATTTCGCTCGGTAGAAAATACCTTCCTCGGCAAGCTATTGCTCGACAATGCCGGCATGTTCCTGGGTTGTACAACGCCCGATGGCTGCCTGGTCAGCGCGTTCGGTACTGGGCTGGCGAATGGCCGTTATCTGTTCGTCGGCAATACGACGACCTGGGACGAGCAACTCGCCGGCTTCGGCCAGCTCGACTTCAAGATCACCGACAAGCTGACGCTCTCTGCCGGTGGCCGTGTTTCGCACACGACGTTCAAGTTCGAGAATTTCGCGGACGGCTCGGTCAATGGCCCGCCGGCGCCGCGCACTGACCTTGGCAAGTCGAGTGAAACGCCGTTCACGCCGAAGGTCGGCGTCAGCTACAAAGCGGAGAACGGCAACCTCTATTATGCCACCATCTCCGATGGTTTCCGCATCGGCGGCGCCAACGTGCCGATCTACAACACCGGCTGCAATCCCGCTGCGGTGGGCGGCGTGCCGAAGACCTATTCGTCTGATCGGGTGCGCAACTATGAGGCGGGCGCCAAGATCAATTTCTTCGACAATAAGGTGTTGCTGGATGGCAGCGTCTTCCTGATCAAGTGGAAGAACCGCATCGGCAATGTGGCGATCCCGCCGGGTTCCTGCCCCTTGTCGTTCACCGCAAACCTCGGCGACGTGACGAGCTTTGGTTTCGATCTCGCCATTCGGGTGAAGCCGACCAACGGTCTGACGCTGACCGCGAACGTCGGTGATGCCAATGCCACTTACGACAAGGACTATTTTCCCACCAAGACGCAGGCAAAACCCACGGTTTCGGCGGGCGACGCGATCGATGGATCGCGCACGACCTTCAACATCGCGGCGGAGTATGAATTCGTCGCGATGAACGAGACGAACTTCTACGTGCGTGGTGACTACAGCTACACCGGGATCAATCACCGCACTGCCGGCCTGAACCCGAACAACGCGGGTTATGATCCGACCGCGCCGAATAATCCGGGCTACGTCAACAATCTGGTCAATCTGCGAGTAGGTGCGCGCGTGAACGGCATGGATATCTCGGTTTTCGCGAACAATCTGTTCAACGAAAACCACCTGCTGAATACCGGCGCACTTGGCTTCGGAAGCAGTCTTGAAGGGGCATATCTCTACAATCGGCCACGCACTTATGGTGTCACGCTAACCTATCGTCATTGATCGGTTCGCTTGGGCAAAGGGGGAAAGGGGTCGCGCTTCGGCGCGGCCCTTTTTGTTTGGTGTGGAGAGGTTGGGCCGGCCAGCGATGCCGTTAGAGAGCGTTGCCGGACCATCCGTTGCTCGCTCATGCGGACACTCGAGGGGCATATCGCGTTTTGATTGGGACAAATGCTCGCGACTGACGGCAAGCAATCAGTCGGCCGTTATGGCCGCGCAGCGGCCGCTCGCAGCGACAATTTGATCCAAAGCAAAAGAGGCGGCCGCGCGATTGCAGGCCGCCCCTTTTGTTTCGTTATGGCTGCCCGGACCAGGCGGAATCGTCCGCCAGTTCGATAACCGCGTTATTTGGTGCCAGAGGACTGACCGAGCAATTGTTCGATCGTGTAAAGTCGCCCGGTCTTCATCACCTTGCGCACCTTGCTGGCGTTGCGGATATCTTCCAGCGGATTGCCCTCGACGAAGACGAGGTCGGCGATCTTGCCCACCTCGACGGTGCCGAGATCCTTGTTCACGCCAACGAGTTCGGCCGGAACAGCGGTCGCGCTGCGCAGCGCCTCGAACGGGGTGAGGCCGGCCTTCACCTCCTGCACCAGTTCATTATGCGTGTTGATGCCGATCGGGGTGAAGGGCGAATCCGTCCCCACCACGATCTTGCCGCCGGCGTGGAAGATCTTCGCGATCGACTGGCGGATGTTATTGGCCAGCACTTCCGCGCCGGGGCCGTTGGCGAAGCTCATGATCGATCCCTCGCGTACCCATACCGGCTGCAGCGCCCAGCGAGCCTTGGCGATCGTGGGATCGTGATCGACCAGTTCTGCGGTCGGCGTGAACAGCGAGATTGTTGGCGTCACCGTCATCCCCGAATTGGCGATGATCTTGACCGAATCCTCATAAGAGATGTTGAGCTGGCTGGCCTTTTCCGAATATCCGCGCCCGGCCCCATTGCCGTCGAGATGCTCCACACTGTCACTGCCGAACAGCGCCGCCGGATAGATTTCGTGGCTGCTCACCGGAATGCCGGCTGCGTGCGCGGCGGCGACGATCTGCTGCCGCACCGGCTCGGCGGTGTGCACATAGGATTTGATCATGTCGTAATCGAGCAGCTTCGCCAGCCCGATCTGCCGATCGACCTCCCCGCGACTGGCGACCGGCGTGCCCATTTCCCAGACGGTGCGTTCGCCGTCGAGGATATAGCCGGTTACGAACATATTCGGGCCCGGCCTGCGGCCGGCGGCGATCGCCTCTTTTTCCTCGATGACGTCGCCGGGTACATTGCCTGGGCTGCGGATCGTGGTGATGCCATAGGCAAGGTAGAGCCGCCCGAAACTCGATCCATATTCCTTGATGAGATGAACGTGCATGTCCATCAGGCCGGGCATGACCGTCAGGTTCGATGCGTCGATGAAGCGCCCCTGCACGGGCTGGGTGCCGTGCGGCGTGATCGATCGGATGCGGCTGCCGTCGATCACGATATCCATGTCGCGGCGCGCCTGATCCTTTACGCCATCGACCAGCATGCCGGCGCGGATCGTTGTCACGCCTTCGCCGCGCGCGGCTGTCCATTGCAAGGGCAGCGCGACCTTGCGCGCTGCGCCGCCCGCTACTGGCATAAGCTGCATATGGCCGCCGGTGTTGATGAGGAGCGTTCGGGAATCCGCGCTCCAGCTCAGCCCGGTGGGGATAGTGTCGGATAGCTTGCGCGGCACGCCGGCCGGGCTGCCGTCTGGGCCCGCGGGCTGGACGTAGAGCGCGCTATCCATCTGATAGGCGTAGAGCTTGCCGTCCGGTGACAGCACGGGCCCGTCTCCGGAGCGGTTGCCGACCGACTTGCCCGGCACCAGCGACACGGCGCGCGCCTTGCCCGCGCCGTCGGCCGGGACTATCGACAGTTCGTTGTAGCCGCCGACAACATAGGATTGCGAATCCGATGCATTGCGCAAAGTGGAGACGATCAGCGACTTTCCGTCCGGCGTGAAGGCTGGATAGCCGGGGCTGGAGCCGCCTTCCTTGATCTCCCGGCTTTGCTTAGTCACGAGGTCAATAACGCGGACCAATTCGGTATAGGCGCCCGATGCATCGACATATACGATGCTCTTGCCGTCCGGCGACCAGGCGGGGCGCATCTCCGCGCCCGGCGCGCTGGTCAGTCGCTCGTGGCGGCCGGATGCGAGGTCGGCGATCCACAGGTCGAGCGAGCCTTCGCGATCGCTCGCATAGACGATCTTGTCGCCTTTCGGGGACCATGACGGGTCGACTACGACATAGGGGCCGCCGTCTGTCAGCTTGCGCGGCCTGCCACCGACCGGCATCAGCCACAGATCGCCAAGCGCGGTGAACGTCACCTGCTTGCCATCGGGCGAGAGCATCGCCCGCTGCACCCCGATCACCGGACGCGCGGTGCGGGAATCGAGCACCACGTGGCGCTTGGCGTAATCGGGTTTGCTGACCTTGATCGCGGCGGTGAAGGGGACAATTTGCTCGCCGCCGCCATCGAGCTTGCGACGGTTGAGCTTGCCGTTGGCGGCGTACAGCAACTCGCCGCTAGGGAGCCATGCCGCGCGGAACGGGTGAATATCTTCCCCGTCGATCAGCGGCTTATCGTCCTTCATCAATACGGCCTTGCCCTCGGCGATGCGCGCCCACAGCACATCCTTGCCGTCTGCCGTCCAAGTCGGCGTGCCGATCGGCACGTTCATGCCAAACGCCATCACATTGGCCTTGGCGGCGAGAGTTTCCCGCCCCTGCATATCGGCGACATAGATGCCGGTCGCACCCATGCGATCCGAGGCGTAAGCGATGCGGGTGCCGTCCGGTGACCAGCTCGCGCGGCTGTTGCCGCCTAGGCCGTTGCTCAGCTTCCTTACGCTGCCGTCGGCGATGTTGCGTGCCCAGATGTCGAACTTGCCGTCGCGGTTCGAGGTAAAGGCGAGCCATTTGCCGTCGGGCGACCATGCCGGCTCTCGCGCCTCATACGGCTCGGTGGAGAACGGGTGCGCCTGCGTTCCGTCCGGCGCGATCAGCCAGATGCGATAATGGCCGTCGCGGTTCGACTGGAAAGCGATCCATTTACCATCGGGCGACCAGCTCGGCTGGCGCCCGTCATAAAGCGCATCCGTGATCGGCGTTGCCGCCCCGCCAGTCGCCGGCATGACATAGAGTACGCCCTGGAGATCGAGCACGATGCGCTGGGCATCGGGCGACAGCGCGAAGGCGAGATGGGTTCCTTCGGACACATTGATCGATACCGCTGCCGCCGCGTGCGCCTGCGCGATCAGGGTCGGCGCAGCCAATTGGGCGAGCGCGAGCAGACTGGCCCCGATCATCCGATTCACCTTCATCAATGCGCCTCTCTTGCAATCGCTTTGTCTATTGCCTCTCGGGGGAGGTGTGTCACTCAGACAGCACGGATATTGTTTGTTGTCAAATTATAACACTACGGGAGAAATCAACCCCGCTTTCGTGAGAAAAATTGCGCACTAGCGAGGGATGATATCCGCAAGTGCGTGATATATAGCGGTTATTTCTTCCTGGCTTTCCGCGGAAAAACAAGTTGGCAAACAAACAAAATTTGTTGACGCGGAGAAAGCCGGATCATAGCGTTGTGGCGGGAGAATACACTGCCGCCGCAGCCTGAAGGGGGCGGGCCAGATGGGGAGGAGCGACTCATGTTGCGCATCGATTCCACGCTTAGGATTACAGCATCGATATTAGCGCTGGTGGCTTGCGCCCCGGCGTTTGCGCAGGCGAACAATGCCGCGCCACCGGCCAATTCCACCGCGCAGGCGGCCGATCAGAACGGCGGCATCCAGGATATCATCGTCACCGCGACCAAGCAGGCGGAGGCGTTGAGCAAGGTACCGATCAGCATCGCCGCGATCACTCAGGATCAGATGGATCAGCAGTCGGTCCGCACCTTCCGCGATATCGCCACGTTGACACCGGGCGTCACCTTCACGCCGGGCACGCACGGCAATGGCGCATCGAGCGATGTGTCGATCCGCGGCATTTCCTCGGGCTCCGGCACCGCGACGGTAGGCGTTTATATCGACGAGACGCCGGTGCAGGTGCGTCCCAGCGGCAATTACGATTCGAGCAACCCCTATCCGCGCATCTTCGATCTCGACCGGGTGGAGATTCTGCGCGGTCCGCAGGGCACGCTGTTCGGCGCGGGTTCGGAGGGCGGCACGATCCGCTTCATCACGCCGGAGCCGAGCCTAGAGAAATACAGCGTCTATGGGCGCAGCGAAATGGCGATGACCAAAGGCGGCGATCCCAGCTACGAAGCTGGCGTCGCGGTCGGCGGTCCGATCGTCGAGGACAAGCTTGGCTTCCGCGTGAGCGTATGGGCGCGCCACGATGGCGGCTTTGTCGACAAGGTCGACTGGTACGATCAGCGCGACGTTGCGAAGAATGTCGACTGGAGCAACGCACTGGTCGCGCGCGCCGCGCTGAAGTGGCAGCCCACGCCGAACGTCACCATCTCGCCTGCGATCTTCTACCAGAAATCGCATGCCAACGATTCGTCGGTGTTCTGGGAGGCGTATTCGAATCCGAGCCAGAACAAGTTCGTTACCGCCAATCAGGTCCGCGCACCCAACGACGACACCTTCTGGTTGCCTTCGCTGAAGGTGAATATCGATACCGGGCCGGTGACGATCGTATCGGACACGTCATATCTCCACCGTAACAACAACAATATTTATGATTCGACCACGCTGGACATTTCGTCGTTCACGTCGATCTTCGGTCACCCGGTTGATACCATTCCGCCTCCCGCCGCACTGCGCAACGTCTATTCGCCAGCCTATCTGACTGCGGGGCAGCGCACTTTCACGCAGGAATTCCGGTTGCAGAGTAGCAACCCGAATGCGCGCATCACTTGGGTACTCGGTGCTTATTACCAGCACGCCAAGCAGGTGAGTTCCTATGACGTGCAGAGCACGTTCATCAACCAGATCCTGAGTTATGCGATCGGTTTTCCGGTGACGATCGGGCAGATTTTCGGCACCGATCTCTATAAGGGCCGGTTCCTGCTCTATTCGGAAGGGTCGCTGGTCGATGAGGAACTGGCCGGATTCGGGCAGGTTAATTTCAAGCTGACCGATACGCTGACGGTCACGGCCGGTGCGCGCGCCTCGAAGCTGACCTATAACAGCAGCGGTTTCTCTGCCGGCCCGGTCGCTGGCGGAGCGGGCACGACCAATACGTCCCACGCCTCCGCCAGCCCCGTGACGCCGAAGTTCGGCGTGTCATGGCAAGCTACGCCGGACACGATGATCTACGCCTCCGCTGCCAAGGGTTTCCGCCCCGGTTCTTCGACCAGCCAGGTTTCCAGCCAGTGCGGGCCCGATCTCGCCGCGCTGGGCTTCACCTCCGCGCCGCGCCAGATCAAGCCGGATTCGGTGTGGAGTTATGAAGCGGGCGCGAAGACCAAGATGTTCGGCGGCCGGCTGGTCATGGATGGCAGCGTCTATCGGGTCGACTGGACCGACATTCAGTCGGGCCTGACGCTGCCGAACTGCAACACGCCGTTCGCCGCCAATTTCGGCAATGCGCGCAGCCAGGGTTTCGACCTGCAGGTCAACGCCAAGGTTGGCGACGGCTTCACGCTCGGCGCGGCGGTCGGCTATTCCGATGCGCATTATACCACCGCGACGGTGGGTGCGGGCGGGATCGTCGTCCGCCCGAAGGGCGAGCCGCTGCCGATCGCGCCGTGGCAGGTCTCGCTCAACGGTCAATATGATTTCCAGGCGTTCTACCGCGACGCCTATGTCCATGCCGATTATCAATATCTTTCGCACAACAATACGCCGCTGCCCAACGTGCCGAGCGTGGACCCGACGATCCCGCGCGCGCCGGCATCGAACAATGTCAATTTCCGCGTTGGCATGAAGTTCGATCGGCTCGATCTGTCGATTTTTGGGCAGAATATCCTGAACCAGCATCCGGAATACGGCATCTATCGGGATTCGCTGACCACTAAGAACTATCGCGCGGTCACGGTGCGGCCGGTCACTTTCGGTGTCACGGGCGTCTATCGTTACTGACGACGACGATCCTGGGCCGCGCCGAAAGCGTGGCCCATATTTTTTGGTGGGGGAGGACGTGATGCGCGCATGGCTACTGGCGATGGCGTTGCTGGGCTCGAGCAGTCTTGCGGCGCCCGTGCGGGAGGCGCGGATTATTTCCTATGTCACGGAAGAGGGAACGGATTTTTCGATCAATCCGTCGCCCGCTGATGGTTCGCTGCTGATCGATCTTCAAGGTAGTCTGTGGAGCATATCCGCAACGGGCGGTGAGGCGCGCCGCCTGACCACCGACCTGTTCGAGGCGATGCACCCGAGCTGGTCGCCTGACGGGCGGCAGATCGCGGTGGAATCCTATGCCGACGGCATGTGGCATATCTGGATTCTCTCCGCCGACGGAAAACAGCGCCGCCAGCTCACCTCTGGCGCGTTTGACGATACTTTCCCGCGCTGGTCGCCGGACGGGAAGACAATCGCCTTTCTCTCCGCGCGCGATGGAAAAGCGGGTATCTGGCTGGCCGATCCGGGCAGCGTCGACCTCCGCCGCGTTCCGGCGAGCGGGCTGGCGATGCCGCAGGCGCTGAACTGGACGGCGGGCGGCGCATTGCTGCTCGCCGACATGGGCCGGCTGAAGCGCGTGTCGCTCGATGGCAGGGTGGAGGCGCTCGACGCGATGTGTGAGCAAGGCACGGCGACCGCCCCGGCGCTGTCGCCATCGGGCAAGCGCCTCGCCTATGTTTGCGCGGGCGCGGACTATGGGCGGCTGATGCTCCGCGACGAGACGGGGAAATCGCGCGTGATCGGCGCAGCGACCGACGTGTTCCCGCTCGCCCCCGCATGGCGATCCGAAGATCGTCTGCTCTACAGTGGAACCGGCAAGATCCATTCGTTGAATGTCTTGAGCGGTATGGATGCGGTGGTGCCGTTCCGCGCCAAATTCCGGCTCCAGCGCGCGGGATATCAGCGCAAACGCTATGATTTCGACGATGCCGCCGCGCATGCGGTGAAGGGCATCGTCGCGCCGTCGCTCTCGCCCGACGGCAAGCGGATCGTGTTCAAAGCGCTCAACGATTTGTGGCTCGTCGATCTTAACGGCAACGCGCGCCGGCTGACCGACGATGCATTTTACGAGAACGATCCGGTATGGGCGCCGGACGGCCGCTCGATCGCCTATGTGACGGATGCTTCCGGCATCGCGCAATTGTGGACGATGGACGTAGCGAGTGGGGGCAAGCGGCGGATCGGCCGATCCGCGCACGCCAATGTGGCGCCCGCCTGGTCGCCGGACGGCAAACAGATCGCCTATCAGACTGAAACAGGCGAAACCCGCACCATCGATGTCGCGAGCGGCGCGGACCGCGCGCTCGTGCCCGCGCTCGATTTCCCGAGCCGGCCGACATGGTCGGCGAACGGGCGCACGATCGCGTTCACCGCCGCCAACGACAGCCGCAACCGCATCCTGCTGGTCGATGTGGCGAGCGGCAGGCAGCGCTGGATCGACGCTACGCCCAACCGTTCGATCTCGACGCGCGGAGACGATGGGCCGATCTGGTCGCCGGATGGAAAATGGCTCGCGTTCAGTATGATGAGCCGCATCTGGGTGCTGCCGGTCGCGCCGGATGGCACCCCCACTGGCACGGCCAAACCGCTGACCAGCGAGGCGAGCGACGCGCCGAGCTGGGCGGGTGATTCACGCACAATCCTCTATCTGGCCAATGGTACGCTGAAACTGGTCGATCGTGAGACCGGGCGCACGCGCGTAGTGCCGCTGAAGCTCGATTGGAGGCAGGAGCGCGCTAAGGGTCGTATCCTTGTCCATGCCGGGCGCTTGTGGGATGGCGTGCATCCCGAGGTGCGGGAAAATGTCGATATCCTGATCGAAGGGAACCGCATCGCTCGCATCGTGCCGCATGGACCGCACGAAAATGCCGGGCGCGTGATCGACGCATCGAACCTGACGGTTACGCCCGGCCTGTTCGAGATGCACAACCACCAGCAGCTTCGATCGAAATATCTCGGTGACCGGCAGGGGCGGATGTGGCTCGCTTATGGCATCACCTCAACGCGTTCGACCGGCGATCCGGTCTATCGCGCGCTTGAGGACCGCGAAGCGCTCGCATCGGGCGCGCGGATCGGGCCGCGCCATTTCATGACGGGGGAAATGCTGGAAGGGTCGCGCCCAATGTGGTCTTTCTCGCGACCGATCGAGGATCAGGCGCAGCTCGATCTGGAATTGTCGCGCGCGGAGGCGCTCGGTTATGACGTGATCAAGACCTACATGCGCTTCCGTTCGGACTGGCAGGCGCAGGTCGCCGAGCGCGCGCATCGGCGGATGGGCGTGTCGGTCACGTCGCATTTCGCTTACCCCGGCATCGCGCATGGCGTGGACGGGGAGGAGCATTTCGTCGGCCCGACGCGCTGGACCAATGGCTTTCCGCATCTGTTTCGCGGCGGCGTTTATGACGATATTTTCCAGGCGCTTGAGAAATCCGGCATCGAAATCACCACTACCAATTTTGCCGGGCGGCAGGAATTGCTGGAACTGCCCGGCCTTCCTGGCGATCCGCGCATCGCGGCGCTCTATCCTGCGTGGGAACAGGCCTCGCTCAAGGAATTCATGGGGTGCGCGGCGAAGACGGGCCCGTGCAATTTCTTCCTAACCCCCAATGAGGAGCAATCGCGGCTGACCGCGCAGGATCTGATCCGCGTGATCCGTGGCGGGGGCAGGGTGATGATCGGTTCGGATGCGCCGCTCGACAGCTTCACGATCAGCACCTTTCAGAACCTCTACACGCTTCAGAAATTCGGTCTTAGCCCGTTCGAAGCGCTGCGCACCGCGACGACGGTGCCTGCGCAGGCGCAAGGGGTGGAAGCCGATCTCGGTAGCGTCGAAGTGGGTAAGCTGGCCGATCTCGTCTTTGTCGAAGGGCGGCCCGACGCGGACGTTCGCGATTTGATGAAGGTGCGCAGCGTGATGAAGGCGGGGCGCTATTTCACCGTGGACGAGCTGATCGCGCCTTATGGCGCCGCCGCGCAACGTCGCGAATGATCGTCCCGCCCATAAGAGTGGGACGATTGACGCCTACCGATGCGCGCGATCAGCGCGGGATGTTGTTGGTGGAGGAACTATCCTCGGTTGAATCGCGGCCCAGTTCTTCGACAATCCGTTCGAGCAGGTGGATCAGCAGCGGCTTGTGAAAATCGCCGACAATCTCGTCAAGAATCCGATCATGCGCCTCGGCGTGAACCGCGAGCTTCTCGAGATAGTTCGTGCCCAATGCGGTCAGATTCAGGTGATAGACGCGCCGATCGACATTCGATCGCTCACGCGAGATGAAGCCGTGTTTCTCAAGGCTCTTGAGCGCGGGCGTCAGCGTCGATTTGTCGCGTCCGGTCGCATAGCTCAACGCGGTCTGGTTGAGACCGGGGTTTTCCTTGATCACCGACAGGATCGCGAAATGGCCGGGGCTCAGATCCGCTTCGCCGACACGCTTGGCGAATGCCTGGAAGGAGACATCCTGCGCGCGCCGAAGCTGGAAACCGATATAGTCTTTTAGCGGTCCCAAGGCGACATTGCCCTCCTTGCCTGCGGCCGACGGCCGATTTCGTTTTGCCATTCACGCCCCTCACAGGCGACAATCGCCAGCGGGAGCTGAGCGCTTGCGCGACACGGTTGTGCTGGCGCGAGTATAAAGGTCACTTGAGCGGCTCTCCACAAGAATCGGGGGCGCCCCCGGCGGGATCAAACAGCAGTCCGCGATCGATATCGGCGATGCGCGAGCAGCCGAGCTGCGTCATCGCGCGATCGAGTTCATCGCGCAGCATATCGATCAACGCGGCAGGGCCGCGCGCCTTCCCCATCGCAGCGACCGAATAGAGAAAGGCGCGGCCGAGCAGAACGAAGTCGGCGCCCAGCGCCAGACAGCGTGCGATATCCTCGCCGCATTTTACGCCGCCATCCACGATCAGCGGCACCCGGCCGCCGATAGCGGCGCGGATCGGGGCGATCATCTCCACTGGCGCGGGGCTGGCATCCAATTGGCGGCCGCCATGATTGGATATGCCGATCGCGTCTATGCCGATCGCGACTGCGCGCTGCGCATCGTCGGGCCGAAGCACCCCTTTCAGCACCAGCTTGCGCGGCCAGCGCTCGCGGATTTTCGTCAGCAAATCCCAGTCGAGCCGCGCCGAGCTTTGCCCGGCCATCAGTTCGGCGAGCGATTGCGTGGAGCTGCCCGGCGACGAATATGCCTCCAGATTGGCGAAGCGCGGCGCCCCGCCCGTGGCAATGGCCAGCGCCCAGCCCGGATGGCGCATCAGATCGAACGCCATGCCCATACTCGGCTTAAGCGGCAGGGTGAAGCGGTTGCGCAGATCGCGCAATCGTTTGCCGGGCGCTGGCACGTCGGCGGTGACGATCAGCGCGGGATAGCCGGCGGCCTCGGCGCGGCGCAGCAGATCGTCGGTGATGGCCGAATCGCGCCCGACATAAAGCTGGAACCAGCTTCGTGGTGCAACCTCGGCAATCGTCTCCAAGGGGGTGGTGGCTGCGGTTGAGAGAGTGTAGCCGATTTCGGCGTGCGCGGCGGCGCTGGCGAGCGCGAGATCGGTGCCGGGGCGCACCAGATTCGCCATCCCGATCGGGGCGATGCCGAACGGCGCCGCGAATTGCTGGCCGAGCAAATTGGTGGTCAGATCACGCGTGGTCGCGCCGGTCAGCACGCGCGGGAGCAGGCGGATTTCGTCGAGCGCGGCGGCGTTGCGCGCGAGCGCTCGCTCACGCAGCGCGCCGCCGTCGATGAAATCGAACGCAAACCTTGGCAATCGCCGCTGCGCCATGCGGCGCATCGTTTCGAAATCACACGGAATGTTGGTGTCTGCCGCCATTGGCGCAGGCTTACCGCCCAACAACGGGCTTGACAACATGGTTTGTCATCCAACTATATATGGCAACGAAATTTGAGAGGGGAGGGGCGCATGAACGCCGCTGATACCGGTGAAGTCGGGCGCAGGATCGGCCCCCGGCTGTTGTTGGCTTCGACCACGGGGCTGGTGTTGCTCGCCGCGCCGCTGATGCTGCTTGGTTGCGGCAATTCGGCCGTCCAGTCCGGCAACGCGAGCGAGGCGGCTGAGGTCGCCCCCGGCGGCGAGTTGAGCGGCGGCCGTCCCAAATTCGGCCCGCCGGCCGGCATGAAGCTGTTCCAGGAAAATTGCGCCGCCTGCCATACCGAAAAGGGCATGGAGATGGGCGGTCGCGCGGTGCCCAACCTGGCCACGCTGCGCTCGATGTCGCCGGAACGCATCTTTGACGTGATGCTCAACGGAAAGATGAAAGAGCAGGCCGCCGGGCTGGATCGCGTGCAGAAGAAGCAGGTGGCGGAGTTTCTCGGCGGCCGTCCGATGATGGATGCCGCCGGCACCGACGTGAAGGCGATGAGCAACCTCTGCAAGGCCAACCCGGAATTTGCGCTGCGGGCAGGAGACTGGAACGGCTGGAGCCCACAGGGGAGCAACGCGCGGTTCCAGAATGCCGGTGGCCTTGCAGCGGGCGACGTGCCGAAGCTGAAGCTGAAATGGGCGTTCGGCGTGCCACAGGCTGCGAGCCTGTTCTCCCAGCCGGCGGCTGCGGGCGGTCGACTGTTCTTCGGCAGCGACAATGGCACGGTTTACGGCATCGATGCCGATAGCGGCTGCGCTTACTGGTCGTTCCACGGCGATGGCGGCATCCGCACCGCGCCGGTGGTGCAGCCTGTGACGGGCCAGAAGGAAAAGTTCGCGGTCATCTTCGCCAGCCAGTCGGGCACGGTCTTCGCGGTCGGCGCGCGCACCGGGCAATTGTTGTGGAAGATGAAACCATCGAACGATCCGCATGGCCTGACCGGATCGATCGGCGCATGGGGCGGGCGCGTCTATGTGCCCTTCACCGGCACGGAGACGATGGCCGGCGCCAATCCAAAATATGAATGCTGCAAATCGAGCGGCGGCGTCGCATCGATCGACGCCAGCACGGGCAAGCTCGTGTGGTACGCCTCGTCGATCCAGGAACCGATCGTTTCGCGCGGCAAGAACGAGATCGGCGTACCGATGTGGGGGCCGTCCGGCGCGAGCGTGTGGAACACGCCGACGATCGATCCGAAGCGCAAGCTGATCTATTTCGGCACCGGCAACAGCTATAACGAGCCGGCGGCAGCGACATCGGACTCGATCGTCGCGATCGACATGGAAACCGGCAAGATCCGCTGGCACCATCAGGAAATCGCGGGCGACGCGTTCGCGCTCGGCTGCCCGGATACCGCGCCGGCGGGGAACCATTGCCCCACAAAGATCGGGCCGGACTGGGATTTCGGCGGCTCGTCGGTGATCCTGAAGACGCTGCCCAATGGCAAAGACGTGGTGATCGGCGCGGGCAAGGCCGGCGTCGCCGTTGCGGTCGATCCGGATCAGCAGGGCAAGGTGGTGTGGCGTACCAAGCTCTATGCCGATAAGCCGCCGACGGCGGACGGCCTCGTCATCTTCGGTGGCGGCGCGGACAATCGCTATGTTTATTACCCGCTCCAGCGCCCGGGCGGTGGCCTCACCGCGCTCGATCTCGCGACGGGCAAGATGGCGTGGACCACGCCGATGCGCGCCGACGGTCGCGGCCAGATCGGCCCGGCGAGCGTGATGCCGGGCATGATCTTCACCGGCGGCTGGGATGGCACGCTGCGCGCGGTCGATCCGGCGGGCAAGGTGGTGTGGACGTTCGACACCAAGCGTGAGTTCCAGACCGTCAACGGCATTCCCGGCAAGGGCGGCTCGCTCGGCCAGTCCGGCGCGGTGGTCGCGAATGGCAGGCTTTATGTCGCGTCAGGCTATGTCGGCATGCAGAACGGCTCGGCCGGCAACGTCATCCTGGCCTTCTCGCCTAAATAGGGCTTCTCTCCGGAGAGTCGGGGCCTCGTCGGCTTTCGGGCAAGCGAGGCCCCGTTTCAATCTGCGGGCAGCAAATCGCCCACCACGCGCGATTGCCCGTCGATCAGAGCGGCGATCGCGGCATCGCTGATTTCCTGATGGCTCAACCAGCGCCGGCCGTTGCCCGCCGGCTTGCTGCCCAAGCGCACGAATGCCCAATCGCGCGGCACGGGCGGCCAATGCGCGGTCCCGGAGAGGTTGCCGAGCAGGATGACCGTTCGCGCCTGGCCGAGCAGCGGCGCCAGCCATGTCAGCGCCGGGCTCGGATCGTGAAACCACAATAGCGCGTGGCGTAGTGGCCGCAGACGTGTCACCGCAGCGGTGAGGTCGCGTTCAAACGACGGGCTGTTCCAATCGATATCCAGTGGTTCGAAGCGACGATCGGTAGAGGCCGCGCGCGATGCGTGGCGAGCGGCGAGCAATGTGCGGTCGGATCGTTCCGCCAGCCAGTCCGTCGCGCGCGCCAGCATCCCGGTGCCGCCGACGACAAGCGCGTTGCCCCGGATATCGCTCATGGGGCCATTCAGTCACGCATCGGTGCCGCGCGCAAGTAAGCAAAAGCCCCGCGCGCCGGTGGGGCACGCGGGGCAATCGCTCAAGCCGGGGGAGGGGGATCAGTCGCGCGGGAGCCAGATGTCGAGCACCGCGCAGCGACCCTCTTCGCGCACCACGCGGAGCGCTTCGGTCAGTGCCTCGTCCACCTCGGCGACCTCCTTCACGGCGCGGGCGTAAGCGCCGCCCGCCGCCGCCGCGATGCCGGCATAATCCGGCGGCGGATCGAAATTGACGTCGAGATCGTCGGTATTCGCGGCATAGCCGTTCGGATGCACCGCGAGCGCGGAGAAGCGCGGCGCCTTCCACCCGCGATTGTTGAGCACGATGTGCAGGAACGGCGCCTTGTAGTGCCGCGCCATCCAGTGAACCGATGAGGGCACGGAAAACATGTATGAGCCGTCGCCCGTCACCGCGACGACCGTTTTCTCCGGCGCGGCGAGCTTGGCGCCGATCGCCGCCCCGCCGTTCCAGCCGAGCGACCCGCCCCCGCTGGCGAAGAAGGTGCCGGGATTGTCCGGCGCGATATGGTTCAAGATCTCGGGATAGTTGGTGATGCCTTCGTTGAGGACAATGCTGTCGTCGCCGAGCATCGTGCGCAGCCGCGCCATCACATGTTCGGTCGTCAGATGCTCGGCCGGCTTTTCGCGCTCGGCGAGCCACGCGGCGCGTTGCTGGTGAAGGCCGGCGAAATGATCTCGCCGCGCCGCCACGTGGGCGGAATCAACAGCCAGCGCCGCGATGCCCTGATTGAGCTGGCGCAATGCCGTCGCCGCGTCGGCGCGGAACGACTGGACGGCGGGGATATACCAGAGCGGCATCGACTGTTTGAGCGGATCGACGTCGATGTGGAAGATGCGCGCGTCGTCGCGCGGGCGGCTGACCGTGGGAATCCACGGCACGTCGCTGTCGAGCACCAGCACCACGTCCGCCTCCGCCAGCACCGCATTCTGGAACGGGTGGTTCCAGTGGCTGCCCTGATAGAGCGCATTGCTGTGCGGGAAATTGAGCGCGCTCGGCACCGATTCCAGCACGCCGACGCCCAGCGCCTCGCAGAAGCGCACCAGTTCGCCCACCGCTTCCGGGTTACGCCCGGCGAAGGAGGTGACGACGATCGGCCGTTTCGCGCCGGCGATCGCGGAGAGGATCGTCGCGACGCCTTCGGCGGGCAGCGCACCCGGCTGGACCGGTTGCCAATGCGCCATGTCGATCGTCACCGGCTCGACGGTTTCCTCCATCACCTCGCGTGCGCCGACCAGATAGACCGGACCCTTGGGATCGCTGTTGGCGAATTGCATCGCGCGATGGACGATCTGCTTGACGTTGGTTCCGGTGCGGAACTCATTGTCATATTTCATATATTCGCGGACGATGCCGCGCTGATCGTAAACATCCTGAATCCATTGGATGAATTCGTTGCGGCTGCCCTTCAATTCGCCTTCCTGCGTGAAGGGCGAGAGGCCGGCGAAGATCAGCACCGGCGCGCGCCCCTTGGCGGCATTGTGCACCGCGCCAGCGAGCGATTGCGTGCCGCATTCGACATGCACCACCACTGCCTGCGGCTTGCCGGTGACCTGCGCGAACCCCTGCGCGGCCGACAGGCCGACCATCTCGAACGGCGCGGTGATCACCTTGGGGATCTTGCGTCCGTTAGCCCGTGCTTCCGCGATCGCCTCCACCAGCGCCGGATGGTCGCTGCCGAAATTGGCGAAGATATAAGAGACGCCTGCTTCCGTCAGGGCTTCGAGGAAGGCAGTGCTCGCTGTGTACATTTCGTTATTTCCTGGTGTGAAATTTTGCTGAAGTGCGCGGCCGTCGGGCTGATCAGAACGGGTAATGCTGCTCGTCCTCGATGGTGATCCAGCGCAGATCGGTGAATTCGGCGATCGCCGCCTTGCCGCCGAAGCGGCCGTAGCCACTGTCCTTGACGCCGCCGAAGGGCATCTGGGCCTCGTCGTGCACCGTCGGGCCGTTGATGTGGCAGATGCCCGACTGGATGCGCTGCGCCGCGTTGAGCGCGCGGCGGATGTCGCGGCCGAACACGGCGGAGGACAGGCCGAATTCGGTATCGTTGGCCACCGCCACCAGCGCGTCGTCGCCTTCCGCGCGGACGATGGTGACCACCGGGCCGAACGATTCTTCGGCATAGATGCGCATCGCCGGGGTGACGTGATCGAGCACCGCCGGCTGCATCACCGGGCCATCGCTGGCACCGCCGGTAAGCAATGTCGCGCCATGCTCCACCGCGTCCGCGATCAGCTCGCTCACCTTTGCGACGGCCGCGCAGCTAACCAACGTGCCGAGCTGCGCGGCGCCATCGTCCACCCCGCTCGCGCGCAGGCTTTCGGCCTTGCGCTTCATCCTTGCGGCAAAATCGTCGGCCACCTTGGCATCGACGACGATCCGCTCGGTCGACATGCAGATCTGACCCTGATTCATGAATGCGCCGAACGCCGCGCCATCGACCGCCGCATCGAGATCGGCATCGTCGAGCACGACGAACGGGGCCTTGCCGCCAAGTTCGAGCAGCGCGGGCTTCAGATGGCGCGCGGAGACTTCGGCGATGATCCGGCCCACCTTGGTCGATCCGGTGAAGTTCACGCGGCGCACCGCGGGGTGCGCGATCAGCGCCTCCACCAGCGCGCCGGCATCGGCGGGCGCATTGGTGAGCACATTGACGACGCCTTTGGGCAGCCCTGCGTCATGCAGCACCTGCCCGATCAGCCGATGCGTGGCGGGGCAGATTTCGGACGCCTTGAGGATCACGCTATTGCCGCAGGCGAGCGGCATCGCGATCGCGCGCACCGCCAGGATCACCGGCGCGTTCCATGGCGCGATGCCAAGGCTGACGCCCGCCGCCTGTCGCACCGCCAGCGCAATCGTGCCGGGCTTGTCAGACGGGATCACCTCGCCCGAAATCTGCGTCGTCATCGCGGCCGCCTCGCGCAATATCCCGGCGGCGAGCTTGACGTTGAACGCCGCCCAGCCGCGCGTCGCGCCGATTTCGGCCCGCATCAACGCGGCGAATTCGTCCCCCCGCGCGGCGAGCGCATCGGCGGCGCGCAGCAACAGGTCACGCCGCGCGTTCGGCCCCATTTTCGACCATGCGGGGAAGGCGCGTCTGGCCGCCTCGCACGCGCGGCGCGCGTCATCCAGCGTGGCGGCGGCGGCGGTCGTCGCCACGCGTTGGCCGGCGGGATCGAGCCGCTCGAACGTGGCATTGCCGGTGGCGGCGACGCTTTCGCCGTCGATCAGCAATTGGACGGTCATCATCAAACTCCGTTGGAATGGGCTGGCTGGAAGTGGCGGTGGACGCTCAGCAGTGCGATCGCGGTGGCGCCCATCGCGACGAGCAGCATCAGGCTGAGCCCGGTTGCCCCGAGCGCGTGGAGCGCAAGCGCGCCGCCGAACGAACTGGCGATCGCGCCGATCCGCCCGACGCTGGTCGCGCTGCCGACACCGGTGGCGCGGATCGCGGTGGGATAGACGTTCGCCGCGAGCGCATAGAGTGTAGTCTGGACGCCGTTGATGAACGCGCCCTCGATGCCGAGGATCAGGATCAGCATCAGATGCGATCCGGCGGGATCGAGCGGGGTGGCGAGCATCACGCCGGCCCCCAGCACGCCCCCGATCGCCATCACGACCATCGGCAGCTTCGAGCCCTTGTGCCCGATCAGCCACGCGCCGGTCAGCGCGGCGATAACCCCGCCGATGTTGAAGGCGGTGAGGCCCTGACTGGAAAAGGCGAGATCGAACCCCGCATCGGACAGCATCGTCGGCAGCCAGCTGAACGCGGTATAGACCGCGAACAGGCATGCACCGAACGCCGCCCACAGCGCGATCGTGTCATGCCGCCATGCACCGGAAAACAGCGCGGCCAGGGGCGACTTGCCATGCTGGCCCTCATCCTGCTCGCCGATATCCACCAGTCGCGCATCGGCGGGCACGTCTAGGCCGACGCGCGCGAGCAGCTTGCGCAATCTGGGGGTGTCGCCTTCACGGCGCAGCAGGAAGCGCGTCGATTCCGGCAGGCACAGGATAAGAAGCAGCGCGACCGTTAGCGTCGCGCCGCCGGCAGCGGCGAACAACATGCGCCAGCCGAAGATCGGCAGCACCTGCGCCGCGATCAGCCCGCCCACCACGCCACCCAGCGGCACGCATACGATGCTCGCGGTCACGCCAAGGCTGCGGTTGCGCGCGGGGGTGTATTCCGAAACGAGCGCGGCGGCGTTGGGGAAGGCGGCGCCAAGCCCGATATTCGCCACCAGCCGCAACGCGCCGATCACGAACAGGCTGTTAGAGAAGGCGATGCAGCCGGTCAGCACGCCGAACGTCAGCACGCTGCCGACCAGCGCGGTCTTGCGACCGAAGCGATCGCCGATCATGCCGCCGAGCGCGGCGCCGAACATCATCCCGAACTGGCCGATCGCCATCACCGGCGACAGCATCTCCTTGGATATGCCCCAATCCTTGATGATCGCGGGCGCGGCGAATCCAAGCGACTGGTTGTCGAACCCGTCGAAGATCACCGCGCATCCGACGAGGAGCAGGACCAGCTTTTGGTAGCCGGTCCAGCGCCCCGCATCGATCGCCTTTCCGATATCGAAATCGATGCCGTGTTCGGCGGCGAACCTGCTCATTTGGCGGCGGCCATCCCGCCGGGCAGCGCATCCATCCCGGCCTTGGCGATGACATCATCCTCGCCAGCCATGCCGCCGCTGACGCCGATCGCACCGATCACCTGACCGTTGTAGGTGATCGGATAGCCGCCCGGGACGGCGACCACGCCGGGGATCGTGGCCATTGCCGCATTCTGCGACACCATCTGGCTGATCATCGCGGTCGGCGCCTTGAACATGATCGCGGTAGTCGCCTTGCCGAGCGCGGTGTCGATCGTGCCCATCGGTGCGCCATCGGTGCGGTGGAAGGCGAGCAGCTTGCCGGCATTGTCGACCACCGCGATCGACGAGCCCCAGCCGTTCGACGTGGCTTTGGCGATCGCGGCGTTCATCACCGCCTGCACGCCAACCGAACTCAGCACCGGCAGACTTTGTACCGGCGCGGTGGTTGGTTTCGGCCCCTGTTTCGGCTCGGCGGCGGCAAGCGGTTGCAGCGCGCAGGCGGCCAACAGCGCGGCACTGGCGTATTTCAGCGTGTTATTCATCGGCATCCCTCCCTTGATGATTCTGGATTGGGCGCGACCATGGTCGTTGCCTGCCAGCGCGTCTGACAAGCGATGTGATTGCAAAGCATCGCGTTGGACCACGAGTCGCCTCCCCCGAACCTTAATTCCGCGTGGCGGAAAAGCCGCCGCCGCTATTCTCGTTGGAACCAGCCTAACAGAAACTAGTGTGAGATCAAACTTGTTTGTTGCGTTCGTTGCTGGTAGCGATCACGCAACGAACGCCGGCCCGAAGCCGGAAATTACGAGGGAGGGACTGATGGCCGAATCGCCGCTTTCATTGCGTAATGCGGGTAAGGGCGCGCTGCTCGCCGCCGCTGCTGTGGCGGCCGTGACGGTTTCGTCGGCCGCGACCGCGCAAACCGCCGCCGAGCGCAAGCTCGCCGCGCTGGAAACGCGAATCGAGCGGCTGGAGGATCGCGCGCAGATCGACAATCTCACCCGCGCTTATGGCTATTATGTCGACAAGCAGATCTGGAACGAGGTCGCCGACCTGTTCTCCGACAATGCACGCGTCGAGATCGCCGGGCGCGGTGTCTATCGCGGCAAGGAAGGCGTGCAGCGCCTGTTCCTGCAATCGATGGGGGGCGGCCAGATCGGCCTGCGTCCCGGCGGGCTGTTCAACCATATGATCCTCCAAGGCGTCACCGATGTGGCGCCCGACGGCAAGACGGCGAAGGGCCGCTGGCGCGCCTTCGTCCAGATCGGCCAGCACAAGATGTTCGGCATCTGGTCAGAGGGGACTTACGAGAACGAATATGTGAAGGAAAACGGCGTTTGGAAGTTCAGCGACATGCACTTCTACGCCACCTTCTACGCGCCGTATGAGCAGGGCTGGGCGCAGGGTGCGCGGCCGAATAACGGGCCGAGCAAGGATGCGCCGCCCGACGCGCCGCAGTCTGTCCAGTATGACGTCTATCCGGGGCATTATGTGCCGCCGTTCCACTATCCGAACCCGGTGACGGGCAAGCCGTGGACGATCGAGGAAAGCCGCAAATACTCGACGACGGGCATGTCGCCCGCCCCCGCCGGGCCGCCGATCCAGCCGGGATCGGCGATGCCGCCCGCGCCGACCCCCAAGCCCGCACAGTGATCGGAGTGACGATGATGCATATCAGGACCTGGATGCGCGCGGGAGTTGCCGGCGCGATCGTGGCAACCGCCGTGGCCGCCATTCCGGCGTCGGCGCAATCGGCCAAGAGCATAGACGCTCGCATCGCCGTGCTGGAAAAGCGCGCCACGCTGCTGGAGGATCGCGCGCAGATCGAAAACCTCACCCGCGCTTACGGCTATTATATCGACAAGAAGGTGTGGGGTGAGGTCGTCCCGCTGTTCTCGAAGAATGCGGTGGTCGAGATATCTGGGCGCGGCGTTTACAAGGGCGCCAAAGGCGTCGACACGCTATTCACCAAGGTGATCGGTCGCAATCATCTGGGGCTCGCCGATGGTGAGCTATCCAACCATATGGTGCTGCAGGGCGTCACCAATGTCGCGCCTGACGGCAAGACCGCGACGGGTCGCTGGCGCGCCTTCATCCAGATCGGCATGTGGCAGAAGATGGGGCTGTGGGCCGAGGGCACCTATGACATCGGCTACGTCAAGGAAAACGGCGTGTGGAAGTTCAGCATGATGCGCTGGTACGGCACCTATTTCACGCCATATGACAAGGGCTGGGCGCAATCGTCGTTCGGCAACAACGGGCCGAGCAAGGATTTCCCGCCCGATGCGCCGCAATCGGCGCCATATGACGCCTATCCGGGCCATTATGTGCCGCCATTCCCCTATCCCAACCCGGTGACAGGCCGGCCGTGGACCCAGGCGGATACGGATCGTTACTCGACCAAGGGCATGGACCCGAGCGCGGCCGCCAATTCCTCGTCGGCGGGGTCGCCGCTGTCGCTCGAAAATCAGCGCCAGCCGCAACCCGCCCCGGCGCAGCCGCCGCGCTGATCGGCTCGGAAGGGGAGGGGCCATGAAGATCGCGGTGATCGGCGCGGGCGCGATGGGCAGCCTGTTCGGCGGGCGGCTGGCGCTTGCCGGGCACGATGTGCGGCTCGTCGATGTGAACCCGCCGCACATCGCCGCGATCAATCGCGATGGGCTGCGGCTCGATCTGGATGAGGGCGGGCTGATCGTTACCGGGATAAGGGCCGGGACGGCGGATGCGTTCGCGGGGCCGGTCGACCTGCTGATCGTCTTCACCAAAGGCTATCACACCGCCGACGCGCTGGAGGCCGCCGCGCATCTCACCGGCCCCGACACATGGGCGCTGACGCTCCAGAACGGGCTGGGCACCGGCGAGCGGATCGCCGACGCACTGCCCGGCGTGCCGGTCGCGATCGGGATGACGGATGTGCCGGCGGACTTGAAGGGGCCGGGGCATGTCGGGTCGCATGGCAAGGGCCATGTCCGGCTGTGGAGCCAATCCGGCACGGCGGACCCCGCGCTGGAACAAATCGCCACGGCGTTGAGCAAGGCGGGGATCGAGGCCCATGCCGATCCCGAGGTCGCCACCGCGATCTGGGAAAAGGTGATCTTCAACACGGTGATGAACCCGGTCGCCGCGCTCACCCGGCAGACGGTGGGTGGGATGGCGGGCCACCCGGACGGAGGGCCGCTCGCGGAGGCGATTATGGGTGAAGCGTTCGCGGTCGCGGCGGCGTGCGGCGTGCCGGTCGATCAGGCGCGGGTGCGCGCGATCATCGCGCACGCATGGGCCGAACACGGGCCGCATCAGCCATCGATGTTGCAGGACGTGCTCGCCGGCCGGCCGACGGAGATCGACTCGATCGCGGGGCAGCTGGCCAAAAAGGGCGCGGCGCACGGGGTGGCGACGCCGGTGCTCGATACGCTCACGCGGCTTGTCAGGATGATCAATCGCGCCGGGTGAACGGCGACGGAAAATTATTGGGGAGGGGTGTCGATGAAGGTCCGTAATCTGGTTCTCGTCGCGTTGCTCGGCACGGCATCGATGGGGGTGGCGGAGCCGCTCAAGGGGCCTGACTGGGCGAAGAAGGGCGAGCCCGGCCTGTCCGACGCGCGCTACAAGGTGGTGATCGAGAAGAATGTCCCCGTGCCGATGCGTGACGGGGTGAAGCTCGCCGCCGACGTCTATCGCCCCGACGCGCCCGGCAAGTTCCCGGTGATCGTGTTGCGGACGCCCTATAACAAAGCTTCGCCGGACGAGATCGCGAACTCCACCTGGTATGCCGAGCGCGGCTATGTCGTGGTGAACGAGGATGTGCGCGGGCGCTTCGCCTCGGGTGGCGATTACTACACTTACCGGCATGAGGCGCGGGACGGTTATGACACCGATGCCTGGGCCGCGACGCAGCCGTGGAGCAGCGGCAAGCTCGGCACGCTGGGCGGCTCCTATCTCGGCTATACCGGGCTGACGCAGGCGATCGGCGGCCATCCTGCGCTGAAGGCGGTGGCGACCGATGTGACCACCACCGATATCTACAACCATTGGGTCTATAGCGACGGCGCGTTCATCCTCGGCTTCTCGCTGCCATGGGGCGCGGGGACGGTGCATGATCGCACCACCGACGGCGGCGGCGCTTTCACCAAGCCCGAAGCCTATGCGCATCTGCCGCTCGGAACGGCGGATTCGGCGGCATATAAGGTCGATCAGCCTTATCGCGACTGGCTGGAGCATCCGCTGCGTTCGGATTCCTATTGGAACGGGATCAGCTTCGAAAAAGATGCGGCGAAGATCGGCATCCCGACCCTGGTGGTCAGTGGCTGGTATGACATCTTCCTGCGCGGCGCGCTTGGCGATCATGCCGCGATAAAGAACAACGGCAGCACCGCGCTTGCCCGCGCGCAGAAGCGGATCGTGATCGGCCCGTGGACGCACTTCAAGACGGTCGCGCCGCGCAAGGGCGGCTTTGGCGGCATGGCGACCGCCGATGACGTGGATTATGGCGCGGATGCAGATCTCAACGGCAATCTGCTCTATCTGCGCTGGCACGATCACTGGCTGAAGGGCGTGGACAACGGCGCGGACAAGGATCCGCCGGTGCGCATCTTCGTGATGGGCGAGAACAAATGGCGCGCCGAGAACGAATGGCCGCTCAAGCGCACGCGCTACACGCCTTATTATCTCGCGAGCGGCGGCAACGCGAATACGGCGGACGGCAATGGCACGCTGTCCACCGCCAAGCCGACGGGCGCGGACGGCGATCGTTATGATTACGATCCCGCCAATCCGGTGCCGACGCTGGGCGGCAATATCTGTTGCTCCTCGGTGCCGTCAGGCGCGCACGATCACCGCTCGGTCGAGAAGCGGGCGGACGTTCTGGTGTTCACCGGGCCGGTGCTGGACAAGACGGTCGAGGTGAGCGGGCCGATCCGCGCGAAGCTCTATGCGGCGAGTTCCGCGCCGGACACCGATTGGGTGGTGCGGCTGATCGATGTCGATCCCAGCGGCTACGCGCGCAACATCCAGGATGGCATCATCCGCGCGCGTTATCGCAAGGGCTGGGAAACGCCGGCATCGCCGATCGAGGCGGGCAGGGTCTATGAATATGACATCGATATGTGGGCGTCGAGCAACGCCTTCCTGCCGGGGCACCGCATCCGCGTCGAGGTGACGAGCAGCAATTTCCCGCGCTTCGATCGCAATCTGAACACCGGGGAAGATCCCGCGACCGGCACGCGAATGGCGGTCGCGCGCCAGCAGGTGCTCCATTCCGCCCGTTATCCCAGCCATGTGCTGCTGCCGATCATCCCGCGCTGACGAGGGTGGCGAAAAGTATTTGATCTGAAACATTATTTACAAGGGAACGACGGACCATGCGTAAGACTTTCGCTTTCGGTATGCTGCTGGCCTGTGCCGCTGCCCCCGCGCTTGCCGCCTCCAAGCCGGCTAAGGCTCCCGCCGCTGCTGCCGCCCCCGATGTGGTCGCGGCGGGCGGGCTCGTCTTCCCCTCGGCGGCCATGGGCACGCACGGCACCGCGCTCGATCAGGTCGATGAGATCGTGAAGACAATGGACGCGCGGCTGCGCAAAGCCGGCGCGGGCGGCATCGGCAACATGATGCAGCACACCATCTATCTGAAGGACGGCGCGGCCTCGCCGATGGATGTGCTTGGCCGTTTCCATGCCGATGCGCGCAAGCTTGCGCCAAGTCTGGTGGGTCAGCCGAGCGTCGGCACGATCGTCCGTGTGCCTGAATTCGCCGACAAGAACACGCTGGTCGCGGTCGATCTGTTCGCCGGGCCGGGCAAGGCGGCCGACTTCAAGCGCATCCCCTTCACCTTCGGGCCGAAGGAAATCGTCGAGACGATCGGCACCGGCCCCGTGGTGTTCACCGCCGGGCTGGAAGCGATGGATTTCCAGAATGGCAAGCTCGTGCCCGGCATCGACGAGCAGATCGACGTGATCGTCGCCAAGCTCGACGGGGCGATGAAGAAGGCCGGGCTGACGGTCGGCAACATGATCTCGCACAATCTCTATGTCACGCGCGGCACCGATCCGATCAACGTGATCGAGAAGTTTCACGCCGCGACGCGCAAATATTCGCCGGGGCTGAAGGAGCATCCGAGCGTCGGTACTTTGGTGCTGGTCGATGGCATGGCGGTGCCGGGCTTCCTGCTGGAAATCGACGCGATCGCCGCGAAGGACGATCCCGCGACGCTGAAGCGCGTGCCGTTCACCGAAATGCCGATGGATATCGCCAAGACGGTGCAGGCCGGCTCATTGGTGTTCGTCGCGGGGATGGAGGGCGTGGATTTCGATCACGGCGGCAAGGTGTCGCCCGATGTGATGGAACAGGTTGACGCGTCCGCGCGAAAGATCGCGGGCGCGTTGCGCGCGGCGGGCCTCTCCACCGCCGATCTCGTCAAATACAAGATGTATGTGAAGAAGGGTAACGACGCCAATGCGGTGCGCGCCCACTTCCGCAAGGCGCTGGCCAAGCTCGCCGGGGGCAAGCAGCCGCGCGCGGCCGAGACGTTGGTGGTGGTCGAAGGGCTCGCCGGGCCGTCACTGCAATTCGAGGTGACGGCTGTCGCCGCGCGCCGCTGATATCCAGAAGGAGAGGGTGTATGAAGAAGATTGTTGCATTGGCGCTGATGATGGCGTTCGCCGCGCCTGCGGTCGCCCAGACCGCGCCCGCCGCACCGGCGGCGACACAGGCTGCTTTCACGGTGGACGGAAGCTCGATCGAGACGCTCGCGGGTGATCCGCGCAGCAAGGCGGTGATCGACAAATTGATGCCGCAACTGCTCGGCCATCCGGCCTATGACCAGTTCAAGACAATGACGCTGAGCCAGCTCGCGCCGATGAGCCAGGGCAGCATCACCGACGATCTGCTCAAGCAGGTTCAGGGCGAGCTGGAAAAGATCAAGTAACCGCCATGTCCCGGGCCGCGACCAGCGAATTCTGGAAGGATATCCCGCCGATCGCGCGGGTGTTCCGCACGGATGCGATGCCGGAAACCTATATTCCGGACGCGGCCACGGATGACGAGCTTCACTATTTTCCGCTCAGCCCGACGGTCTTTTCACGCCCGCTGTGGATATCGCCGCAGCGGAACATGTGGGCCGACATATTGATGGCGAAGGAGGCCGGGCTCGTGAACCGGCATTATCATCCGCATCAGGTGTTCGCTTATACGATCCAGGGGCAATGGGGCTATCTGGAGCATGACTGGACCGCCAGCGCCGGGGATTTCGTTTACGAGAGCCCCGGCGAGGGACACACGCTGGTGGCCTATGACACCGGCGTGCCGACGAAGATCCTGTTCATCGTCACCGGGCCGCTGATCTGGCTTGACGAAAACGGCGACAGCGTCGGCCATTACGATGTTCACGATTATATCGCGGATGCGCGCGCGCATTACGATCGCGTGGGGATCGGCGCCGAATATATCGACAAACTGTTCCGCTGACCGGCGCGATCGAACTGTCATCGAGCATCACTTCTTGTCTGGAAATCCCCGAAAAGCTCTCTTATAGGCTCGCCTCGTTCGATCTCTGGCGCCTAAACGCCGGTCGGCATGCGGGTGTGGCGGAACTGGTAGACGCAGCGGACTCAAAATCCGCCTCTGGTAACAGATTGTCGGTTCGAGTCCGACCACCCGTACCAACAGGCGCGCCGACGCCGACTTGAAATCCCGCTCCCCTTTGTCCATCGCCGATCGTGAAAAGATCGGAAGAGGATTAGGCATGACCAAGCGTTTCGCGGGTAAGCACGTATTCGTGGCGGGCGCCTCCAGCGGGATCAATCTGGGGATCGCGCACGGTTTCGCAGCGGAGGGCGCAAAGCTAACCATCCTGAGCCGCAGCGAGGACAAGATCCAGGCGGCGGCACAGGAGTTGCGCGACGCGGGCGCCGAAGCGCTGGGGATTGCCTGTGACGTCCGCGACTATCCGGGGCTGGAGGCTGCCTATACGCAGGCGGTGGCGGCGCATGGGCCGATCGACGTGCTGATCTCCGGTGCGGCGGGCAATTTCCTCGCGCCCGCGACGAAGCTGAGCGCCAACGCCTTCAAGACGGTGGTCGATATCGATCTGCTCGGCACGTTCAACGTGTTCCGCGCTAGCTGGGACCATATCGTGAAGCCCGGGGCTTCGCTGATCGCGATCACCGCCGGGCAGGCCGTCCATCCGATGAGCTTTCAGATTCATGCGTGCGCGGCCAAGGCGGGCGTCAACATGGTGACCAAATGCCTCGCGCTCGAATGGGGGCCGGCGGGCGTCCGGGTCAACGCTATCTCGCCGGGGCCGATCGGCGATACCGAGGGGATGCGCCGGCTCGCCGATCCGGAGCGCGAGCAGCAGATCAAGGGGCGGCTCGCGCTGCGTGATTACGGCGCGAAAAAGGATATCGCCGACGCGGCGATCTTCCTCGCCAGCGCGGAGGCGAAATATATTACCGGCACGATCCTGAACGTCGATGGCGGCTCCGATCTGGGCGACGCCAGCGCCAACGCCGTGCAGGAATAAGCGGCCTCAGTCGGCCGATCGCGGCACGATGCCGAGATCGGCCGGCCCGAACGCATCGGGCAGCAATTCGGAAAGGCGATAGGTGACCACCGCATCGCCCTCCGCCGCGCCGCAATGGATGATCAGATCGCAGCCACCCATTTGCGCGGCCTCGTTGAGCACCTGACGGCAGCGGCCGCAGGGGTTGACGATGCCGGTGCCGGTTGGGGTGCCAGTCGCGTCCATCATTCCGCCGATCACCGCGACTTCGACGATATCGTTCAATCGCCCTGCCGCGCTGGCGCTGGCCACCGCGACCGTCTCGGCACAGAGCGACAGGCCGTAGCTCGCATTCTCGAAGTTCGCGCCGGTCACCACCGATCCGTCACGCATCAGCAGCGCGGCGCCGACCGCGAAGCGCGAATAGGGTGCATGGGCGTGAAGCGCGGCAGCGCGGGCGGCGGCGATCAGCGCGGCGCGATCACGGATATTGGCGGTCATGGTGCGGCGACGTCCCAATTGGCGGGGCCGTCGATACCGTCGACCCGGCGCATGTCGTTGGCGCGCCACATCCGCCACGGCCGGGCCGCATAGGAAGGCGCGAGGAAATTGCCGCTCGCCCACAGATTGCGGGGCAAAGCGGTGCTGATGTCATAATCCGATTCCACCGCGCGTGCGATGCGCAGCAGCACGGGCTTGCGCATATGTGCCTCGATCGTGGTGGCGAGGAGCCGTAAATCCGCGAGCAAAGCGTCGCGCTCGGGCCGGATCGCGCAGCCGGGATCGTAGCTGATGTCGATCGCCACCGGCAGCGCACCCGAATCGGCAGGGACGAAGGTGTTGAACGCATTGGCCTGTTCGCGCGCCGGCTGGCAGAAGGAATAGACGTGGATCGCACCACGCCGCATCCCGGCCGTCTCGACTCCGTGCCAGTTCGTCTCGAACGCCTGATCGCGCTGGTTCATGCCGTGCGTCGCCACGACATAGGCGAAATCGGCCCCGGCGGCGGAGACGGCGTTCCACTCGATCTCGCCATCACTGGCGCTGACGTCGACGCCCTGCACCGGATAGCGTTCGACCGAGGGATGCCAGCGCGTCGCATATTGCCACGCCGCCACGCCCGCCAACGCAAGCGCAGCCACGATCAGCACGAAACGCCCCAACCCCCACATTACATTCAACCCTTGATGTGCAGCACGCAGATGAGCGTGAACAAGCGGCGCGCCGTATCGAAATCGATCTCGATCTTGTCGATGAGCCGTTCCTTGAGCAGCTCGGCCGCGTCATTGTGAATCGCCCGGCGGGCCATGTCGACCGTCTCGATCTGTTGCGGGGTCGATTGGCGGATCGCCTGAAAATAGCTGTCGCAGATCGCGAAATAGTCGCGGATCGGGCGACGGAACCGGCCCATCGCGATGATATGCGTCTCCAGCGGGGCGCCATCCTCGCGCCGGATCGCCATCGCCAGCCGACCTTCCTCCACCGAAAGCGCAAGGCGATAGGGGCCGGCATAACCGTCGGGATGCGCGCGCCGCGGCGCGAAATGATTGCCCTCGATCAGATCGAAGATCGCGATCCGCCGCTCCTGCTCGATATCAGCGGAGCGCCACAGGATCGTGCGCTCGTCCAGTTCGACATCAATGATCCGCGGATCGGCCATTGTCGTTGCGATAGAGACGAACTTGGCCCGCGACAATCCGGCCGCCTTATCCACATCATTTGACGCAATCCGGTTTGAGCCGAGCGCGGTGCGGGCGTAGAAGCTGGCCGGATGGCCACTCTCGCGTTCCAGAACCCGGCGGCAAATCCCGCCGAGCCGATCCACTTGCCGCGCAACGTCGAGGCGGAAGCCGCGCTGCTGGGCGCGATGATGATCGACAATCGCCTGGCGGACGACATCGCCGACCGGCTGGATCCGAGCCATTTCTACGAGCCGCTGCACGGCCGCATCTTCGCCGCGATCAAGACGCTGCGCGGCAACGACATGCTCGCCACCCCGGTGACGCTGCGCCCGATGTTTGACGCGGATGAGGGGATGAAGGAACTGGGCGGGCCGGCCTATCTCGCCAGCCTCACCGGATCGGGCGCCGGCCTGATCGGCGCGCGCCAGTTCGCGCAGCAGATTTACGACCTTGCTATGCTCCGTGCGCTGGTGTCCGTCGGGCGCACGCTGGTCGATCGCGCGATGGATACATCCGAGGAGGTCAATCCGCGCGCGCAGATCGAGGCGGCGGAGGAGGAGCTGTTCAAGGTCGCCGGCGATGGTGGCGCGGAGAACAGCGTCAAGACGTTCGTTCAGGCCACCACCATGGCGGTGAAGATGGCGGAGCGCGCGCTCAATTCGGGCGGCAACCTCTCGGGCGTCACCACGGGGCTCGATTCGGTCAATTCAAAGATCGGCGGCATGCACCATTCGGACTTGATGATCCTTGCCGGCCGCCCCGGCATGGGCAAGACCTCGCTCGCCACCAACATCGCCTTCAACGCCGCGCGCCGCTGGATGCGCGACATGGCGGATGGCATCCCGCCGTCACAATCGGTCGGCGCGAAGGTCGCGTTCTTCAGCCTCGAAATGTCCGCCGATCAGCTCGCGACGCGTATCCTTGCCGAGCAATCGGGGATCAGCTCGGAAGCGCTGCGCATGGGCAAGATCAGCCGCGCGGAATTCGAAAAGCTCGCCACGGCGGCGGCGGAGCTGGAAAATCTGCCGTTCTTCATCGACGATACCGGCGGCCTGTCGATCAGCGCGCTGCACACCCGCGTCCGGCGGCTCCAGCGGCGCCACAATAACGAGCTGGGGCTGGTGGTGGTCGATTACCTCCAGCTGCTCACCGGCAGCGGCAAGACCGGCGATGGCAATCGCGTGCAGGAAATCTCGGAGATTTCGCGCGGGCTGAAGACGCTGGCGAAGGAGATGAACGTGCCGGTGCTGGCGCTGTCCCAGCTCAGCCGCGCCGTCGAGCAGCGTGAGGACAAGCGCCCGCAGCTTTCCGATCTTCGCGAATCCGGCTCGATCGAGCAGGACGCCGACATGGTGTGGTTCGTGTTCCGCGAGGATTATTACGTCGGGCAGAAAGAGCCGAAGCGCCCGATGGAGGGCGACGACAGCCGCGTGTTCGAGGATCACGCCAAATGGGCGAGCGACATGGAACGCGTGTTCGGCCTCGCCGAACTGATCGTGGCCAAGCAGCGTCACGGCTCCACCGGCAAGGTGGTGCTCCGCTTTGACCCGACTATCACGCGCTTCAGCGATTACGCCGGCTATTGAGAAAGGGCGGAGGATGCCACGGATCGACCTCGCGAAGATTCCTGGGCAGACCGGTAGTGGCTATCCCGCGCCATTCGATCAGGCCGCCGGCGCACGCGTCTATCGCCGGCTGGAGGGCGCGGGCGGGATCACCGATTTCAACGTCAGCCACGTCGAACTGCCGGAGGGCGCATGGTCGAGCCAGCGACATTGGCACGAGGGAGAGGATGAGTTCCTCGTCATGCTGAGCGGCGCGGCGACGCTCATCGACAATGGCGGCGAAACGTCGCTGGCGCCCGGCGATTGCGTTGCTTTTCCAAAGGGTGACGGCAACGGCCATCATCTGATCGGCGGCGCGGGCGGGTGCGTGTTCGTCGTGTGGGGCGTGCCCGAGACCTCGACCTGTCATTACCCCGACATCGATCTCGCGCTCGATGGGGCCAGCGGGCGATATACGCACAAGAACGGGACGGCATATTAAATGCGCGTCCGGCCCGCTTTGGCCTTGTCAGGCGCGTGCCCGCGGGTGATCGTGCCGCCGCTCAAGCAGAAGCATGACCACGAGTCGCGTTGCCGGTTTGTATCGAGCGCGGGAGATGTTTGGTGAGCATCAATTTCGATCAGCGACCGCATTCGCCGCACGGCGCGCCAGCCGTGCATCAGGTTCTCCGCCGGACCACGATCAGTTTCGGCCCGCTGAATATCGTCCGCGAGGAGCATCGCTATGGTGCGGAGGCGGCGGGCACGCGTTCCGCGCAGCGACGCGGTTTCGGGAACTGGTATCCGATCGGCCTTGCCGCGCTTCTGTGCGTCGGCGCGGGCGGGATCGCGATCGCCGCGACGGGCGGCCCGGCGAAGGGCGATTATGTCGTCAGCCTTCCCGTGCCGGATTCCGTGCCGATAATGACATCCCATCGGACGACCAAGGCGCCTTCCCGCCATGTGCATCGGGCTGTCCGTGCTCCGGAAGCCGCTGAAACGGCCACCGCGGATAGCGACGGGACTGAAAACGCGCCCGACCAGACCGTGAGCAAGATCAGCCGTGCCGCCGCGATCGAGGCGGCGCTGCGTTCGGG
Source organism: Candidatus Sphingomonas colombiensis (assembly GCA_029202845.1). NCBI lineage: Bacteria > Pseudomonadati > Pseudomonadota > Alphaproteobacteria > Sphingomonadales > Sphingomonadaceae > Sphingomonas > Candidatus Sphingomonas colombiensis. The sequence continues at coordinate 792,189 of CP119315.1, read as the reverse complement.
CGAGATGCAGGAATGGAGCGCCGGAACATCGGGCGAGGCCGGTTTCGTGGTGGCAGGGCCATCGGATCGCGTCGGCACGCGGGCCTGCCGCGATCTGTCGATCCTTACCCGCTCACCCGGTTCGCCTGATCGGGTGGATCAGCGCCGCGAATGTCGGACGCATATTCCCAGCTGAGTTCAATATCCCCGCGCGCGCCACGAACGCCGATCGAACGATCGCGGTAGCGGGCGACCGTCTCAACGCCGCCGGGTTCTGGACGTCATGCCGACCCAAAATCCGAAGCCCGCGCCAATTACCGCAAAGCCTTGCAACAGCAGCAGCGTTGTTTTGAGCAGCGGCACATTTTTCGAGATGATGGCCGCTGCGAACATCACCAGCAGGAAGATCGCGACCGCGAACAGGGTCGTCGTGATCCGTGACACGTTGATATCGGTCATAATCTGCTCCCGCGATCGCGCTCCTTATCTATCACGGAGGACGGGGGGATGAAAATCAGCGGCGTTTGCTTTCCCGCTCGCCGCGCCGCCGCAAACAGGCCACTAGTGCCGCGACGCCCAGGTTAAGCGCCAGCGCGCCCGTAACGATCCACAGCAGCGTCATCGCGCGTTCGTCGCCGGTGGGGCAGGAGCGGCCGAGTTCCGGGAGGCAGCCGCCGACGACCGTGCTCAGCATCATCAGCCCGGCGAGCAGCCAGATCGTGGCGGTGAGCGCCCATCCCAGACCTGTGATGTTCTCGCGTGGCATCGTGCCTCCACCTGAAAACCTGGCCGCAGCTCGGAATTGTCGGCGATGGACTGCGGCCCCGATCCACCGGCGTTCGGGCACAGCCCGTTCGTCAGAATACCGGCTCCTCACCGGGCTTGGTCGGCAAATGGATGCCGCATTCCACCTTGTCCCAGCCACGCCAGCGGCCGGCGCGCGGATCTTCGCCGGGCAACACCTTCGACGTGCATGGCTTGCACCCGATCGACGGATAGCCATCCGCTTCCAGCGGATGATGCGGCAATTCATGTTGCTCGAAATAGGCTTCGAGCCGCGCCCGATCCCAATCGGCGAGCGGATTGATCTTCAGCCGGCCTTCGTCGATCTCGAAGCGCGGGATTCCCGCACGGGTCTTCGACTGGAAGCCCTTGCGCCCCGAAATCCACGCATCGAACGGCGCAAGCGCGCGGCGCAGCGGCTCCACCTTGCGGATATCGCAGCAGCCATCGGGATCGTAGGACCAGCGCAGGCCATTGGCGTCCTTCGCCGCCAGGATGCGCGGATCGGGGCGATAGACGCGCAGATCGGTGAAGCCGAGCCGCTCTGAAAGTTCGTCGCGATATTCCAGCGTCTCACCGAACATCTTCTGCGTATTGGTGAATATCACCGGCACATCGCGATCGACCTCCGCGATCATGTGCAGCAGCACGGCGGATTCGGTGCCGAACGAGGAAACCGCCGCGATCCGGCCCTTAAGCTCGCCCGCCAGCAGCTCCGCCAGCATATCCTGTGTCGACACGCCCGCGAACCGCGCCTCATAGGCATCGGCATCGGCGGCGACGAACGCCGGCATCACGTCGATCGTGTCGAGCACGCGGGCGGGTTCACCCATGGCGCAGCTTCCACACCGGCACCGCGGCGTCGGCGGCGGGCTGGTAGCGGAAGGCATAGCGATCGAGCGTCGCCTGAAGCACCTCGGGGTCGATCGGGGCGTTGGGGGCGAAACTGTCGAAGCCGCAGCGGCGCATATGATCCATCTGATCGACCAGCACATCGCCGGCCGCGCGCAACTCGCCCTTGTATCCCGCCTCGCGCAGGATGCGCGCCGACGAATAGCCGCGTCCATCGCGGAAACGCGGGAAATCGACCTCGATCAGCGAGATATGGTGAAGATGCGGCAACAGCGCGCGCGCATCCTCCCCAGCCTCCAGCCGCACAGCCGAGGAATTGGCCTGATCGAGGAACGCATCAAGCGTGACGGCCGGCTCCTCTGTCGGCTCGTCGTCGCGGAAGCGCAGATCGGCGGGAATGAGATCAGCCATAAATTGCTTCCTTGAAAGGTTCGAAACCGACGCGGCGATAGGTATCGAGGAAGCGTTCGCCTTCCTCCCGCACGGCGAGATATTTGTCGGTCACGCGTTCGACCGCGTCGACGATGCCGTCTTCGTTGAAGCCGGGGCCGGTGATCTTGCCGAGGCTCGCATCCTCCGCGCCCGATCCGCCGAGCAGGAGCTGATAATTCTCCGTGCCCTTACGATCGACGCCGAGGATACCGATGTGGCCGGCGTGATGATGGCCGCAGGCGTTGATGCAGCCCGAAATCTTGAGCTTCAGCTCACCCAGTTCGCGCTGGCGGCCAAGATCGGCGAAGCGTTCCGCGATCTTTTGCGCCACCGGGATCGAGCGGGCATTGGCGAGGCTGCAATAATCAAGGCCGGGGCAGGCGATGATGTCGCTGATCAGATCGAGATTGGCGGTGGCCAGCCCCGCCTCATCGAGCGTCTGCCACAAAGCGTAGAGATCGGCCTTGCGGACGTGCGGCAGGATGATGTTCTGCGCATGGGTGACGCGCAGTTCGTCGAACGAATAGCGTTCGGCGAGATCGGCCATCAGGTCGATCTGCTCGGCCGACGCATCACCAGGGATGCCGCCGACCGGCTTCAGGCTGATGTTGACGATCGCATAGCCCGGCGCCTTGTGCGGCTTCACATTCTGATCGACCCAAAGCGCGAAATCGGGATCGCCGAGATCGAGTTCTTCCGACAGCCCGGTCTCGAACGGCGGGGCGGTGAAATAAGCGGCGATGCGGTCGAATTCCGCCAACGGCACATCCGATCCGTTGTTCAGGATATGCTGCCACTCGGCCTCGACGCGGCGGGTGAATTCCTCCTGCCCGAGATCGTGGACGAGGATCTTGATCCGCTGCTTGTGGATATTGTCGCGGCGGCCGCCGCTGTTCCACACGCGCAACGCCGCCTCCAGATAGGAGAACAGGTGGTTGGCGGGGAGGAACGGGCGGATCAGCGGGGCGACGAACGGCGTGCGGCCCATGCCGCCGCCGATATAGACTTCGAAGCCCAGTTCACCGGCGTCGTTCTTCACCAGTTTCAGCCCGATATCGTGCAGCCGGATCGCCGCGCGATCCTCATCCGCCGCCGTAACCGCGATCTTGAACTTGCGCGGCAGATAGCTGAATTCGGGATGGAAGGTGGTCGCCTGCCGCAGTAGCTCGGCCCAGGGGCGCGGATCGGCGATCTCGTCCGCCGCCGCGCCGGCATATTGATCCGACGAGAGGTTGCGGATGCTCTCGCCGCTGGTCTGGATCGCGTGCATCTCCACCGTCGCCAGTTCGGCGAGGATGTCCGGCGCTTCCTCCAGCTTGATCCAGTTATACTGGATGTTCTGGCGCGTGGTGAAATGGCCGTAACCGCGATCGTATTTACGCGCGATATGGCCCAGCATCCGCATCTGCTGGCCGTTGAGCGTGCCATAAGGAATGGCGACGCGCAGCATATAGGCGTGGAGCTGGAGATAGAGGCCGTTCTTCAGCCGCAGCGGCTTGAACTGATCCTCGGTGATCTGCCCCGCGAGGCGGCGGCGCACCTGATCGCGGAACTCGTCGACGCGGGCATCGACGATCGACTGGTCATATTGGTCGTATTTATACATCAGATCACCCAGTTGCCGGCGTTGGGATCGGCGGGTTTGAGCGTGAGATCGGGGCGCACGGTGGGGCCGAGCGCGCGGATGCGATCCTTGATATGCGCGGGGCGTGGGCCTTCCGGCGTGGCGGTCGCGTCGATCACGGCGGGGCCGTTGACGCGCCGCGCGCCCTCCTCGGCCTGCGCGATCGCCTCGCCATGATCGGCGACGTCGACGGCTTCCTCCACATGGCGCGACCAGCCTTCGCCGGTCCACCAGATCACGTCGCCGGTGGGCAGGTCGTTTCCGGTCAGTAACTTCACGCAAATGTCTCCGCGGTTTTCGCCCAGCGGGCGAGCTTGTCTTCGGCGTCGCTCAGTTCCACCACCTCGCCGACGACGATGATCGCGGGGCTTTCGACATCCTCACGCCTCACCATCGGGCCGAGATCGGCGAGCAACGTCTTGAGCGCGCGATGGCCGGGCAGCGTGCCCTTCACCAGCACCGCCACGGGCATGTCCGGCGCGACGCCATCGGCCATCAACTTGTCCGCGATCTGCTCGGCGGTCGCGACGCCCATATAGATGACGAGCGTGCGGCCCTGACCGGCGAGGCCGGACCAATCCTGTTCGGACAGCCCCTTGCACTGGCCGGCGACGAAGCTGACCGCGCTGGAATGATCGCGATGCGTGAGCGGCAGCATCGCCTCCGCCGCACAGCCCAATGCGGCCGACACGCCGGGAATTACCTCGACCGGCAGGCCGGCGGCGCGAACCGCCTCGACCTCTTCACCGCCGCGCCCGAAAATGAACGGATCGCCGCCCTTGAGACGGACGACGACGCTGCCCGCCTTCACATGCGCGATGATCAGCGCGTTGATCGCCTCTTGCGGCAGGGTGTGGCGTGCGCGCCGCTTGGCGACCGAGATGCGCTGCGCGGTGGCCGGCGCGAGATCGAGCACGCGCATGTCGATCAGGCCGTCGTGGACCACCACGTCCGCCTGTCGCAGCGCCTCCGCCGCGCGCAAGGTGAGCAGGCCGGGATCGCCGGGGCCGGCGCCGACAAGGATGACGCGCCCGCGCGCGTCCGGATCGAGAAGGCTTGCCATGATGTGAGGGCAGATGGCGCGCGGCGGCGCCCACAGCAACGGAGGCTTGCTTTGCCGCGGCCTAGACCAGCTTTTCTCTACCGAAGAAGTGTTATATTCGGATGGTACACTTCGAGGATGAGGATCACGCCCGTGCGTACATTGTTTGTTGCCCTGCTGCTCGCGGGCTCCGCTCCAGCCATCGCCGCTGCGCAGGTCGTCCCGCCGCCCACGCCGTTGCCGGGGGACGGGCCCGAGGATGCCAGGCTCAAGCAGCTGTTCCACGACAGCGACGAGGCGAGCCTGAAGCGCAATCCGGTCAACGGCATCTTTCGCGGGGATCTGCGCTATGCCGCGCATCTCGGCGATTATCTGACCGATGCTTATTACGATGCCGAGAAAAAGGCCGGAGAGGACGATCTAGCCGCGCTGAAGCGGATCGATCGGGCGAAGCTGACGCATGTCGACCAGATCGCCTATGACGTGTTCCTCAACCAGACCGATGTGGGCCTGCGCGGCTATGCGCCCGATATCCTGCGGCTGCAGAAGCTGCGCCCGCTCGATCATTTCTTCGGCTTCCAGACCTTCTATCCCGATTTCGCCTCCGGGCAGGGCGCGGCGCCGTTCAAGACGCTGGCGGATTATGAGAACAATCTGACGCGCAACCGCGAATATGCCGAAGTGCTCGATCGGGCGATCGGCCTGTTCCGCGAGGGCGAGAAGGCGAATATCGTCCAGCCCAAGCTGGTCGTGCGCAATATGATCGATCAGTTCGACAATTTGATCAATCAGGGGGTCGAGGGATCGGTGTTCTACGGCCCGGTCAAGAAATTCCCCGATACGATCTCCGCCGCCGATCAGGCGCGGCTGCGCGCGGCCTATGCGGCGCAGATCCGTGACGTGCTGATCCCCGCGCACAAGCGGGTGCGCGATTTCCTTGCCAACGACTATCTCGCCCATGCGCGCGACAGCGTGGGCCTGTCCGCGATGCCGGGCGGAGCGAAACTCTACAGCTATCTCATCGAATCCAATACCACGCTGCCGCTGAAGGCGGAGGACGTTCACCAGCTCGGCCTCAAGGAAGTCGCGCGTATTCGCGCCGAGATGGAGGTGCAGAAGGGCAAAGTGGGCTTCAAGGGCACGCTGCCAGAATTCTTCACCTTCCTGCGCACCGACAAGAAGTTTCAGCCGTCTTCCGCCGACCAGCTTCGCCAGGACTATGAGGCGATCGGCAAGCGCATAGATATGCGCGTGCGCGAGCAATTCTCGCTGATCCCCAAGACCCCGCTCGAGATCCGCGCGGTGCCGGCGTATAAGGAAAAGACCGAGGCGGGTGGCTCATATCAGGGCGGCACGCCGGATGGTTCCCGGCCGGGCGTCTTCTATTACAACACCTATGACCTTCCCTCGCGCTACATGTGGGAGATGGAGACGCTGTACCTGCATGAGGCGGTGCCGGGGCATCACTTTCAGATCAGCATCGCGCAGGAGAATACCGCGCTTCCCGCATTCATGCGCTTCGGCGGCAATACCGCCTATGTCGAGGGGTGGGCGCTTTACGCCGAGTCACTGTGGCACGATCTCGGCATGGAGACCGATCCCTATCAGCGGATGGGCGGGCTGAACGACGAGATGCTGCGCGCGATGCGGCTGGTGGTCGATACCGGCATCCACGCCAAGGGTTGGACGCGGGATCAGTCGATCCAGTATATGCTCGACAATTCCCCGATGGCGAAGACCGACGCCACCGCCGAGGTGGAACGCTATATCGCGATTCCGGGGCAGGCGCTGGCGTATAAGATCGGCCAGCTCACGATCTCGCGGACCAAGGTCAAGGCGAAGGCGGCGCTGGGCGACAAGTTCGATCCGCGCGCCTTCCATGCGCAGGTGCTGGATACCGGTGCGCTGCCGATGCCGGTGCTGGAGGAGAAGATCGACGCCTGGGTGAAGACGGGGGGCAAGTAAGGGTCTGTTTGGAATGCGCCTGCGGGCGCATTTCGCGGCACCTGCCCGCTCCCCCACGCCGGGGCCGCCCCGCAAAGTAATATTTTGCGGGGACCCCACGCTTCCCAATCATGATGCCGATGGAAGGCGGGGTGGTGAGCAACGAGGCCGCCACCCCGGCCCCGCAGCCTCACATATCGCGCAGGCCGATCCCGATCGCGGCGCGCGCGGCGTCGGCCTCGTTGCTCACCACCGGATAGGCGCAATAATCTGCCGCGTAGAACGCGCTCGGGCGATGATTGCCCGACCAGCCGATGCCGCCGAACGGCGCGGAGGAGGAGGCGCCGTTGGTCGGTTTGTTCCAGTTGACGATCCCGGCCCGCGCGCGCGCCCAGAAACGATCGAACAATTGCGGGGTCTGGCTGATCAGCGAGGCGGACAGGCCGTAGCGCGTGTCATTCGCCTCCGCGATCGCGGCGTCGAAATCGGCGCAGCGCGATACTTGCAGAACGGGCCCGAACAATTCCGTGTCCGGCCGGCCCTGCACCCCGGTAACGTCGATCAGGCCGGGCAGCAGGAACGGGCGCCCCGGAACCGGGCGCTCAAGGTGGCGGATCGGGCGGCCGCCCTTCATCAGCAGCGCCAGGAAGCTCTCGCTCAACTGCTCCGCCGCTTCGTTGTCGATCACCGGGCCCATGAACGGCGCGGGGCTGGCGAAGGGCTCGTCGACGATCAGCCGGCCGATCAGCGTGTTCATTTCCGCGATCAGCGGCTCATACAGCTTTTCATCGACGATCAGCCGCCGCGCCGCGGTGCAGCGCTGGCCGGAGGTGGTGAAGGCGGACTGGATGACAAGAACCGCCGCCTGATAGAGATCTGGCGTATCCCACACCACGATCGGATTGTTGCCGCCCATTTCGAGCGCGAGAATCTTCTCCGGCTTCTCGGCATAAGCGCGATTGAGCGCGAGGCCGGTTTTTGCCGAGCCGGTGAACAACAGGCCGTCGATGCCGTCGTGCATCGCCAGCGCCTTGCCCTCTTCAGGGCCGCCGATCACGACGCGGATGCAGGCTTCGGGTACGCCGGCTTCGCGCAGACATTCGGCGAGGAACAGGCCGGTTGCGGGCGTCTTCTCCGATGGCTTGAACACCACCGCATTACCCGCGAGCAGCGCCGGGACGATATGGCCGTTGGGCAGATGCGCGGGGAAGTTGTACGGCCCCAGCACCGCCAGCACGCCATGCGGCTTGTGACGCAGCGCCATGCGGCTGCCCATCGGCGAATCCAGCCGGCGCTGCGCGGTACGCTCTGCATAGGCGCTGACCGAGATGTCCACCTTGGCGATGACCGAATCCACCTCGGTCCGCGCTTCCCATAACGGCTTGCCGGTTTCGCGCGCGATCAGATCGGCGAAGGCATCGGTGCGCGCGCGCACGACATTGGCGAAACGACGCAGCGTTTCGATGCGATAGGTGAGCGCGCGCGCCGCCCAGCTAGCCCAGCCGCCGCGCGCCGCGGCGACCTCCGCGTCGACATCGCTGAGCGCACCGCGCCACAGCTCGACGCCGGTCGCTGGCTCGAAGGAGACGAGTTCGGTGGCCATCGGTCAAACATCCCCCAGGCGATCGCGCGCGATCCCAGGCCCGAGTGTAGAGAAGATTACCGGCATTCGACAAGCTAGCCCAGCGCTTCGCCCAATTCCCGGACACGTGCCACCTTGGCGTCAAGCGCCGACCAGTCATCCGCCTCCGCGATGCGGGACCAGATCGCCTCCACCTCCTCGATCAGCATCGCGCACGGCTCACCGCGCCAATAGGCGTGATCGCGCGGCGCGCGCGGAGAATAGCGATCGAGCAGAGCGCGGGCTTCGTCCCATTCCGGGGCATATTCGGCCGGCAAGGCTTGCGCGAAGGCGTCGAAGAAGAAGCGGTCTATCCCCACGCCGGTCGCGCGGAGCGCGCGCTCGATCGCCTGCACCAGCGCGCGGTCGGTAGCGGGATCGATCGGCTTGCGCCCGAGCCGCCACAGCAGGGCATCGGTGATCGCCGGCTGATAGCGATCGCCGAACGTGTCGAGCAGCGCGATCATCGGCTCCGCCTCCGCCAGCACGCGCAACGAGACGGCGAGTTGCATCGCATCCCAGTGGATCGCCTCCGGCTGGCGGCCGAAGGCGTAGAGCCCGGCATGGTCGAAATAGGCCGCGGTAAACGCGGGATCCCAGGTCGGCGCGAACCGCCACGGGCCGTAATCGAAGCTCTCGCCGGTGACGTTGATATTGTCCGAATTGAGCACGCCATGGACGAATCCCGCCGCCATGTAGCGCGCGGCGAGCGTCGCGGTGCGCCCGATGACGTGATCGAGCAGGCGCAAGGGATCGTCACTATCCTCGCCGTAAAGCTCGCGCAGGACATAGCCGACCAGCCGGCGCATCGCTTCCTCATCGCGAAGATAGGCGAGGCGCTGAAAGGTGCCGATGCGGATATGGCCGTGGCTCAACCGCACCAGCACGGCAGAGCGCGCGGGGGAGGGTTCGTCGTTGCGTTGCAGGGCCTCGCCCGTTTCGATCAGCGAGAAGCTGCGCGAGGTGGGGGCGCCCAACGCCTCCAGCATCTCGCTCGCCAATATCTCGCGTACACCGCCCTTCAACGTCAGCCGACCGTCGCCGAAGCGGCTCCACGGCGTTTGCCCCGATCCCTTGGTGCCAAGGTCCATCAGCCGGCCATCGCGATTGCGCAATTGCGCGAAGGTGAAGCCGCGCCCGTCGCCGATATCGGGGTTGTACACGCGGAACTGGTGGCCGTGGTAACGCAGCGCCAGTGGCTGCGGCAGTGTGCCGGGCAGCGGCACGAACCGCCCGAAATGCGTGATCCATTCCGCGTCGCTGAGCCCATCGAGCCCCACCTCACGCGCCGCGCGGTCGTTGCGGAAGCGCAGCCGGGTTTCGGGGAAGTCGGCGGCGGTGACCGGATCGCAGAAAGGCTTCCCCAGCGAAAGGAGCGCCAGTTCCGGTCGATACGCTTGCGGGTCGAAGGGCATCCGGCGATATGGGGCGGATCGCAGCAAAGGTTCAAGCATGGCCGCCTATCACGATCTGTTTTGGTGGTCGAAGGATGAACTGAGGCTCCACGCGCGGGATTATCCGGGGGATGCGAGCGCGCTGCCGGTGCTTTGCATGCCGGGGCTGACCCGCAACGCGCGCGATTATGCGCTGCTGGCGGAGCGGATCAGCGGCGCGCGGCGGGTGATTGCGATCGATTTCCGCGGGCGGGGCGAGAGTGCCTATGCCAAGGATCCGATGAGCTATGGCCCGCTCACTTATGCGCAGGATGTGATCGCGCTGCTCGACGAGGCGGGGATCGATCGCTTCGTGTCGATCGGCACCTCGCTCGGCGGGATCGTGACGATGCTGCTCGCGGCGCTGCTGCCGGGGCGGATCGCGGGTGCGCTGCTCAACGATGTCGGGCCGGAGATCGACGCCGCCGGCCTTGGCCGCATCCGGGGCTATGTCGGCAAGTCCAGCGTATGGCCGACATGGATGCACGCCGCGCGCGCGCTCGCGGAATCGAATGCGGATGTTTATCCCGACTGGAAGATCGAGGAGTGGCTGGCGATGGCCAAGCGGCTCTATCGCCTGAACAGCGCGGGGCGCATCGTGCTCGATTACGATCTCAAGATCGCCGAACCGTTTCGCGTGCCGGGCGCGGAGGCGGGGCCGGACATGTGGCGCGCGCTCGCGGCGCTGGGCAATGCGCCGGTGCTGCTCGTGCGGGGCGGCAATTCCGACATTCTGTCTGAAGCGACGGCGGACCGGATGGTCGCGGTGTTGCCCGATGCTGAATTGCTGACGGTGGCGGGGATCGGGCACGCGCCGACGCTGGACGAGCCGGGGGTGGACGGCGCGATCATGCGGCTGCTGGCGCGCGCCGAGCGGGAACCTGCCGGCGTGTGAGGCGTCGTCCGGGGTAAACCCGGAGCGGACATGACCTTCCCGATCGACCATCTCGTTTTCACGCCCGACGACGTTGATCTGACGCGATCGCCGCTCGCCGGGCGGATCGACGCCGAAACCTATGTGCTGGGCGCGTTCAATCCGGGGATGACGCGGCTCGCCAACGGCAATCTGTTGCTGATGGTGCGGGTGGCCGAGGCGCTCAGGGAATCGATCGTCGACGGGCATGTCCACTCGATGCGCTGGGACCGCGAACGGTGCCGGCTCGATCCGTGGCCGTTGCAACTCGTCGATACTGCAGATCCGCGTGCATTCGCGATGCGTGGCGGCGGGTGGCGGGTGATCGCGCTCACCTCGCTGTCGTGGCTGTTGCCGGTCGAACTGGATGCGGACGGGCGGCGGGTGGAGGCGGTGCACTATGATCGCGCGATCGTGCCGCGCGCCTCCTGGCAATGCTATGGCATCGAGGATGCGCGCATCAGCCGCGTCGGCGATCGTTTCCTGATGACGGCCTGTTCGGTCAGCCCCGAACGGCTGGCGACGGCGCTCTATACCAGCCAGGACGCGCTGGACTGGACGCTGGAGGGCATCGTCCTCGATCATCAGAACAAGGATATGCTGATCTTCGAAGGGCTGATCGGCGGGCGATATTGGGCGCAGACGCGGCCGCTGGGCGATCTCTATTTCGCCTATCCGCCCGACAGCGACTGGCGCGCGGGGCCATCGATCAACCTCGCCAGCTCGCCAGATGCGCTGCACTGGAAACCGAGCGAGCATCCCGGCATCCGCCCGCACGCGGCGACCACCGCGACCGCGCGAATGGGCGGCGGTGCGCCCCCGGTGAAGACCGATGCCGGCTGGCTTACCTTATGGCACGGGGTGGAGCCGCATGGCGTGGTCGGCATCTATCGCACTTATTGGACGTTGCTCGATCGCGACGAGCCGTGGCGGACCGTGGCGCGCGGCCAAAGCCCGTTGATCGAGCCGAATCCGGCGTTGACCGAGCCGCATCGCGAACGCATGTATCTCGACAATATCGTCTTCACGACCGGCATGGTCGATGGCGGCGATCACTGGATCGTCGCGAGCGGGGAGGCGGATCTGGCGTGTCGCATCACGCATGTGCCGAAAAAGGCGATCGGCTAGAGCGTTTGTCGATTCGATTGCATCGGATCGCCGCTCTATTTCCTTTATTTGCCGCGTTTTCCGGGCCGGCAGGTGATTCCACCTGCCTCGCAATCGCTCTAGGCCCGGCGCCGCGCATCCGCGAAGATCGAGAGGGATCGGGCATCGAAACAGACGAACGTCACCCGATCGAAGGCATCGGTGTGCCTGTCGATTATGGCGGCGACGGTTTCGGTGGCGATGCGGGCTGCCTCCTCCACCGGGAAACCGAAGATGCCGGTGGATATCGCGGGAAAGGCGATGGATCGCGCGCCGATCCGTTCCGCGACCGCGAGGCTTCGCGCGTAGCAACTCGTCAGCAGGGCGCGCTCCCCGAAATCGCCGCCGCGCCACACCGGGCCGACCGTGTGGATGATATGCGCCGCCTTCAGGCGATAGCCGCGCGTCGCCTTCGCCTCCCCGGTCTTGCAGCCGCCGAGCAGGCGGCATTCGTGGAGCAGTTCCGGCCCCGCCGCGCGGTGAATCGCGCCGTCCACGCCGCCGCCGCCGAGCAGCGACGAATTCGCGGCGTTGACGATGGCATCATGGTCCAGCGTGGTGATGTCGGCTTGCACGACATCCCATTCGGTCGCACGGTAAAGCATCAAGCCAGTCTATGTTCGATCGCCGGATCACGCTAGGCACAAGCCGTGAGCGCGCCGATCAAGATTCTCCACCTCCACTCGACCTTCGACCTTGGCGGCAAGGAAGCGCGGGCGGTGCGGCTGATGAACGCGTTCGGCGATCGCGCGCGGCATGTGATCGTGTCTTCGATGGAGGGGCATTACGGGGCGCAGGCGCGGATCGATAATGGCATCCGTTACGAGATCGCGCAGAACCCGCCACCGCTCGCCGGGCGGCCCTCGGTCGCACGATATGAGGCGATCGCGCGCTATATGCGTGGGTTCGATCTGGTGCTGAGCTATAATTGGGGTGCGATCGACGGGGCGATGGCGCGGCGCGTGTTCGGCAGGCAGGTGCCGCCGCTCGTCCACCATGAGGATGGCTTCAATGAGGATGAGGCCGGCGGGCTGAAGCGCGAGCGCAACCTCTATCGCCGGCTTGCGCTGGGCGCCGCGCATGCGCTGGCGGTGCCATCCGCCACGCTGGAGCAGATCGCGCTGGAGACGTGGAAGCAGCCGCGCGGCAAGGTTCACCGCATCGTCAACGGCATCGCCACCATGGCCTACGCGCAAGACCCCGAGTCGAAGGTGATCCCCGGCTTCGTCCGCAAGCCGAAGGAAGTGGTGATCGGCACGGTCGCGGGCTTGCGTGCGGTGAAGGATCTGCCGGCGCTGGTGCGTGCGGTCGGCGGCCTTGCGGGCAAATACCGGCTGGTCATCGTCGGCGAGGGTCCGGAGCGGGCGGCGATCGAGCGCGCTGCGATGGCGATGGGGATCGACGATAAGCTGGTGATGCCGGGCTTCCTCGATCGCCCCTACCGCTACATGCGGCATTTCGATCTGCTCGCTTTGTCTTCCCGGTCGGAGCAATTCCCGATCTCGGTGGTGGAGGCGATGGCGGCCGGGCTGCCGATCGTCGCGCCGGCTGTGGGAGACGTGCCGCGCATGATCGCGCCGGAAAACCTGCCCTTTATCGCGGCGCATGCGACCGAGGTCGCGTTGCGCGATGCGATCCAGCCGCTGATGAACGACGCCGCGCTGCGCGCGCGTGTCGGCGCCGCCAACCAGGCGAAGGCGCGCGTGGAATATGACGAAGCGGTGATGATTGCGCGCTATGCCGCACTATATGAAGAAGCGATGGGACGGCCCGGCGTATTGAGCGCTTGAAGAGCGATTCAATTTGCTCGCTTCCGGCCGGCCTTTCGCTATAGCGGGCGAAAATACGTCCGAAAGGTGTCCAATTACCGTGTTCAAGGGTCTGAAGCCGATCGTCTATAACGGCCGCGAAGTGTGGCCGCTCGTCGAGGGCGGGAAAGGCGTTGCGGCGACCAACCACGCATCGGCCGGCGCCTGGGCGGCGGCTGGCGGCATCGGCACGGTTTCGGCGGTGAACGCCGACAGCTATGATCCCGAAGGTAAGATCATTCCACAGGTTTATAACGCGCTCACCCGGCGCGAGCGCCACGAGGAACTGATCGCCTATGCGATCGAGGGTGCGGTACAGCAGGTGCGTCGCGCGTTCGACATCGCTGGCGGCAAGGGCGCGATCAACATCAACGTGCTGTGGGAAATGGGCGGCGCGCAGCGCGTGCTCAACGGCGTGCTGGAACGGACGCGCGGCATGGTGGCGGGCGTCACCTGCGGCGCGGGGATGCCGTACAAGCTGTCCGAGATCGCGGCGTTCCACGACGTTCATTATCTGCCGATCGTATCGTCGGCGCGTGCCTTCCGCGCGCTGTGGAAGCGCGCTTATTCCAAGGTCGCGCATCTGCTGGGCGCGGTGGTTTATGAGGATCCGTGGCTCGCTGGCGGCCACAACGGCCTGTCGAACGCCGAAGACCCGCTGAAGCCGGAAGATCCCTATCCCCGCGTCAAGGCGCTGCGCGAAACGATGCGCGAGGGCGGCATCCCGGATTCGACCCCGATCGTGATGGCCGGCGGTGTCTGGTATTTGCGTGACTGGAACGACTGGATCGATAATCCGGAACTCGGCCAGATCGCCTTCCAATATGGCACGCGCCCGCTGCTGACCAAGGAAAGCCCGATCCCGGAAGGCTGGAAAGAGCGGCTGATGACGATCGAGGAGGGCGATGTCCTCCTGCACAAATTCTCGCCGACCGGCTTCTATTCGTCGGCGGTGCGCAACCCTTTCCTGCGCAGCCTGGAGGCGCGCTCGGATCGCCAGATCGCTTTCTCCACGCAAGAGGCGGGGGATCACGTCTTCCAGCTCGACGTGGGCGTGAAGGGCAAGAATTTCTGGGTGACGCGCAACGATCTGCTGCGCGCGCGCGAATGGTTCGGCGCGGGCTTCACCGATGCGCTGAAGACCCCGGACAACACGCTTGTGTTCGTGACGACCGCCGAAAAGACCGAAATCCGCAAGGATCAGGCGGATTGCATGGGCTGCCTCAGCCAGTGCCTGTTCTCAAGCTGGGCGGACACCGAAACCAATTCGACCGGGCGGCTCGCCGATCCGCGCAGTTTCTGCATCCAGAAGACGTTGCAGGAAATCGCGCATGGCGGCGATACCGAGCAGAATCTGATGTTCGCCGGGCACTCGGCGTTCAACTTCAAGCGCGATCCATTCTATTCGAACGGCTTCGTGCCGTCGGTGAAACAGCTCGTCGATCGTATCCTGACCGGAGATTGAGCCGGAAACGCGGCGAGCCGTGACCAACGTGTCCGGCGCGTAACATCTCCGAAACGCCCGTGACGCAATGGCGGCCTAAGCACCGTGCGTCACGGGAAAGGAAATGTGCGATGAGCCTGGATCACGATCTGGCCTATCATTCCCGCCGCTCCTATCAGGAGGCGGTGCGGGCGATCCACACACTGAGCGATGATGCCTCGGCCAGCCATGACGAGCTTTGTCTGATGCACTGTCGCCGGGTTCTCGCGGCTTTTGGAGGCGCGGGTGCCCCTGCGGTTCGGCTGACGCTGGTTCAGGCCCAGCCTTCGAGCACCTGATCCGGCGGACGGTGGCCATCCGCCCACATGCGGATATTGGTGATCACCTTCTCGCCGGTCGCGAAACGCCCCTCGTAGGTGGCGGAGCCCATGTGCGGGGTCATCACGACATTGGATAAAGCGAGGAGGCGCGGATCGATCTCCGGTTCATGCCGCCACACGTCCAGCCCGGCGCCGGCAAGCCGTCCGTCCGCCAACGCCTCGACCATCGCATCCTCGTCCACCACCCCGCCGCGACTGGTGTTGATGAGATAGACGTGGCGCCGCATCAGCGCGATGCGCCGGGCGTCGAGCAGATCGCGGCTGTCGTCGTTCAGCGGCGTGTGGATCGTCAGGATGTCGATCGCGCCGAGCATCTCGTCGAGATTGGGATGCCATTGCGCGCCGAATTCGGCCTCCACCACCTTCGGCAGCCGGTGGCGGTTGTGATAATGGATCGACAGGCCAAAGGCGCGTGCGCGCCGCGCCACCGCCTGACCGATCCGCCCCATGCCGATGATGCCCAGCGCCTTGCCGCCGATGCGGTGGCCGAGCATTCCGCCGGGGCTCCAGCCGGTCCACTGGCCGGAACGCACCAGCTTCTCGCCCTCAGCCAGCCGGCGAGGGACGGAGAGGATCAGCGCCAGCGTCATGTCTGCGGTGTCTTCGGTCAGCACGCCGGGCGTGTTGGTAACGATGATGCCGCGCGCGCGCGCCGCTTTCAGATCGATATGGTTCACGCCCGCGCCGAAATTGGCGATCAGCTTCAGCCGCTCGCCCGCGCCCTGAATCAGCGCCGCGTCGATCGTGTCGGTCATCGTCGGTACGAAAACATCGCAATCGGCCATCGCCGCCGCCAGTTCGTCGCGTGTCATCGCGCGATCGGTGCGGTTGTTCGTGGCATCGAACAACGCCTCCAGCCGATCCATCACCGCGTCGGGAAGTTCGCGGGTGACGATCACCTTCGGATTGGCGCAGCGACGCGTTTCGACCATGAATGGGGCTTGGCGAACGGCTCGGCCGGCGTCAACGGCATTGATCAATCGGACGAAGCGTGAAAGGTCGATACGCTCCAGCAACAGGGGAATAAGATGCGACGGGTGTCGGTGCTGATGGCCATGATGATGGCGGGCGCGTTGATCGCAGGCGATGCGATGGTGGGCGGCTTGACCGTTCGCGGAGCGATCGCGGCCGATCCGCCGAAGAAGGGGCCGTATTTCGCCTCGATCGCGCCGTCGCGCGCGCGGATGCGCAGCGGGCCCGGCCGCAATTATCCCGCGACCTGGCTCTATGTCCGCGCCGATCTGCCAGTGCGCGTGGTCGATGCGTTTCAGGACTGGCGCAAGGTGGAGGACCCGGCCGGCGTGCAGGGCTGGATGCAGGGCAAGATGGTCAGCCAGCGCCGCACCGCGCTGGTGCAGGGCGAGATTGTCGAATTGCGCGAGAAGCCATCGGCCGGCGCCAAGGTGATGTGGCGTGCGGAGCCGGGCGTGGTCGGGCGCGTGAGCCAGTGTGGCGACGGCTGGTGTCGGCTCGACGTGCGCGGGCAGGCCGGCTTCATAGAAACATCGCATTTATGGGGCGTTGCGCCCGAGGAGACATTGCCGTGACGTTCGTGCTTGATGGGTTTGATCTGGATGCTTTCGTTCGTGCGACACTCGCCGAGGATTTGGGGGACAAGGGCGACGTCACTTGCGACGCGGTGATCCCGGCCGAGGCGCGGTTCCGCGCGGTGATGGGCACGCGTGATGCGATCACCGTCGCCGGGCTGGAGGTCGCTGCCGCTTTCTTCCGCGCGCTCGATCCCGCTGTAGTGATAGAAACACTGGTCGCGGACGGCACGACCGTGCCGCGCGGCACCGATCTGATGCGGCTGGAGGGTAGCGCACGCGCGATGCTGACGGCGGAGCGATCCGCGCTCAACACCGCGCAGCACCTGTCGGGCATCGCGACGCTGACGCGCGCCTACGTCGATCGCATCGCCGGCACTGGCGCGACCCTGCTCGATACCCGCAAGACGATCCCCGGCCTGCGCCGCCTGGAAAAATACGCGACCCGCATGGGCGGCGCGAAGAACCACCGCATGGGGCTGTGGGATGCGGCGATGATCAAGGACAATCACGTCGCGATCGCGGGCGACGTGGGCGAAGCGGTGCGCCGCGCAAAGGCGGCGGCGATCCCCGAGATCATCGTTGAGGTGGACCGGATCGACCAGATCGAGCCGGCACTGGCGGCGGGGGCGACCTATCTGCTGCTCGACAATATGGCCGGGCCGACGCTGCGGGGCGCGGTGACGCTCATCGGCGGGCGCGTGCCGGTGGAAGCATCGGGCGGCGTGACGCTGGAGACGATCCGCGCCATCGCCGAAACCGGCGTCACCTATATCAGCGTGGGGCGGATCACCCAATCCGCGCCGGCCGCCGACATCGGGCTGGATTTCGCGCCCGCCTGAGCGGCTTGCGCGGGCGCGCCGCCACGGTAGGTTGCGGGGCATAAAGGGGAAGAAACATGCAGCGTCCACCATCGATCGTTCGCTACGAACAGCTTTATCTGGCCTCCTTCGTCCTTGGCCTCGTCGTTTCCGCATTCACCTGGCAGGGGCGCCAGGCGATGCTCGCGAGCAATCCGGTTATCGCCGGGGCGCAATGGCTGATGCCGGTGACCGTGGTGATCGGCATCGTGATCGCGGTGACCTTGTGGTATTTTACGGCGCGCAAGCCCAGCGCGGCGGCGAAGTGGGTGGTCGTCGTGTTCGCCGCGTTTTCTGTGCTGGGGGTCGCCGGCAATATCCGCGCATTGATGGCCGGCGCACCGGTGCTGGCGGCATTGCTCAGCATCATGGTGTCGCTGCTCTACATCGCGGCGGCGGTGTTGCTGTTCAAGCCGGACGCAAAGCTTTGGTTCGGCGAAAAGGTCGATGGAGAAGATATAGCATGATCCGTAATCGCGCGCTGCTGGTCGCCGCGGCCGCTATAGCGCTGCCCGGCGTGGCGGGAGCACAGGCCAATCGTTGCGTCGTGCCGAACGATATCGCCACGCCGCACCCCGATCTGGCCACCGAGCGCGAGCCGCAACGCGTGCTGCCGATCGGCGGCTATACGCTGGCCATCAGCTGGTCCCCGCAATTTTGTCGTACGCGGATGCATGATCCGAAGGCACGGATGCAGTGCGGCGCGAACCGCTTCGGCTTCGTGCTGCACGGCCTGTGGCCGGATGGCGAGGGCAAGGACTGGCCGCAATATTGCACCACCACCAATATCCTGCCGCGCCCGGCGCTGGCCGCCAATCTGTGCTCCACGCCGTCCGCGCAATTGCTTCAGCACGAATGGTCCAAGCATGGCACCTGCATGCCCGGCGAAACCCCGGCGAGTTATTTCCGGCGCTCGACCGGCATGTATGGCAAGTTGCGCTATCCCGATATGAACGCGCTCTCGCGCCGCCCGCTCACGGCAGGGCAGTTCGCGGCGGCGGTGGCGCGCGCGAATCCGGGCATCCGCGCGGACATGATGCGCGTGACGGCGAACCGCGAAGGCTGGCTGGACGAGGTGTGGCTGTGCCTCGACAAGAAATTCGCTTACGCCACCTGCCCGGCGCATCAAGGCGGCCTTTCGCCGGATGCGCAGCTGAAGATCTGGCGCGGGCCGCGCTAAGCACGTTGCCCGGCTCCCCCGCTGACCGGGGGAGCCGGGCGATCGATCAGATACCCACACGCAGCGTGGCGCGGATGTCGCGCCCGGCGAGCGGGGCGAAATCCTTGAGCACGCTTGCTGCGCGGCGCGCATCGACGTCGAAGATATTGTTCGCCGCGATGGTGATGCTCGTTCCCTTATTGTCCGCGAACGGCTTGAACGAGAGCGACGCGTTGACCATCGTATAAGCGGCGGTCGGCGTTTCATAAGCCGCGATGCGGTTCTGCCGGAACACATGCTCCACCTCGACGCGTGCGCTGGAGCGATCCCCCTGCGCCTCAAGCCCGCCGAGCACGCGCAGCGGCGGGATGCGCGGCACCGGGCTTACATCCACCACTGTTGCACGGACATAATCGCCGAGGATGTCGGCGTTGATCGTATGGCCGCCGATGGTCGCTAGGCGCTTCGATGCATCGATCTCGAAGCCATAATAGCGCGCCTTGGTCTGCGCATATTGGAAGCACGGGAAGTCCACGCTGCGCCCGGATGGTGCGGCCGCCGCCTCGCACACCGCCTGCGCCGTCTGGTTCTCATAAATGTAGTCGTCGAACCAATTGTAATAGGCGGAGGCGTCGAGGCTGAAGCCATCGCTGTGCGCGTGGAGCGTCGCTTCCAGCCCCCATGATTTCTCGGTGCGGAAATTCGGGTTGCCGAGTTCATAGGCCTGGGTGCCGGCGTGTGCGCCGTTGGCGAACAATTCCTCGGCCGATGGCGCGCGCTCCGTGCGTGAGCCGTTCAGGCCGATCCGAACCCCGCTCGCGATGCCGTAAGACGCGCCGATCGAGCCGGAGAAGGTGTCGAAATTGCGCGCGCCGCTGAAAAAGCGCGAATCGTCGAGCGGGTTCTGCGCGGCGAGGCTGGTGCGCTCGAAACGCATGCCGCCCTCTGCCTTGAACGGGCCGTTTTCATATTGCTGGAGTGTGAAAAGCCCCACCTGCTCGGTATTATTGCGCGGCAGGAATGCCTCATCGCCGACGACGTTGAACTGACGGCTGAAATATTGCGCTCCGCTCGCCCCGCTCCAGCCGCCGCGATTGGACTGAAGGAATTCGAGACGGCCTTCGAGGCCCTTGTTGTAGAAAGCGGTGCCCACCTCACCATCCGGATCAAGCTCGAAATGGCGATAATTGGCGTAGGCGACACGGGCGCGGATACGATCGAGGAAGCCGCCGCCGGTCTGCACCTCGCCGCGCAGATCGAAGCGGTTCTGGAGGACCGAGAGGCGCGGGGCCTCCTGATCCTGCCCCGGCTCGGTCGCGTAACGGATCGGCACGCCGTAAAGGCTGTCGTAATGGCTATACGACACGCCGAGCGAGCCGGTATCGGTGATCAGCGCCGCGCCGACGCCCGCCGTCCAGGTTTCCGCCGCGGTGTTGGGCAGGCGGCCCTTGAGCTGCGCGGAGGCCGCGAAATCGATCGGGTCGTTGGGGGCGGCCTGCGCCGCAGCCAGCGCCGCCGCGCGCGCGCCGGGGGACAGGACATAGCCGCCGATGCGCAGATCATCTGCCTTGAGATATGAGCCATCGGCATGGAGCACGAGGTTCTTCGTTACCGCCACATCGCCCGCCGCGCCGAGCGAGCGTTCGCTTGCCGCGCTGGCGTAGCTGCCGATCGCGTTCAGACGATAGCCGTTTTCCGGCACGCTGCGCGGGATGCGCGAATCGATCACGTTGACCACGCCGCCGACCGCCGACGAGCCATAGAGCAATGCCGAAGGGCCGCGCAGTACCTCGACCCGCTCGGCGAGCAACGGATCGATCACCACCGCGTGATCGACCGAGGTGTTCGATACGTCGACCGAGCCGATGCCGTCGGTCAGCACGCGAATGCGGTCGCCCTGGAAGCCGCGCAGGATCGGGCGGGATGCGCTCGGCCCGAATGACGTTGCCGACACGCCGGGCAGGCGCGCCAGCGTCTCGCCGATCGTCGGGCGCAATTCGCGGTTGAGCGTGTCGCCGGACAGGACCGAAGTGCCCTGCAGCACATCCATCTCATTACGGGCGACGGGCGCCGAGACGATCACGTCATGCGGCGTCCCATCCTGCACCGGCGCCGGAACGGCATCGGCAAGTGCCGGGGAAGCGATCAAAATGGCGAGGACGCCGGCGAGCGAACTGAGAATGATGTTTCTTTGTATCATGAGCGCTGGCTAAGCGGAATGTTACATCATATCAATCTCAATTCGTCGCCAGTTCGCGTCGGTTGGTCGATGAACGGATTCAGCGGTCGCGTTCGACGGATTCCAGGATGCGTGCGCCGGCCATGAACACCGCGACCGGTGACGCGAGGAACAGCAACCAGCCGCCGTAGCCCGGAAAGTCGTGCAGATAGTGGATGCCGCGTTCAATCGCGCCGGCGCCGAGCGTGTAGATAATCAGAAACGCTTCGAACTTGGTCTTGATGACGAACAGGCGGGCGATGCGGGACCACATGCCCGATTATAAGCAAGCGCCGCGCCAGTGGCGGATTTCCGCGATTTCGACATGCGATCTTATGGTTAACTGTCAATTAATCCGACAAGGTCGAGCGTTTCCAGCAAGGCGCGGCGGGCATTTTCGATGCGTGCGACCAGCGCCGGATCGCCGATCGCCTCCACCGCGATCGCCTCCGGCCAGTGTGCGTCGATCGTCGCGGCGATACGATCGAGCTTCGTGTGATCCACCATAAAGCGCGGATCGATCGTTGCGGGATCGGCCACGACGCGCAGGCGCAGGCACGCCGGGCCGCCGCCATTGGCCATGGATTCCCGCACGTCGACCACCTGCACCGCGCGGATCGGGCCGTTGCCGGCGATATGTTCCTGCAACCATTCCCATACGCGCGGATTGGCCTGCACTTCGCCGGGCACGATCAGCGTCTGTTGCCCGGACGGCGGCGAGACGAGTTGCGCATTGAACAGATAGGATTGGATCGCATCCTCAAGGCTGACGCGATCGACCGGCACCTCGACGATCTCCACCTCGGGCATCAGCGTGCGCAATTGGGCGTAGAAGCCACCCTTGTCGGCAAAGGCTTCCTCATGCGCGAAGAGGGTGCGCGCATTGGCCACCGCGACCACGTCATTGTGGAAGGCGCCGGCGGCGATCGCCGCCGGCGACTGCTCGACGAACAGGGTGCGCGCCGGATCGAGCCCGTGCGCCCGCGCGATCGCCTCGCTCGCCTCGCGGTGCTGGCGCGCGGGAAAGCGGCCGCCGGCTTCGCCATAGACGAAGACCTCGATGCCCCGCGCGCCATGTTCGGCGCACAGCCGCATATGATTGGCCGCGCCCTCGTCGCCAAACGGGGCGGGGACGGGGCCGTGGACCATGAAAGCGGGATGGGCGAATGCGGTGCGCAATTGCGCCAGCGTCGCGGGCCATTCGTGGCTGCGATGCGGCATGGTCATCAGATTGGCGACCGTCAGGTGGCAACGTCCATCGCGCGTGTCGGCAGCGGGCGAAACGGTCGCGGCATTGGCTGCCCACATCGCCGACGCCGAGAGCGCCCGCGCCTGAAGATGCGGCGCGGCATGAGCGTAATCGGTGGCGAGCGCGGCCAGCCAGCGATGATCCGGGCGCGGATGGGGGAGCAATACACCCTGCGGCAGCCCGAGCGCGAGATTGGCGCGCATCTTCGCAATGCCCTGCAACGCGGCGGCGCGCGGGTGAGCGACATTGCCCGCGTTGCGCGTAGCGGCGAGGTTGCCGGGGCTGAGCCCGGCATAATTGTGGCTCGGCCCGACGATGCCGTCGAAGTTGATTTCCAGCATCACGCCCTCGTGGTGTAGGTGATGACACTATCTTCCTGCACGCCGATCGCCCGGGCGCTGGCAGGATCGATCACCACCGCGTCGCCCACCTCGCGCGCCGTGCCCAGCGCGCAGCGGAAGTCGGCCAGCGCGCCGTGCGCGACCAGCGCCTGCGCGCCGCCCTCGTTGTCGATCGCGACAATCGGCGAGGTGCGCGCGTCGCGGATCGAGCGGACGTTGTTGGTGCGCGCGGTCATGGTCGGGCCGCCGTCGAAGATGTCGATGTAGTTTTCGAACGCAAATCCCTCATTTTCCAGCATCCGCATTGCGGCGCGGCCCGAGGGATGGGGAAGGCCGATCGCGGCGCGCGCGGATTCGGAGAGCATCGCGGTATATATCGGATGTTTCGGCATGAGATCGGCGATGAACTGGTTGCCGTGGATGGCATTGTATTGATCCGCGTCCTGAAAATTCATGCCGAAGAAGCGACCGGCCAGACCGTCCCAGAAGGGGGATCCGCCGGCCTCGTCGATGATCCCGCGCAATTCAGCGAGGATGCGATCGGCGAAACGCTGGCGGTGCATACGGATGAACAGATAGCGGCTGCGGGCGAGCAGCATGCCCAGTCCGCCGGCGCGTTCGCCGGGATGGAGGAACAGCCCGCCGACTTCGCTCGATCCCTCAAGATCGGTGGTGAGCGACAGCATCTCCGCACGGAAGGTACGGCCGAGCTTGTCGCTATGCTGGGTCAGCGTGCTCAGGCGATAGCTGTAGAAGGGATGGCGCTGCCCGACCTGGGTGAACAATTGGCAGGTGCCGCGCACCTCCCCGGTTTCGAGATTTTCGAGGATCAGCACGAACAATTCATCGCCCAGTTCGCCACCCTCGCGCGCGAACGCGGCATGGCTGCGATCGAGCTTGGTTTTCAGCGCGGGGCGATCGGCGGGCAGATTGGTGAAGCCGCCCCCGGTCAGCTTGGCCATCTCATACAGGTGCGACAGATCGTTGTCGCGCGCGGCGCGGACGACGAAGGTCACAGGCGCCCGTCCGCGATGCGCAGGATGGTGAGGGCGGAGAGCGCCGCGCGCTCGGCCAGGCTGTCGACGATCAAGAATTCCTCCCCCGAATGAATCGCGCCCCCGCGCGCACCCATGGTATCCACCACCGGCACGCCGCACGCCGCGATATTGTTACCGTCGCACACGCCGCCGGTTGCGCGCCAGCCGATCGTGAGGCCCAGATCGCCGCCGGCATCGCGCACGAGATCGAACAATCGCGCGGCGCCCGTGTCGATCGGCTTTGGCGGGCGATTGAACCCGCCATGCACCTCTATATGAACGTCATGTGCCGCCGCGACCTCCGCCACCGTCGCATCGATATGGGCGCGAGCGCGGGAGATTTCGTCGGCATCGGCAGGGCGGAAATTGACGCGCAGCACCGCGAGATCGGGCACGACATTGTTCGGTCCACCCCCGTCGATCCGCGCGGGATTTACCGCGAGGCGCGGGCCTCGAACAGCGGCGAGGCGCAGCGCGATATCCGCCGCCGCGACGATCGCGTTGCGCCCTTCCTCCGGGTTGCGCCCGGCATGGGCGGAGCGGCCGCGCACGACGATCGAGAAATTGCCCGTGCCGCCGCGGGCGCCCGCCAGTGTGCCGTCGGGGAGCGCGGGTTCATAGGTCAGCGCCGCAGTCTTGCCACGCGCCAGTTCGGCTATCAGCGCGGCGGAGGAGAAGGAGCCGGTTTCCTCATCGGAATTGATCAGCACATCATAGCCGATGGTGCTGCCGGCCGCCTCCACGCCCTCAAGCGCTGCGAGCATCACCGCGAGGCCGCCCTTCATGTCCGCGACGCCGGGGCCATTGATCGTCCCGTCCGGGCGGTCGGTGAGGGTCTGGAACGGGTGATCGGCAGGATAAACGGTGTCCATATGCCCGGTGAGCAGCAGCCGCACCGCCGCATCCGGCCGCACCGAAAGGTGGAGGTGGCGGCCGTGCGCGATCGGCTCGACCACGCCCGCCGGCGTTACCCGTTCGGCGCTTGCCGGATCGATCAGCCGCACCTCGCCGGGCAGCGTGGCGAAAGCATCCGCGAGCATGCGGGCGACCGTCGCCAGCCCCGCAAGATTGCCCGTTCCGCTATTTATCGCGGACCATTGCCGCACCCGCGCGAGCATCGGCGAGGCACTCGCCCGCTCGATCGCAATCCTCTCATCGGCTGATATTCCCGCCATCCACCAGTGGTAGCGCGGTAGAGTCGCTTTGGGAAATGGGTGTCGGGTGAAATTTCCGCTGGCGCCGCCGCCGTAGCTCAGAAGCTATAGACCAGCGACGCCCTGCTCGTCGTATCGGTTGTGCGGCGTCCCGCCGGCGGCATGCTCTCATATTGTACGACATAGGAAACCTGCGCCGATAGCGGCCCCAGCACCTTCGCGGCGATCGCGCTCGTGCCGCTGATGGTCGAATTGTAATGCTGGAGATAAGCCGACGCGACTTGCGTAAACTTCAGCCCCGGCGCGAACCGCCAGCCAAAATCCACGCTACCGCGCGCGGCGATGCTGCTTTGGGTGGTGGCGTCGGTGAAGGAAGTGTAGCGAAACGCCGGCCCAAGTTCCAGATCGAGCTTCATCGCCGGCGTCTGGATCGCGCTGTATCCCGCGCCGATCGAGTTCGAATAACGCTGCGTATAGCCGAGGAAACGATCCGATTCGAACTGGCTGGCGCCATAGATGTAGCGCCGCGAATCGATCTTGAAGTTCGGTTCGTAGCTGGCGAGATAATGTTCGCGCGTGGTGATCCCGAGACTGCGCTGGTAATCGGCCTGCAGCCGCACCTTGTGGCGCCATTGCAGCCCCTCACGCGTCAGATCGAGCACGCCCGTCGTGCCCATCGTCTCGCTGTTGCCGGTGGTGAGATAGCCGCCCAGCTCGGCGCGGCCGCGCCACAGATCGAACAGGCCCGCCTCCCGCACGCGCGAATCATGCGCGCGCTTGCGGTCGTCGCGCCATTCCGCGGCCATCTTCGCCACCGCGTCGCCGCTCGCCGGATCGGCGGTGCGCGCATATTTGACGATCGTCGCCACCTCCGCATCGTTGCCGGCGGCGATCGCTGCCTCCAGCATCGCGCGGATCGGCGCGGGAATCGTCACCTCATCCGCCTTGTGGGACGCATCCTCGGGCGGATGTTCGTCGCCCACCACGGCGGTGTTGGCGAGCAGCAGCGGAAAGGCGAGAAGAAGCGCGCGCATCATGCTGACTCCTAACCTTCTTTGTGGCGATTTTGGAGCAAGGGTGTGGCTGGGCTCGACGGGGCGTTGCTCAGCAGAGATGATCGGAAAAGGCCGCCAGCACCTGCTCATAGAGCGCGCGCTTGAACGGCACGATGATTTCCGGGAGGTCCGCCGGATCGGCCCAGCGCCACGCGCGAAACTCCGGATGAGCGGTGCGGATGTCGATATCGCGATCCGCGCCGGTGAAGCGAAACAGGAACCAATGCTGACGCTGGCCGCGATACCGGCCTTTCCACACCTTGCCGATCAGCTCCGGCGGGAGATCATAGGTCAGCTCTTCCGGCGCCGCGGCGATGAATTCGAGGTGTTCGGGCGCAACGCCGGTTTCCTCGCCGAGTTCGCGAATCGCGGCGGCGCGCGCGTCCTCCCCCGGATCGATCCCGCCCTGCGGCATCTGCCATGCCTCCAGCGTGGTATCGAGCCGCTGCCCGACGAACACCTGCCCGGCATGGTTGATCATCATCGCGCCGGCACAGGGGCGATAGGGGAGGGAGGCGGGATCGGTCATGTCCATCCGTTCGTGCAGTGACTGGCGCCGCACTGCACCCGCCCCATGGGTGCTGACAAGCCCGCCGCAGGCGGGGGATCAGCCCCCCGCCGCCTGCTTCATCACCCGTGCGCCCTCCGCCTCGACGATCACGTCCTTCAGCGCCGCGAGATAACCCGCGACATCGCCCGCGCTCGACGGGACCGCCTGACGCAAATTGACGAAGCCGTGGATATTGCCCTTCGCCTCGCGGAACGAAACCTGCACGCCCGCCTGCGCCAGCGCGGCGGCATAAGCGCGGCCCTGATCGCGGATCGGATCGAGGCTCGCGGTGATGATCACCGCCGGCGGCAGGCCGGCGAGATCGCCCACCATCGGCGAACCTTTAACATGCGTCGGCTCCGCGCCGTAATGATCCGAGAACCAGATCATCCCGTCACGGGTGAGCAGGAAGCCCTCCGCGAACTGGTTGAACGAGGGATATTCCTTCGTCATGTCCGCCGCCGGATAGATCGGGCCCTGCGCGATCACCGGCACGGCGGCGGGATCGTCGCGCAGCAGCATCGCCACCACGATCGTCAGATTGCCGCCCGCACTGTCGCCGGACAGGACCAGGCTGGTCGCGACGCGGCCCAGCTCCGCCGGATTGCCCGCGATCCAGCGCGCCGCCGCCTCGCAATCGTCGGGCGCGGCCGGCCACGGCGCCTCCGGGGCGAGGCGATAGTCGATCGAGACGACCGGCAGATCGAGCTGGCGCGCCATCTCCGCCGTGAAGCTCGCGTGCGTATCGATATCGCCGATGACGAAGCCGCCACCGTGATAGAAAACCACCACCGGGCCGGGTGCACGCGTGGCGCGCGCGTCAAACAGCCGCGCCGGAATCGTGCCGGCGGGGCCGGGGATGGCGAGATCCTTGATGACGGCCAGCTCGCCCACCGGCGGATCGGCGACATCCTTCATCGCGAGATATACGGCGCGCGCCTCCGCCGGCTGCTGCTCGTGCATCTTCGGGCCGGGGACGTTGTTGAGGAAATCGAGGAAAGCGCGCACATCCGGGCGGACGTAGGGTGCCGCTTCCGGGGCAGCGGCAGGGCGATCGATCAGCGTGTCGGTCATCGCATCAACTCTCCTCAAGGTTCGCTTTTGCAACTAAGCTTGCCGTATTAGATTGGCCGCGTCCACCGCCCGCGATAGCTCGACTTGCCACGCCGCCATATCATTCTACGTTGGATCACGCAGAAATGAGGGCGTAAGGCCTGAACACGATAACCGAAGTCCCACAGGAAACTGCCGCATGGCGACCGCCGCCCACCAAGTGACTCCCCAGGAAGCATCCGCAAACCCACCTGCCGAATCCATCGTCGTCCGCTTCGCCGGCGATTCGGGTGATGGCATGCAGCTTACCGGCGGGCAGTTCACGCTCTCCACCGCGCTGGCCGGAAACGACCTGGCGACATTCCCCGATTTCCCGGCGGAAATCCGCGCGCCGCAGGGCACGCTTTTCGGCGTTTCGGCCTTCCAGATCAATTTCGGCTCGACCGAGATCGAGACGGCGGGCGACGAGCCGGACGTGTTGGTTGCGATGAACC
Organism: Candidatus Sphingomonas colombiensis; assembly: GCA_029202845.1. Classification (NCBI taxonomy): domain Bacteria; kingdom Pseudomonadati; phylum Pseudomonadota; class Alphaproteobacteria; order Sphingomonadales; family Sphingomonadaceae; genus Sphingomonas; species Candidatus Sphingomonas colombiensis. The sequence continues at coordinate 764,071 of CP119315.1, read as the reverse complement.
CGGCGGCGCTCAAGACCAACGTGCCGTCGCTGAAGCGCGGCGGCCTGATCATCGCCGACCAGGGCGAGTTCAACGACCGCAATCTCGCCAAGGCGAAATATGATGCCAACCCGCTTGAGGATGACAGCCTCGCGGCGTGGCAGTTGCTGAAGCTCAACATCTCCCAGTTGACGCTCGATGCGGTGAAGCCGTTCGGGCTGGGCAACAAGGAGGCACTGCGCTGCAAGAACATGTGGACGCTGGGTCTGGCGCTCTGGATGTTCGATCGCGATCGCGCGCCGCTGGTCGAGTGGCTGAAGGCGAAATTCGCCAAGGCGCCGACGCTGGCGGAAGCGAATATCGCGGCGTTGAACGCCGGCCATGCCTATGGCGAGACGGCGGAACTCGCCGGGCCGATGAAGCAGCATCACGTGCCGGCGGCCCCTGCCGAGCCGGGGCTGTATCGCACGATCACCGGCGCCGAATCGATCAGCCTCGGGCTGGTCGCGGGGACGCAGCTTGCCAGCCTGCCGATGTTCTTTGGCGGCTATCCGATCACGCCCGCCTCGGCGATCCTGCATCACCTGAGCCGGCTTAAGGAGTTTGGCGTCACCACCTTCCAGGCGGAAGACGAGATCGCCGCGATCGCCAGCGCGATCGGCGCATCCTATGCCGGGCAGCTTGGCGTCACCTCGTCGTCCGGGCCGGGCATCGCGCTGAAGGGCGAGGCGATCGGGCTGGCGATCATGACCGAGCTGCCGCTGGTCATCGTCAATTCGCAGCGCGGTGGCCCATCGACCGGCCTGCCGACCAAGACCGAGCAATCGGATCTCTATCAGGCGGTCTATGGCCGCAACGGTGACGCGCCGATGCCGGTGATCGCCGCGCGCTCGGCCGCCGATTGCTTCGACGTCGCGATCGAGGCGGTGCGCATCGCCACGCAATATATGACCCCGGTGATGCTGCTGACCGACGGCTATATCGCCAATGCCGCCGAGCCGTGGAAGGTGCCCGATACCAGCGCGCTGGAGCCGTTCCCGGTGAGCTTCCTGAAGGAAGCGCCCGCGGGTGGCTTCCTTGCCTATGCCCGCGACGAAAAGGGCGCACGGCCGTGGGTGAAACCCGGCACGCCCGGCCTGCTCCACCGCATCGGCGGGATCGAGAAGGCCGCGGGCAGCGGCAACATCGATTATTCGCCGGAAAACCACCAGCTGATGACCGATGCGCGTCGCGACAAGGTGGCGGGGATCAAGGTGCCCGATCAGCAGGTCGAGGTCGGCGAGACGTCGGGCAAGCTCGCGGTGGTGGGCTGGGGCTCCACTTATGGCCCGATCCTCCAGGCCGTGCGCCGCGCCCGCGCGCGCGGGCTGGATGTGAGCCATATCCATCTGCGCCACATCTGGCCGATGCCGGCGAACCTCGGGCCGCTGCTCAAGGGCTATGACAAGGTGCTCGTGCCGGAAATGAACACCGGGCAGCTCAAGACGGTGCTGCGCGATCAGTTCCTCGTCGACGCGCAACCGCTCAACAAGGTGTCCGGCCAACCCTTCCGCATCGCCGAAATCGAAGCGGCGATCGAACAGGCGCTGGCCTGAGCGCGGACGGGATCTAGGGATCAAGACAATGAACGAGATGACCACCATCGCCAAATCGTCGCCCAAGGATTGGGAGACCGATCAGGAAGTCCGCTGGTGCCCCGGCTGCGGCGATTATGCGATCCTGAAGGCGGTGCAGCGCACCATGCCGGAAATCGGCGCGCGGCCGGAAAACACCGTGTTCGTCAGCGGGATCGGCTGCTCGTCGCGCTTCCCTTATTATATGGAAACCTATGGCTTCCATACGATCCACGGCCGCGCGCCGGCGGTGGCGACGGGGGTGAAGCTCGCCAATCCCGATCTCGACGTGTGGATCATCACCGGCGACGGCGATGCGCTGTCGATCGGCGGCAACCACACGATGCACCTGATCCGCCGCAACCTGGATTGCCAGGTGCTGCTGTTCAACAACGAGATCTACGGGCTGACCAAGGGGCAATATTCGCCCACCAGCCGCGTCGGCACGCAATCGCCGTCCACGCCGTTCGGATCGGTCGATCGCCCGGCCAACCCCTGCGCCTTCGCGCTGGGCGCGGGTGCGCGCTTCGTCGGGCGCGGGATCGACGTGAACAAGAACCTGCCGAGCGTGCTCAAGGCGGCCTATGCCCATAAGGGCACCGGCTTCGTCGAGATCTTCCAGAATTGCATCGTCTATAACGACGACGTGTTCGCGCCTTTCACCGCCAAGCCGAACGCCGCATCGAACCAGCTGTGGGTGGAACATGGCAAGCCGCTGCTGTTCGAGAACGGCACCAAGGGGCTGGCGATGGACACCGATCGGCTGGTGCTGAAGGTGGTCGATGTGGCCGACGGCGATTGGCAAAGCGCGGGGGTGATCGTCCACGATCAGACCAACCGCGGCCTTGCGCATATGCTGGTCGAGATGCCGTTCGGCGCTTTCCCGATCGCGCTGGGCGTGGTGTTCGACGATCCCGCGCCGACGTTCGAGAGCGCGGTCGTCGCGCAGAACGCGAAGGCGAGCGAGGGCAAGGCGCCGAACCTCCAGAAATTGCTTTCCAAGGGCCAGACCTGGATGGTCGAAAAGGAGCCGAGATCCGAATGATGCTGACGTTCATTATTGCGGCCGCACTTCAGGCCGGCGCGCCTGCCGCAACCGCCACGCCGCAGGCGACGTCCGAGCAGCGCACGCGCCTTGCGCTCGCTTCGCGTGGCATGTCTCAGGCTGGCGTCGATGCGATGATGGATGCCGAGAAGAAGCATGCGCCGGCGCTGCGCGAAATCTCGCAGCGCGGGCAGACGGCGCAGAACAACATTCGCGTCGCGCTTGAAAAACGCCCGGTCGATGTCGAGGGTTTCGTGGCCGCCAACACCGCGCGCGCCGAGGCTGCGAACGCGCTTCAGCGCGAGGCGGTAGCGGTGGCGAACGAGCAGATGCGCGCGCTGTCGCCCACCGATCGGGCGGTGCTCGCGGAGCTGGCGGTGTCCGCGCCGCAACCGGCGCCACAGCAGCACGCACCGGCCAAGCCGAAGGCGAAACGCTAAGGCGGCGCGCGACGCCCGCGATTTCGCGGGCGTGAGGGGCGCACCGCCGGACAAAGGCAGTTGATGCCCGATCCCGTCACGCCCTGCTTCCATTCGTGGACGCAGGGCGGCGGCGGCCCGTGGTGCCCGAGATGATGCGCGCCGCATGCCTTCACCATCGCGCGCTGCGTAGAACACGTTTTCGCGCTTTCGTTTCGCTCGCCGCATGTGCAAAGGCGCTGCGGTGAATCGCTCGATAGCAAGCGAAACGCGGCGCGCTGGCGGCCGCCTGGCGCGTGTCGTCGCGCCGTTGTTTCATCGTATCCTCGACCGGATCGATGCCGGGCTTGCCCTTGGCGCGATCGAATCGACGCTGCCGGACGGCACCTGCCGGCTGCTTGGCGGGCGCGGTGACGGCCCGATTGCGATCGTCAATGTCCATCGCTGGCGTGCGCTTGGGCGGCTGATCGTGGCCGGCTCGGTCGGCTGGTATGAGGGGTGGGCGGCGGGAGACTGGTCCAGCCCCGATCCCGTCCCGATCTTCGATCTGTTCATGCGCAACCGCGCGACATTGGGCCGGGTGGCGCGCGCCAAGAGCGGGGCGCGATTCGCCGGGCGGATGTTCCAGGCGCTGCGCCGCAACGATCGCGCCGGGGCGAAGCGCAATATCGCGGCGCATTACGATCTGGGGAATGATTTCTACGCGCAGTGGCTGGATCCGTCGCTGACCTATTCCAGCGCGCTCTTCGCCCCCGGCGATACGCTGGAACAGGCGCAGCACCGCAAGCTCGTCACGATCCTGCAACGCACCGGCGCGGCGCCGGGGGACAGGATATTGGAGATCGGCTGCGGCTGGGGCTCGTTCGCGCTGACGGCGGCGCGCGCATCGGTCGCGGTGGATGCGATCACCTTGTCGGCCGAGCAGAAGGCGGTGGTCGAACGACGCACCGCGGGGCTTCCGGTTACGGTTTCGCTCACCGATTATCGCGATGTGACGGGGATTTACGACGGCGTCGCGAGCATCGAAATGGTCGAGGCGGTGGGCGAGAAATATTGGCCCGAATATCTCGCCACGATCGCGCGGGTGCTGAAACCCGGCGGCCGCGCCGCGATCCAGTTGATCTCGATCGCGGACGATGTGTGGGAAGCCTATGCCCGCAATCTGGATTTCATCCGGCGATACATCTTCCCCGGCGGGATACTGATTTCCGAAAGCCGGTTCCGCGCGCTGGCCGAGGCGAACGGGCTGGCGTGGCGCGATCGTGCGGGCTTTGGCGCGGATTATGCCGAAACCCTGCGGCTGTGGCGCGTGGCGTTCGACGCGGCGGTCGCGGAGGGGCGTTTGCCGGCGCGCTTCGATCAGAAATTCATCGACTTGTGGCGCTATTATCTGATGTATTGCGAGGGGGGCTTCCGCGGTGGCGGAATCGATGTCGCCCAGGTTACGCTGGTGAGGGAGCAGGGAATATGCGGGTGACGGGATTGATCGCGGCGATGTTGCTCGCCGGCACCGCGATGGCGCAATCCGCGCCCCAGCCCGCACCGGCCGCGCCAGCCAATGGTGGCGTCACCCTTACCGAGCAGAATCGCGCGAAGCTGCAACAGGCCGGTTCGGAAGTGTTGTTCTGGACGCAGGCCCAGCGCGACGCGAATTTTCCGCATATGGAGGATAAATTCCCCGGCCATGTCGTGCCGGCGGGGAAGAAGGTGCTCGCGCTGCCGCCCGGCCCCGCGTTGCCGATCCCGGCGGCGGATGTCGATGCGTTCATGGAGGCGCAGAATGTCGCCGGGCTGATCGTCGTGCAGCAAGGTACGATCCGGCTGGAGCGTTACGCGCGCGGCCTGACTCGCGATGGCCGGTGGACCAGCTTCTCGGTCGCCAAATCCTTCACCTCGACATTGGTCGGCGCCGCGATCCGCGACGGCTTCATCAAGTCGGTGGATGAGCAGGTGACCAAATATATCCCGGAACTCGCCGGCAGCGCCTATGACGGGGTGACGATCGCGCAGCTCCTCACCATGACCTCGGGCGTGAAATGGAATGAGGATTACACCGATCCCAATTCCGACGTGGCGCGGATCATCTCCTATCCCGCGCCGCCGGGGATGGACGTTACCGTGGCCTATATGCGCACCCTGCCGCGCGAGGCGGCGCCGGGCAGCAAATGGGTGTACAAGACCGGCGAGACCAACCTGATCGGGGTGCTGGTGGGCAAAGCGGTGAAGATGCCGCTCGCCACCTATCTCAGCGAACGGGTGTGGAAGCCGTTCGGCATGGAGCGCGACGCGTTCTGGATGACCGATGCGATGGGGCAGGAGGTTGGCGGGTGCTGCCTCTCCGTCTCGCTGCGCGATTATGCGCGGATGGGGATGATGGCGATGCAAGGTGGCCCCGGCATCGTCGCGCCGGGCTGGTTCGCGGACGCCACTCGCACCCATGCCGAAACCGGGCGCGGCACCGGCTATGGCTATGGCTATCAATGGTGGACCTATCCGCAGCAGCGCTTCGGCGGCGTCGGCGTCTTCGGGCAGAGCGTGACCGTCGATCCCGCGAGCAAAACGGTCGTCGCGATCGTCAGCGCCTGGCCAAAAGCGACCGATCAGGAATTGTCGCGGCAGCGGCTGGCGTTCCTCGATCGGCTTTTCGCGGCGGGCAAGGCGCCGTTGGCGAAAGCGCCGCGGCGGCGTTGAGGAAAGGGCGACGCGTGGGCGGCTGGCGCTTTCCGCCAGTCACCGATGGGGCGCGGCCGCCGCGTCGCGCAATCCGCTGACGTAGCGGCGGGATTCGGGATGGGGCACCGCGTCGGCCCGGCCGGTCCCCCGCACTTGCGCACCACGAACGCGGAACGTCGCCAGTCTCAGCCCGGCATCCGTTGGCTGGCGGCTGACCTTAGACCGGCGACCATTCGAGCGTGTCTTCGCCCTCATCATCCGGGCTCACCCCCGCACTCGGCTCCGGCCCGATCGCTTCCAGCAGCTTGTCGAGCGCCCAATCGACGCCAACGCCGCTCGCGCCCGAAATCGGGATCACCTGCGCGCCGCTTGCTTCCTCAAGCTCCGCCGAGAGTGCGGCGATCAGTTCGTCATCGAGCGTGTCGATCTTGTTGAGCGCGATCACCACCGGCTTGTCGTCAAGCCCCGCACCATAAGCGCAAAGCTCGTCGCGCACGATGCGATAGCTCTCCGCCACGTCCGGGTCGTTCGCATCGACCAGATGCAGCAGCACGCGGCACCGCTCGATATGGCCGAGGAAGCGATCGCCGATCCCCGCGCCGTCCGCCGCGCCTTCGATCAGGCCGGGAATGTCCGCGACGACGAACTCATTGCCTTTGTGCCGCACCACGCCAAGCTGCGGGCGGGTGGTGGTGAAGGCGTAAGCGCCAACCTTCGCCTGCGCATTGGTGACCGCGTTGATGAAGGTGGATTTGCCCGCATTGGGCAGCCCGACCAGCCCGGCATCGGCGAGCAGCTTCAGCCGCAGCCACACCCATGATTCCTCATGCGGCCAGCCGGTGCCGTGCTGCCGTGGCGCGCGATTGGTGGAGGTCTTGTAGCTGGCATTGCCGCGCCCGCCGTCGCCGCCGCGCAGGAACACCTCGCGCTGGCCGACCTTCACCATGTCGAGCAACAGGGTGCGATCTTCGTCATCGGCGAGAATCTGTGTGCCGACCGGCACCTGGATGACGAGATCGTCGCCGCCCGCGCCGGTGCGGTTCGAGCCAGAGCCGCCATGGCCGCGCGGCGCGCGGAAATGCTGCGTGTAGCGGAAGTCGATCAGCGTGTTGAGGCCGGCGACCGCCTCGAAGATGATGTCGCCACCCTTGCCGCCGTTGCCGCCGTCCGGGCCGCCATATTCGATGAACTTTTCGCGCCGGAAGCTGACCGCGCCGGGGCCACCGGCGCCCGAACGGATGAAAATCTTGGCCTGATCGAGGAAATGCACGTCAAATATTCCGGTCGTGGATAAGCATCTCGCGTGCGAGATGCCGCGCGCGATTGCGGGGCAATCCCAGCGCGCGGGTGAGGGGGGCGCCGAACAGGGCATCGCCCAATGCCATCAGCACGAGTTGCAGGGTTTCGTCCTGAAGCGGGCGTTCGTCTTTGGAATGGCCAGCGGCGAGATCGTCGACGAGATCGTGGATCGCCTCGAAGATCGGATCGAGCGCGTCCTCATTCCCGTTGAGGATCATCCAGCTCGCCAATGCCCCCGCGCCGCCGGTATCAAAGGCATCGAAGGCGAGATCGACAACCTCCGCCGGCTCCTGATCCGTTTCGCGCTGGCGCAATACGGCCTCGCGAATCGTGCTGGTGATATAGCCCGCCATCCGCCCGATCAGAGCCTTCTGCAGCCCATCGGCCGAGCCGAAATGATGCAGCAGATTGGCATGGGTGCGCCCGATGCGCGCGGCGACGGCCTTCAGCGTCACTGCCTGCGGGCCGACCTCCACCAGCAACGCACGCGCGGCCTCCAGCGCCGCCTCGCGCGATTCCTCGGGGCTGAGCCGCCGTCGGGTGGGAAGGGGGGGTAACGGACATTCCTTTGGCTGTCGGCGCTTTGCGGTGGAAATACAATCCTCCCGGCGCGCAAAGCGTTGCCGGGAGGATGGCTCAGGCGGCGATCGGGAACGACGCCATATCCTCGTCGTCGTCGAGATCGAGCGCCAGCACCGCGCAATCGACATCGCCGCCGCGTGCGAGCGAATAATGCGGTTCGCGGCGCACTTCGCGGAAGCCGAGTTTGGTCAGCACCTTGCGCGATGCGTCATTGTCGAGGTGATGGCTCGCCTCGATCCGCTTCACCGCCAGCGCATGTCGCGCGATCTCCACGATCATCTGCCCCGCCTCCGTGGCGTAGCCGCGACCCCATGCACTGGGCGTGAGCCAATAGCCCAGCTCATGCACGCCGCCTTCGGGGCGCAGCCCGATGCTGCCGATCAGTCGCGGATAATCGCAATCATGCGCAAGGATCGCAAAGCGCGGCTCCGTCGCGCCACGTGGCAGCGACAGGAAGGCCTCCGCATCCGTTTTCGCATAGGGCCAGGGCATGCGCGCCAGCTTCATCGCGACCGCTTCATGCGCGATCGTGCGTGTCAGCGTTTCCGCATCCTCCGGCCACCATGGCCGCAACGTCAATCTCTTCGTCCGCGCGAACATCCTCGCTCTCCTCGCCTGCTCGCGCCGCTAGCCCATCTGAATGACGGTCTGGCGACACAAGTGGTTCAGGGAGCAAGAAAAAAGGGAGCCGGGGCGGACCCGTCTCCCTCTGTCTGGCTGGTTCCTGCGTCAGGAACCCGGGTCGCCCTGGTGGGCAACCCGTCTGGTTACCCGATGTTATTCGGCCGCGGCCTGCATAATATCGACCGAACAGAATTTGCGGCCAAGCTTGCCGTCGTGGAACACGACTCGGCCGTCGACGAGCGCGAACAAGGTGTGATCCTTGCCGATGCCCACGTTGCGGCCCGGATAGAACTTGGTCCCGCGCTGACGAACGAGAATGTTGCCGGCGACCGCTTCCTGGCCACCGAACTTCTTCACGCCAAGACGACGACCGGCCGAATCACGACCGTTGCGCGACGAACCGCCTGCCTTTTTATGTGCCATTGCGAGCTACTCCTTACGCTTCGGCGGCCTGGGCGGCGTCGCCCTCGGCCTTCTTCGCGGCTGCCTTCGGCGCGGCCTTCTTCGCGGCGGCGCCGATCGACACGATCTTCAGGATCGTGTGCTGCTGACGGTGGCCGTTGCGGCGACGATAATTGTGACGGCGACGCTTCTTGAAGACGATGACCTTCTCGCCCTTCGCCTGCGCGACGATTTCGGCCGCGACGGTGAGGCCAGCGGTCGGCTTCAGCTCTGCGCCTTCGCCGGCGAGCAGCACGTCGCCCAGCGTCACCGACGATCCGGCATCGCCCTCGATCTTTTCGACGACGATCTTGTCTCCGGCGGCGACGCGGTACTGCTTGCCGCCTGTGCGCACGACTGCGAACATGGCCCTTATCACTTTCCAAATGCTATGACCCGAACAGGCACGCCCGTCGGGAGAAGCGGCGCGGTTAAGCCGGCTGAGTGATTCTGTCAACCGCCGCGCGGCTCAATGCCGGTGCTCGCGACGCAGATTGTAGCGCCCATCGGCGTAGCCGGTGAACAGTCCGTCGAGCGCCGGATGGTCGATCGGCTCGTCGCTTTCGTCCGCTACCAGATTCTGCTGGCTGACATAGGCGACATAGGTCGATTCGGCATTCTCGGCGAGCAGATGGTAGAAGGGTTGATCCTTGCGCGGGCGAATCTTCTCGGGAATCGCCTCATACCATTCGTCGCTGTTGTTGAAGACCGGATCGACATCAAAGATCACGCCGCGGAAATCGAACATGCGATGGCGCACGATCTCGCCGATTGCGAAGCGTGCGTGGGAGACCGGCGGCGCCACGGTGGACCCGGCAGAAGAAGCAGAAGCAGGAGTGGCGGCGTTGATCGTCATGTCGACTATCTAATGCGTCTCGCGGCTGGAGCAATGGGCGGCTTGCACATGCCGAACAATGCAGTTAGAGGCGCGCCCTCGATCGCCCCGCTGGCGCTTACCAAGCGCCTTTCAAGCGGACGACCTCGCGGAGAGGTGCCAGAGTGGTCGATTGGGACGGTCTCGAAAACCGTTGTGCCTTTACGGGTACCGTGGGTTCGAATCCCACCCTCTCCGCCATTGGTCCAGAATGCGTCGCCGATACCGTCAGAGAAACAGCGTCGGGCGCCGCGCCTGGGGCTGTGCGGCTCGATCACGGGCCGCCGGCACAGCTGGCCGTCGCGATCAGGCGGCTTTCCGGAAGGTGAGATTGTAGCGCAACATGCCGGTCAATCGGTGGTCGGCCCGTGCCAGCGTGTCGATTCCGTGGAAGGTCAGCCGCGCGGGCCCACCCCAGACCATGACGTCGCCGTGGCGAAGCGCGATCCTGCGCGATCGATCGCCGCGCGCCTGGCCGCCCCACAGGAACGTCGCCTCCACGCCGAGCGAGACCGAGACGATCGGCTGTTCCAGGTTGCGCTCGTCGCGATCCTGATGGAGCGACAGCTTCGCGCCCGGCTCGTAGCGATTGATCAGGCACGCCTCTGGCGCGAATCCCGTGAAGCCGGCCGCCGCCGCCGCATCGCGCGCCAGTTCGGCGAAGATGCGCGGCATCGCCGGCCATGGACGGCCGGTCAATGGGTCTGCGGTGTCGTAGCGATAGCCACGCCGGTCCGAGACCCAGCCCAGCCCACCGGCATTGGTCATCGCCACCGACATGCGGCGGCCACCGGGCGTTTCGAGATGACGAAACGGCGCCTTGGCGGCGATCGTCGCGATCGCGTCGAGCAGCAGTCGATCGATCGGTAACGCGAAGCCGCCGAGCAACATGGCGCCGGGATCGAGTGTCAGGTTGCGGCGATCATCCGGAAACAGATCATCCATCGGCATTTCTACGCTGCATCGTGAAAGATGATCCCGAGCGTATGGCGGCGCCCGGTGTGAACCTTGCTGACGCCATGGCGCATCGTGACCCGATAATCGCCGCGCGTGCCGCGCTGCGGCCGGACATTGACCGCGAACACCACCGCATCCCCCTTTGCCAGCGGCACCACGGCCACGCGGGATTGCATGCGCGGGCGCTGTTCGGTCAGCGCGAACTCGCCGCCGGTGAAATCGCGGCCCGGTTCCGACAGCAACGTCGCGATCTGCAGCGGGAATACGTGCTCGCCATAGAGATCCTGATGCAGGCAATTATAGTCCTGCGCATCATAACGCAGCAGCAGCGGGGTCGGCCGCGACTGCCCCGCCGCATGGCAGCGATCGAGGAACGCCTGGTGTGTTTCGGGAAATCGGGTGGCGATGCCCATGCGCTCGTGCCAGCGGTTCGCGATCGGCATCAGATGGGGATAGAGCGCGGTCCGCAATTTCTGGACGATGGGCGGAAGCGGATAGGAGAAATAGCGATACTCGCCCCGCCCGAAGCCGTGCCGCGCCATGACGACACGGCTGCGGAAACCCTCGTCGCGATCGTAGCGCGCGGCGATCGCGTCGCAATCCGCCGCGTCGATCAGGCCGGGGAGTATCGCCCAGCCCTGATGATCGAGATCGGTTGCGACATCGGCCCAGTCGAGCGCCACGATGCTCACGCCGCCGCCTCGATCTGCAGCAGGCGACGCTTGCGCGCGACGCCCCAGCGATAACCGGAGATGCCGCCGTCGGCCTTGACCACCCGATGGCAGGGTATCGCCAGCGCGATCACATTCGCCGCACAGGCGGCGCCCACCTCCTGCGCCGTCATCGGAACGGATAACGTCCTGGCGATTTGGCCATAGCTGCGGGTTTCGCCGACGGGGATCGCCCGCAACGCCGACCAGACGGCGCGCTCCGCATCCGAGCCGCCGATATTGAGCCGGAGATCGGCGTGGCAGCGCGGATCGGCGATCAGGCGCTCGACCTGCGCAAGCGCGCCCGCGATGGCGGCCTGATCTTCGATCAGCGTCGCGTTGGGAATGGCGGAATGCAGATCGCGCCGGAGGCGTGCGCGGTCATCGCCGATCAGGATCGACGCCACGCCGGCACTGCCGACCGCGACCAGCACGAGGCCGATTTCCGTCGTGCCAAAGCCATAGCGCACGGGCTGGGTGGGGTGAGAAAACACGCACTGCTCCTTTGGTTCGTGAAGCCAGCATCGCGTAAATGCTGATCTCCAGCATTCCGGCTCTTGCGCTCAAAAGGGGTTTTTCGCCGATTTTTCCGGCGGCTTTCGGGGGCGCGGATCGACATGGCGCGATCTACCAACAGGTGAACAGATTATGGTTCACATTCGGACTCGCGCGGAATCTACTCGCCGCTTGTTGTTGAGTAAGGGAAGATGCCGTGACCAATCCAGCCATCGCGGAGCCATGGGCCAGCGGATCGATCGATCCGAAAATGCTAGCCGATGCGCAGGCGCTGCGGACCGGATTGGAACTGGCGCGGGCCAATCAATTGACGATGCTGCGGCTTCAGCTTGCCCTCCACAAATCGAACCGGCGCGCCGCGATGCAGGCGCTCGACAATCTGCTCGATGTGGATGCGGAGATGGAAGGGCTGGTGGCGGCGCTGACGAATACGCTTCCGTCGGTGGCCGACGAGACGGGGCTATCCGGCTTTGTCGGGCGGCAAAAGGCGGCGATCGCCATCGAAAAGCACGCGCTGACGGGCGGAGACTGGAGCAACGACAGCGGGTCGCTGGCGATCGTTGCGCCCGGCGATTGGGCGGTCGACGCGGCGTTGCCCGAGCAATCGGCGTTTTCGGCGGCCGAGCCGGAAAGCGATGCCGGCGCGGTTGGCAACAAACGCTGGGGATATGTTGTCGCGGCCATGATGGTGGTCGTTTTCATCGGCGTGGGGTTGGCAGCTTATCTGTGGCCGATGCTGCCGGCGACTTTGCACGAGGCTTCGGCGCGCATCCTGACATTCGCCTCGCGGGCGGGGTGAGGGTAAATCGCTGAAGCGCGGGCCATGCGTGGCCGGTGAAATTCGGCTATCGCGCGGCGCATGGCGAAGAAGAAGCGCTACCTCACGGCCACGTTGCCGGACGGATATGTGAAGACGATCGGGCCGACCTCGATCGCCTATACGCATTATTGGCGCATCGTCGCTCTACTTGAGAACGGGCGGACCGAGGTGTTCTGGGGGCACGTCAAATCATTGCGTGAGGCGACCGCCAAGAAAACCGCCACCGCCGACGTGGCGAAGCAGCGGGGCTGGACGAGTTATGATTTCGAGGTGGTCGCGCTGACCGAGGGACCGAACTGATCCGGGCGGTCGCGGTGAGATGCAGCGGTGGTTATGCCGTGCGCTCTCGCTTGAGCCGGACGAGCGCGGCATCCAGCGCCGACAGGAAGCGTGAGCGATCCTCTTTGCTGAAGGGCGGCGGGCCGCCGATGCGATCGCCGCCGGCGCGAAGATCGTTCATGATCGCACGAACCGCGACCGCATTGCCGATCGAGCTGGTGGTAAACGGCTTGCCGTTCGGCGCGACGACCGTGGCACCTGCCTTGAGGCAACGATCGGCGAGCAGAATGTCGGCGGTGATGACCACCGCCCCGCCATCCGCACGCTCCGCGATCCAGTCGTCGGCGGCGTCGAACCCGTCGCTCACCACGACACGCGCGATCAGCGGGTGCTGCGGCACGCGCAGATGGGCGTTGCTGACCACCGTTACCGGCACTTCCAGCCGATAGGCGACGCGGTAGATTTCTTCCTTCACGGGGCAGGCGTCGGCGTCGACCAGGATGTGCGGCTGTTGGGTCATGGCGCGCTCCATGCCACGGAAGCGCCGCGAGGCGAAGGCGGCCCTGCGCGGTTGATCGTTGCGTGCGGCGGGTCTGCCGGGCATCACGGGCGGACAATCGCCGCGCTCGATCGGAAACCCCTACGTCGAAGATGGCCAGAACATCCGCCGACAGAGACCTGATGCTCCTGCGCCGCCTGTTGCGCGCCAAGGATCATATGGATGCCGCCCCGCATGAGGAATGGCCGGTGTCGCGACTGGCGCGCGTCAGCGGCGCGTCGGAGGCGCATTTCGCGCGTTCGTTCCGCGACGCGTTCGGCATTCCCCCGCATCGCTATCTGCTGACGCGCCGGGTCGAGCGGGCGGCGGCGTTGCTGCGCGATACAGACCTGCCGGTCACCGAAATCGCGTTCCAGACGGGCTGGGCCAGCCTTGGCACCTTCGGCCGTACGTTCCGCGACGTGACCGGCGAAAGCCCCGGCGAATTGCGGCGGCGAATGCAGGCGAAGCCGGGCGACCTCGATCAGGTGCCGCATTGCTTCGTCAGCGCGGCGCGCCGGCCCGATCTTAAAATCGCAGTTTCGGAGAAGCGGCGGCAGGCGAGCGGCGATAGGAATGGGGCAACCGAAACGGAGGTTCCATGACCCAGGGTGTTCAGATTGCCGGCGTATATGTCCACGATCAGGAAGAGGCGCTGCAATTCTATGTCGAGAAGCTCGGCTTCCGCGTTCATACCGATGCGCGCAACGGCGACTATCGCTGGCTGACGGTGCAATATCCCGATCAGCCGACATTCCAGCTCGGCCTGTTCCGCCCGCAGGCGCCGACGGTCGACGATGCGACCGCGCGTGAGTTGCTGAAGGCGGTTGCCAAGGGCGCGATGCCGCCGCTGGTGCTGGTCGTGGAGGATTGTCAGGCCAGCTATGAAGCGATGCGCGCGCGTGGCGTGGAGTTCACGCAGGAGCCGATCGCGCGTTACGGCTCGGTCGACGCGAACTTTCGCGACCCGTCAGGCAATGGCTGGAAGCTGGTTCAGGGCCGCTGAGGCCGACATGTGCCTCATCCCATCCTGGCTGCTCTTCGAGGGAGGCCGCTATGACATTGCGACACTGGATCCGCCGGAGCCATCGCTGGCTGGGCATCGTCCTGACGCTGACGATTCTCGCCAATTTCGTGGCGATGTCGTTCGGGCCGCCGCCGCCGATCGTCGTTTATGCGCCGCTCGGTCCGCTGGCGCTGCTGCTGGCCAGCGGATTGTATATGTTTTTCCTGCCCTATCTTAACGATAGCGAGCGGCCGTAGCCGTAGCCGTTGCGATGGCGCAGGCGTTTGTAAAAATTCATGTCTGCGAAGGCGGGTGGTTGGATGGCGGCAACCCGCCGACTAGTTCTGCGTTAGGCCGAGCAGCCGAATTATTGCCAGGACAACACGAAATTCCATGACCGTTCGACCTTCGAGAAGCCGACCGTTTTGACCGCGCCGGTCATCCTGCTGGTCGAGGACGATCCCGCGCTGCGAATGCTCACCACACGGGCGTTGCAGGAGAATGGCTATGTCGTGCGCCCGTGCGCGACAGGGCCCGAAATGTGGCTGGCGCTGGAGGCCGGGCCGGTTGATCTCGTATTGCTCGATATCATGCTGCCCGGCACCAGCGGGATCGATCTGTGTCGCTCGCTGCGCATGCAAAGCGAGGTGCCGATCATCTTCATCAGCGCGCGCGACAGCGAAACCGATCGCGTCGTCGGGCTGGAGCTTGGCGCCGACGATTATCTCCCCAAGCCGTTCGGTACGCGGGAGCTGATTGCGCGGGTGCGCGCGGTGCTGCGGCGCGGCGGGCTGGAGCGCCAGCAGGCCGATCGCGCGGAGGGCATCGCGGAGTTCGATGGCTGGCAGGTGAGCCTGCGGCGGCGCGAACTGACATCGCCTGACGGCGCCGTCGTCGCCCTGACCGGGGCCGAGTTCGATCTGCTCGTCAGCCTGATCGATCATCCGCAGCGCATCATCGCGCGCGAGCGGCTGATCGAGCTTTCGCGTACCCGCATGGGCGACGCATCCGATCGCTCGGTCGACGTGCTGGTCAGCCGGGTGCGGCGCAAATTGTCCCACGCCGGCCGTGAAGCGCCGATCATCACCGTGCGCGGCATCGGCTATATGCTCAACACCGAGGTGACGCGCCGGTGAGCCGCAGTTCGCGGCATTCGGTCGGGCTGCTCGGCCGGTTGCTGGGCATATTGCTGCTGACGGTGGTGATCGAGTTCGCCGCGAGCACCCTGCTGTATGAACGATCGAGCCACGCGCTGATCCGCGACGACGAGGCGCGCCGGCTGGCCGAACATCTGGTGATCGCGCGCAAGCTGGTATCCGAACAGCCATGGGCCGAGCGCCCCGCAATGGCCGGGCGACTTTCCACCGATCGCTACGATGTCCACTGGTCCGGCTCCACGGAACGCTCGCAGCCGAGCGCGCCCGCGCTCGAAGCGATGCGCAAGAAGGTGGTGGATTGGGAGCCCGCGCTCGCCGGCACCAACCTCAGCCTGCGACTGGTGGCGGCCGGGCGCGAGCCATGGCTGATCGGCGATCTGCGCCTGCCCGACGACACCTGGATGCATTTCCGCGCCGCCGCGCCCGCCAGTGTCGGCGATCGGGCGCTCAATCGCATTCTGCTCGCGCTGTTGCCGGCGGCGGTGCTGCTGCTGATAGGCGCGCTGATGTTCCGCCGCACGCTGCGGCCGATGGAGACGCTGGCGCGCGCGGCCGAACGGATCGGGCGCGGCGGGGGCGTGACGCTGCCCGTAACCGGGCCAGGCGAGGTGCGCCGGCTGATCCGCGCCTTCAACACGATGCAGACCCGCATCCGCCAGTTGATCGCGGATCGCACGCAGGCGCTCGCCGCCGTCAGCCATGATCTGCGCACCCTGCTCGCGCGGATGCAGCTGCGCACCGATGCGATCGACGATCCTGCCTTGCGCCACGCGTTCGAGGCCGATGTCGCGGAAATGGAGGCGATGGTGCAATCCCTGCTCGCCTATCTCGGCGGCGAGCATGATCCCGAAGCGGCGGTGCGGATCGATGTCGCGGTGCTCGCCGCGACCGTGGTCGATTCCGCGGTCGATCGCGGCGCGGATGCGCTTTACGAGGGCGACGATCATCTCAGCGCGCAGGTTCGCCCCGGTGGCCTGAAGCGGGCGATCGACAATCTCGTTGAAAATGCGCTCCATTATGCCGGGCAGGCGCGCGTGTCGGTGATGGCGGACGGCGACGATCTTGTCATCCGCGTCGAGGATAACGGGCCCGGCATTCCCGACGACCGGCTGGAAGAGGTGGTGCGCCCGTTCATCCGGCTCGATCCGTCGCGCGGGCGCAACACCACCGGGCTCGGCCTCGGGCTGGCGATCGTCGCGCGCGCGGCGGAGATGGAAGGCGGCGAGCTGCGTCTCGTCAATCGCCCGGAAGGCGGGCTTCGCGCGGAACTCAGGCTGCCGCGCCGCTGAACCGGGGCACCGCGCAGCGCTGAAATGTTTTCTCACAAACGTGCGGCGGTGCAGCAAAATCGACCCGCTATTTCCTCGCAGTCACCGCCCGCTTCGGGCGACGATTACGAGGAGTAACCGTGATGAACGAACTGATCGGCCGCGTCTTTCGGTTCGAAAAGGACGTCTATTCTAATCAGAGCGCGCTTTATGAGCGGCTCGCCAGCGATGGGCAGGCGCCCAAGGCGCTGATGATTTCCTGCGCCGATTCGCGCGTCGTGCCGGAGCATGTGATGCAGGCCGAGCCGGGCGACCTGTTCGTCTGCCGCAACGCGGGCAATATCGTGCCGCCCTTCGCGCAGGCCAATGGTGGCGTTTCCTCGACCGTGGAATATGCCGTGGCCGCACTGGGCGTGCGCGACATCATCGTCTGCGGCCATTCGGATTGCGGCGCGATGAAGGCGCTGGCCGAGCCGGAAAGCCTGAACGACATGCCGAACGTCGCGGCATGGCTGCGTCATTCCAGCGCCGCCTATCGCGTCGCGCGCGATGCTTATCCCACCATGACCCGCGGCGAGCTGGTGCGTGCGATCAGCCTTGAAAACGTCGTGGCGCAGCTCGTCCATCTGCGCACCCATCCTTCGGTCGCGGCGGGCATCGCGCGTGGCGAGATTTCGCTGCACGGCTGGTTCATCGATATCCACGCCGGGCAGGTGCTCGCGCTCGACGGCGATACCGGCCATTTCGCGCCGTTGAAGGATGACAGGCCGATGCCGGTGGCGCTGGCCGCCGGACGACGCATCGCAACCGGCCTCTCCGCTTTCGGCGCGGCCGCATAATGTTCGCGAATTTGTTCGCCCGTATCGGCGGCGGCCACGCGACGCGCGATTTCACCGCGTCGATCGTCGTCTTTCTGGTCGCGATGCCCTTGTGCATGGGGATCGCGGTCGCCTCTGGCGTGCCGCCGGAAAAAGGGCTGATCACCGGGATCATCGGCGGCATCGTCGTCGGTGCGCTGGCCGGCTCGCCGTTGCAGGTGAGCGGGCCGGCGGCCGGCCTGGCGGTGATCGTTTATGAACTGGTGCGCGATCAGGGGCTGTCCGCGCTCGGGCCGATTCTGGTGCTGGCCGGGCTGATCCAGGTGATCGCCGGCGTCTTCCGGCTGGGTGGCTGGTTCCGCGCGATTTCCCCGGCCGTGGTGCACGGGATGCTCGCGGGGATCGGCGTGCTGATCGTCGTCGGCCAATATCATGTGCTGTTCGATGCCAAGCCGCTGCCCAGCGGATTGGAAAATCTTGTGGCGATGCCGGGTCGCCTGCTCGAACTCAGCCCCGGTGATATGGCCGGGGCTGAGACGGCGTTCGCCATCGGCCTGCTGACCATCGCCGCGATGATCGGCTGGGAACGGTTGCGGCCGACGGCGCTCCGCCTCGTGCCCGGCGCGCTGGTTGGTGTGCTGACCGCGACGCTGGTGGCGTTCATCGTCGGGCTGGATGTCGCGCGCGTCGCGGTGCCGGCCAATATCCTTGCCGCGATCGACGTGCCCGATAGCAGCATGCTCGCGCGGTTGCTCGATCCGACGATACTTGCGACCGCTCTGGCGATCGCCTTTATCGCGAGTGCCGAGACGCTGCTTTCCGCCGCCGCGGTCGATCGGATGCACGATGGCGTCCGCACCGATTACGACAAGGAATTGCGCGCGCAGGGCGTGGGCAACCTGCTCTGCGGTTTCGCCGGCGCGCTGCCGATGACCGGCGTGATCGTGCGCTCTTCGGCGAACGTTCAGGCGGGCGCGGTGACGCGTCGCTCGGCGATCCTGCATGGCGTGTGGATTCTCGGTTTCGTGGCGCTGCTGCCGTGGTTGCTGCGCGAGATTCCGATGGCGGCGCTGGCCGGCATTCTCGTCGTCACCGGGTGGCGGCTGGTGAGCCTCGCCCATGTCCGGCATCTGTTCAGCCACTATGGCGCGCTGCCGGCGCTGATCTGGGCCGCGACGCTGATAACCGTGGTCGCGGAAGATCTGCTGACCGGCGTGCTCGTCGGGCTGGGCCTGTCGCTGCTGGAGCTGGTGCCGCATATCCGCAGGCTGGGGCTCGCTGTCGAGCAGCGGGAAGAAGGCGAGGGGAGCGAGATCGCGCTGAGCGGCGTGGCCAGTTTTGTCACCTTGCCGAAGCTGACGCGCGCGCTCGACGCGGTGCCGCATGGGCGCGCGGTGACGCTGGACGTCGCGCGCCTCTCGGCGGTGGATCATACGAGTGCGGAAATGCTGCGTGACTGGCTGGATCGCCGCCGCGCCGCCGGCACCCGGATCGACATCACCGGCAACCTGGGCAGGATACCGGCACTTCTGGGCTGAGGCGGTGCAAGGTTGGCAAGGCGGGGCTTCGCGAGATAAAGCCCCGCCATGATCCGCCTCGCCGAGCTTAACCTTCCGCCTCAACATGCTGGCGCGGCGTGACGCGGCTGATCCTGTTCAACAAGCCGTATGGCGTGTTGAGCCAGTTTACGGACAGCAAAGCGGAAACGGCGCGCCCGACATTGTCCGCGTTCATCGACCTGCCCGGCGTTTACCCGGCGGGCAGGCTCGATCGGGACAGCGAAGGGCTGCTGCTGCTCACCGACGACGGGCGGCTGCAAGCGCGGATCGCCGATCCGAAATTCAAACTGCCGAAAACCTATCTCGTCCAGATCGAGGGCGAACCGGACGATGCCGCGCTGGATCGGCTGCGCGGCGGCGTCATGCTCAATGACGGCCCGACACGCCCGGCCGAGGTGGAGCGGATCGACGCGCCCGCATTATGGCCGCGCGATCCGCCGATCCGTTACCGCGCGAGCATTCCCGATCGCTGGCTGAAGCTGGTCATCCGCGAAGGGCGCAACCGCCAGGTGCGCCGGATGACGGCGGCGATCGGTCATCCGACATTGCGGCTGGTGCGGTGGAGCATCGGGGACTGGTCGGTCAGGGATGTGCCGCCGGGCGAATGGCGCGCGGGATGAAGATATTTTTCGATGGCGGCTGCCGCCCACTGCCGATCGGCATGGAGCTGGCAATCGTCGCTGGCGGCCAGAGCTATATCAAACGCGATCTGGGCGTGGGCACGAGCATGGATGCCGAATGGCTCGCCCTTATCGAAGCGATGCGCCACGCCCATGAGCGCGAGTTGGTCGATGCAGTGCTGCTCGGAGACGCAGCGGCGGTTATCGCGCAGGCGAATGGCGCGGTTCGCTGTCCCGCCGCCTGCATCCGCCATCTGGAGGCCTTCCGCCTGCTTCCACGACCGCCGGGGCGTGTACGGATCCGTTATGTAAAGCGAACCCAGAACCTCGCCGGCATCGCGCTGGCGAAGCTGCACGACCGCTGATCGGAATCAGCCGGCCGCCGCCCAAAGATGGTGCAGCACGATCCCGCTGGTGGTCGCCACATTGAGCGAATCGAAACTCCCGGCCATCGACAGGCGAACGCTATGCGCGCGCGCCAGAATATCGGGGGAGAGGCCGGCCCCCTCGGCGCCGAGCATCAGGGCGTTGCGCTTCGTCACGATCAGTTCGGTGAGTTCGACGCGTCCGCGCGGGCTGAGCGCGGCGATCTGAAAGCCCTGGCCGTTGAGAAGCTCCAGAATATCCGTGCCATGCGCAAACCGCGCGAAGGGCACGAGCAGCGCCGCGCCGACCGAGACGCGGATGGCCTTGCGATAAAGCGGATCGCAACAATCGGCGTCCAGAAAGACCGCCTTCACGCCAAAGGCCGCCGCGTTTCGGAATATGCCGCCCATATTGTCATGGTTGGCGATGGCGGAAAGCACGATGACGTTCGCGGATTCCGAAAGGGATGCGAGAAGCCGCTCCGCGCTGGGCGGCTCCACGCGGCGCCCGATTGCGAGCAACCCGCGATGAAGCGGAAACCCCGCAATGCCGTCGATCACATCCTGCGATGCGACGAACACCGGGGTCGCGCCGTCGAGCTGCGCCAGCACGTCCGCCATAGTCTCCAGTCGGCGCGCGGCGATCAGCAGCGAATCCAGCCGAAAGAAGGGGGAGGCGACCGCCTTCTCGATCACCACGCGCCCCTCGGCGACGAAGCAGCCGGCGCGCCCGACCAGATCGCGCTCGCGGATGTCGCGATAGGGCTCGATCCGCGGATCGGCGATATCGTCGATGTGGATGATCTGGGGCATGGCCGCTATTCTTTGGTGAAACGCTTGACCTTGTTCGGCAAATCCTTGCCCTTGGTGCGACGCGATGGCGTCTGCACCGGATTCTTCTTCTTCCATTCGACCCAGGTCATCGGGCCATCGGGTGTCTGGATGATCGTGTCGTCGAGAGACTCTGTCATCCGTGCGTTCTACACCACACAGCCCGGCGAGCCGAGGAATAGTCGCGCGCTTTCGATGCGGATTATTTCTGCGCGGCCTTTGCGGCGAGAAAGGCCGGTCGGGTGGACAGTCTTTCCCAATATGCCGCGATTTCCGGGCTGAACTTGTGTTCGAGGCCAAGATCGCGCGCCAGCAACAGGGCATAGCCGACGCAAAGATCGGCCATGGTGAAGCGCCCGGCGCACAGCCATTCGCGGTCGGCGAGCGCGCGGGTCAGGTGGCGCAGGCGTGACAGGAACCATTGCGTATAATCCGCGACCGCCTGATCGAGCCGGCGCTCCTCGGGCTCGAGCTGGGTATAGCGCAGGATGATCGTCTGCGGGAAGGTCAGCGTCGCTTCGCTGCGGTGGAGCCAGTCGAGCCACAGTGCGTAATCGGGCTCGTCCGCGCTGACCGCCAATGGGGTCGGCCCGTAGCGGGTCGCGAGATATTGCGGGATCGCGGCGGATTCGGTCATCCTCACCTCGCCATCGAGCAGCAGCGGGATCGTGCCGAGCGGATTCTGTTCGAGATAATCGGGCCGAAACAGGCGGGGCGGAAAGGGCAGGACATGGAGGCGATAGGGCAGCCCCATCTCCTCCAGCGCCCATAATGCGCGGAACGAGCGTGCATCGACGCAATGGTAAAGCTCAATCATGTCCGTTCCGCCCCTGCTTGCTTATGCTGTCGCCATTGCCGGCACCGAATGGCCCGCAGCTTTGAGCTCGCGCTCGGCCTGGGTAAAGCCGTAAGCGGGCACGATTTCATCGCTGCGATCGCTGATCGCGGACCATGAATCGACAACGCGGTCGGCCGCCATGGCATCGCCGCCGACATATTGCCCGCGGGTAAGGGTGATATTCGCGGCGGCGAAATTGCCGGCCCCCGCGCACAGGATCGTGCGCGACGGTGCGTCCTCCTCGACAAGCGCGATCAGGCCGGGGCTGACGAGATCGGGTGCCAGCGCGGCGAGCGCCTCCGCCGAGAGCACGCCATCGGTCATCTGCGTCGCGGCGGTGGGGGCCAGGCAATTCACCTTTATCCCGTATTTCTCGCCTTCGATCGCCAGCGTCTGCATCAGCCCGACCAGCGCCATCTTCGCCGCGCCGTAATTCGCCTGGCCGAAATTGCCGTACAGGCCGGATGAGGATGTCGTCATGACGATGCGGCCGTGGCGTTGCTGGCGCATGATCTCCCACACCGCCTTGGTGCAGATCACCGCGCCCATCACGTGCACGTCCATCACCAGCCGGAAATCGTCCAGACCCATTTTGGCGAAACTCTTGTCGCGCAGAATCCCGGCATTGTTGACGAGGATGTCCACGCGCTCCCACCGGCCCACAACGGCTTCGATCATCGCCGTGACTGCTGCTTCGTCCGTGACGGAGGCGGCGATCGCGATCGCCTCGCCACCATCGGCGATGATGCTGTCAGCCACCGCCTGCGCGGCATCCGCGTTCATATCGTTGACGACCACCCGCGCACCGCGCGCCGCGAGCAATCGGGCATGGCTCGCGCCCAAACCTCCACCTGCGCCGGTGACGATGGCGACACGGTTTTCTAACGACATGAATGTTCCTCGCTTGAGACGTTTGATGGGAAAGACGCGCTGTTCAGGCGTCGCTGTAGCTTCGCTGCAATTGCAGCTTGTCGATCTTGCCGGTGGGCGCGAGCGGCAACTGAGGCAGGCGAATGACGGCATCCGGTATCCACCATGACGCCACCTTGCCGCGCAATGATGCCAGCAGATCCTCGTCGGCGATCGCCTGATCCTCGCGCAGCTCGACGAGCAGGAGCGGGCGCTCGCCCCATTTCGGATCGCGACGCCCGATCACCGCCGCCAGCGAGACCTGTGGCAGCGCGCAGATGAGCGCCTCGATCTCCGCCGGGTTGATCCATTCGCCGCCGGACTTGATGAGATCCTTGGCCCGGCCGGTGATGATGAGATTTCCCGCGCGATCGATCTTCGCCAGATCGCCGGTATCGAACCACCCTTGCGCATTGGTGGCGGGCGTGTCTTGCCCGAAATAGCGATCGATCACCGCGCCGCCGCGAACGTGCAGCCGGCCTTCCTCGTCACGCTGGTTTTCGAGCGCGTCGCCCTTTTCGTCCAGCAGCAGCAGATCGACCCCGAGCGCGGGGCGGCCCGAAATCGCTGCGCGGCGTTCGGGATTGCTGAGCACGCCGAACGTGCCGACCGGCGAAAGCTCGGTCATGCCCCAGCTGGTCTGGACGATAACCCCCAATTGCCGTTCGATCCGTTCCATCAATGCGGGGGGCATGGCGGCACCACCGACGACGATGCGCCGCAACGAGGGGAGCGTTTCGCCGATCGCCTCCAGATGCTCGCAAAGCCCCAGCCATACGGTCGGCACGCCGACCGCGATGGTCACGCCCGCCGTGCGAATGAGATTGGCGAGGCTTGCGCCGTCGAGGTGACGGCCGGGTAACGCGAGCTTCGCGCCAGCCGCCGGGGCGGCGAAGGGCAGGCCCCATGCGCTGGCATGGAACATCGGCACGACCGGAAGGAGCACGTCCGCGCTGGTCAGGCCGAGGACATCGGCTTGCAGCAACCGCAACGTGTGCAGGAAACAGGCCCGGTGCGTGTAGGTCACGCCCTTCGGTGCGCCCGTCGAGCCGGAGGTGAAGCACAACCCGCTTGGCGCACGTTCGTCGAACTGGCCCCATCGCATCGTCTCGTCGGCCTGCTCGATCAGCGGGGCGAGCGCGGCGATGGCAACGCCATCGGCCGAGGCCGATCCCGTGTCGCCATCGATCACCAGAATATGCGTCAGCGCCGGTGCCGCCTGACCCACCTTGATCGCCAGCGGCAGCAGATCGGCGCTGGCGATGAGAATCCGCGCCGCCGACTGATTGACCATCGACGCGAGATGCTCCGCCGTCAAACGGGGATTGAGCGTGTGGCAAACCGCCCCCATGCCCATAATCGCATACCATGTTTCGACATGCGCCTGCGTGTTCCAGGCAAGGGTGGCCACGCGATCCCCGGCGGCCACGCCCAAATCGCTCAGCACGCGCGACACTTTGAGCGCGTGGCTCTTCAGCCCGGCATAGTCGATCCGGCCGACGCCGCCATCCTGAGCGGTCACGATCTCTACATCGCCATGCCATTTGGCGGCATGATCGAGGATCTTGTCCAGCGTCAGCGGAAAATCCTGCATCGATCCGTCGATCACCGGCATGCAACCTTATCGTGCGATCGGAACGCCATATCTTTCCTCCATATCCTCGCCCGCGCGGGACGAGTTTGTCCGCCCCTCGCGACACGCGTCGCGAGGGTCAGTAAAGCGCTGCTCCGTCTTTCAGCCGATGACCTTCATCAGCCGCAGCCAGAACTGCTGGTCGAAATCCTTGTCCGCCGCCGCCGCGCCCATGCGAACCACGATGAGCTTGCGGCTGGGCACCACGAACAGCCGACGGTCGAACGCGCCGAGCGCGCCTACCATATCGGCCGGTGCTGCGGCGACGAGCGGCCCTTCCTTGCGGACGCCAAGCGCGCGCATCGTATAGGCGCTGCCATTGAGCCACCACAGCCGCCCATAGGCGGGGTTGGTTGCCGACGGCGCGAACATCGCCTTGAAACCGCTTTCGGAAACGATGCGCTTGCCGTTGGCGGCGATGCCACCGTTGAGGATCATTTCACCGAAGCGCGCGGTGTCGCGCGGCGTTGTCACCAGCCCCGTATCGTTGCCGACACTGGCCAGCGCGGCGGGGCGCGCGCGCCATTCGGTTTCGCTCATGCCGAGCGGGGCGGTAAGCCACTCGCTCGTGATGGTTTCGAGCGATTGCTTCGCCGCCGCGGTGACGATCCGCTTCGAAATGGCATAGACCGGCGTATTGTAGAAGAATGCCGTGCCCGCCGGCGCCGCATAGCCGAACCGTTCATTGAGGCCGGAACTCATCGTCAGCACGTCGATGACGCGGATCTTGCCTTCCTGTTCCGGCGAGGCCTTGGACCAGCCGGTGCCGATATAGTCGGAAACCGGCTTGTCGACCTGGATCAGCCCCTTATCGACCGCGATAGCGATCAGGACGGCCACGAAGCTTTTCTGCTGGGAAGCAACATCCTCCAGCAAGGCGCCGTCGCTCGTGCGACCGTACACGAAGTTCGCGAACAGGCGATCGTCCTTCGGCGCGGGCCAGTTCTTTTCGATCAGCACCTTGCCGTTCTGGATAATCAGCAGGCCGGTGGTGTTCTGGTTACGCAGATAATCCAGCAAGCTGGTCAGCGCGGGCGAGCTTGCCTCCTTGCGCGGCGAAGCCTTCGTAGCCGCCGTCGCCGGCACGCTGCCCGTCACCGCCAACGCGCCGACGGCCAGCATCCATCCCATTGTCGTTCGAATGGTCATGTCTATCTCCGTGAGATCTTGCCGCGCGCCTTATCCGATGGCGCCATATCTTCCTGTGCGCGCGCGCCATGGGCGAGCATTAGCCGGGCGACTTCATTCTGCATGAAATACAGGATGTTGCGCGCCGCCTGACTGGTTCCCTCGGGGTCACGCGCCTGAAGCTTGGCGCGGACGGTCCGCCAATATTCATACGGGCCCGATCCACTCGCGCCGATCGCGAGCGCGACATAGGAGAAATGGAACCGCGTCTTTCGACGAATCGATTCGATCATCCGCTGCGCGTCCGGGCTGGCATATCGGGCCATCTCGCTGAAGATCGCCTCGCTGGCCTCGATGATCTGCGCGGCCGGGGTGCCGTTTTCCACGCTGTCGAGCATCTCGTCGATCATCGCGATGATCTCGTTGATCACCGGCGTAGGTGCTCGCAGACAGGCGAAGCGGGCGGCGAGACCGTATAGCGCGGCGCGGACTTCGTAGAGGTCGAATACTTCCTCGACCGAGGTAGCGGAGATGCGGGCGCCGCGATTTTCCTCGATCTCGATCAGCCCGTCTTCCGCCAGCGTGCGCAACGCACGGCGGACGATCGAGCGGCCGACGCCGAATTCGTTGCACAGCCGCGCCTCGCGAAGCCATTCGCCCGGCGCCAGCTCGCTGTTCTGGATGCGCACGCGCAAGCTGCGGGCGACGTCGTCGGCGGTGGTCGCCTCCCCCGTTCGGGTCGCGGGTTCGATGGTAGAGGCTGAACCTTCAGATTCGTGACGGTCGGTCAAAAAACACCTCTCCACGGATGGCTTGCCCCAAACAACGAGCATCCACCGAATGACGCAACACTATTGCTCGCCCAGTCGCTGGGCAAGGGGTTTGTTGAACATCAACGATTAAATTGTCGTACAATCGTCTTGACATTGACCGACCACGAACGGATTAAACCCGGGTAGGCGCCGCGGATTGACGTGCGCCCTGGGGGAGAGGACTGCATGCGAGACATCCTTGCCGCGACGGCGATTCTGACTTTGGTGGTTGCTACGCCGGCGCTGGCTCAAACAGGTGTCGGCGACAGCGCGCCCGCTTCCGGTGCGCCGGCGGTCCAGCCGGTCGACGCCGGGGATGCCAGCGACGTGATCATCACCGCGCGCAAGCGTGAGGAAAGCATCCGCGACGTTCCGGGCACGATTTCGGCAGTTACGTCCGATCTGCTCAATCAGAAGGGGCCGGTCGCCGGGGTGGGCGATCTGCTCAACACCGTGCCGGGCGTGCGCTTCAACGATGTCGCCAGCGAAAATCTGGCCGAGGTGTCGATCCGTGGATCAGGGACCGCGCGCGCCACGGGTGCGGATTCCGGGGTCGGCCTGTTTGTGAACGGTGCCTATGCCGGCAGCAGCACGCTCGGCGGCCGCAATTTCAAGGCGATCGACTATTTCGATATCGAGCGCGTCGAAGTGCTCGAGGGCCCGCAGGGCGCGCTGTACGGGCGCAATTCCGAATTCGGCGTCGTCAATGTGGTGCTGACCAAGCCGAAGTTTCAGGATTCGGGCTATATCCGCGACACGTTCACGGCCGGCCTCGATCAGAACCGGCTGGCCGCGGTGGCCAACAAGATGATCAGCGACGACACGGCCGTCCGTCTGGGTTTCGAGACGTTCAACCAGACCAAGGGCTTCTATTACGACCCCAACCACCGCAAATATTACGACAGCACCAACGGCTTCACCGGCCGCGCACAGCTCCGTTATCGCAGCGGCGGGCTCGACGTAACTGCGCTGATCGACGGGCAGGACCTGAACCTGCCCACCTTCGTCAACAGCCTGGTGGTGCCCGGTGGCGGCGTGAACGCGCAGATTCCACAGGGCTATCAGCAATCGCGTTTCACCCTGCCGCATGAGGGGCGTGACAGCCTGCGCCAGAAGGTGCTGCGCGGGATGATCATGGCCAGCTATGATCTGGGCGGTGTGACGCTGGAATCGACCACGATGGTCACCAAATGGCGTTCGACCCAGCAATATGCCGCTGCGATCGATCTCGCGACCGAGCTTCAGCTGCGCGCGAAGGGCCAGATCGGCATCTATCCGTTCAATCAGGTCAAGACCGACGTTGAGGACAAGACCTTCTATCAGGACCTGCACCTTTCCGGCAAAGCGATGGACGATCGTCTGTCGTGGATCGTCGGCGGAGAGGCCCTGTTCCAGCGCGACAATTATCAGCTCGCGGTTGCTTCCTCGCCCTGCGCATTCACGCTTACTGCCAGCATCTGCGGCGGCACGCCGACCAATCCGGTTTGCGTAAAGCCGTTGCCGACCTCGCCGAATTGTCCCGCGAAGTTCCCGCTGGTGTTCGGCACGGACAGCCGTACCCGGCAACAGATCAGCTCGTTCGCGGGCTATGCGTCGCTGCAATATGCGATCGGCAACCTTACGCTGGCCGGAGAGGGGCGCTTCTCGCACGATTCCAAGACGGTGACGCAGGCGATCTACGCGCTCTACACCGAGAATTATACCAAGGTGCCGACCACGTTTGAGTTCAAGTCGAACGAGCCGGCCTATACCTTCACCGCGAGCTATAAGCTGCCCAATCTCGGCGGCACGTTGCTTTATGCCAAGGTCGGCAGCGGCTATCGCGCGGGCGGCGTCAACAACGGCACGTATAACGCCGCCGCGCCGAATCCGTTCGTTTCCACCTATGGCAACGAAAAGACGCTCGGTTACGAAGCGGGCGTCAAATCCAATCTGGCGCACAACATCTTCCTGCGCCTGTCCGGCTATCTGTCGCGCACGAATGAAGCGATCACCAGCATCAGCGACGGCTGCACCGTAACAAACGCTTGCGGCGTCGGCGGACAGGTTTTCAACGTCAACGGCGGGACGATTCACGCGCGCGGCGTCGAAGCGGCGATCGACGGGCGTTTCGATGTGGCGGGGGGCAGGCTGAACGTCTCCCTCAACGCGGCGAACCAGCACGCCACCTTTGCGAAGGTGCCGGTGGGCGGCGTCTCCGGCCTGCCGATCGAGGGGACTTCGATCGCGCAGATCCCAGACTGGACGATGTCCGCCAACGTCAATTACGCTTTCCCGATCACCACGACGGTGAAGGCCTTCGTCAACGCCAATTATGCCGGCCAGCGTGGCGGCGGGCAGGATACGGTGACGATCGCGACGCCCTATATCCCGATGAGCGATTTCGACATTTTCGGCGCTCAGGCTGGCATCACGTTCAACACCGTGACCGTGTCGATGTTCGTCCGCAACATCACCGATCAGGAAATTCAGGTGCTGAAGTTCATGCAGGCCGGTTACCCGCTTTCGGTGCGCTACAATAAGCCGCGTACCTTCGGCGGAAGCGTCGCCTATCGCTGGTGATATCGGCGGGAAGAACGGAAGAGGCGACAGGAGCGGAAAGTTGACGATGGAGAAATCACGCGGCGGTGCGCCGACCGCTCGTGTCGCCACGATGGCGGCGGCCGGCGCGGCGATCGAATGGTATGATTTCTTCATCTACGGCACCGCCGCCGCGCTTGTTTTCCCGAAGCTGTTCTTCCCGGCCGAACTGCCGCAATTCGTGGCGCAGATCGCCGCGTTCAGCACCTTTGCCGTGGGGTTCATCGCGCGCCCCATCGGCGGCGCGCTGTTCGGCCACTTCGGCGACACCCATGGCCGCAAGCGGGCGCTGGTGCTCGCGATGATGATCATGGGGCTGGCCACCACCGCGATCGGCCTGCTGCCCGGCTATGCCGCGATCGGCAGCCTCGCGCCGCTGCTGCTCGTCGTCCTGCGTTTCGTGCAGGGGCTGGCGGTTGGCGGCCAATGGGGCGCGGCGGCTCTGCTCGCGATCGAAAGCGGGCCGCCCGAGAAGCAGGGATTCTACGGCAGCTTTGTCCAGATCGGGGTGCCGCTGGGTGTCGTGCTGGCGAATACGGTCTTTCTGATCGTCGGCGCGCTGACCGCTCCGGCGGAGTTTCTGGCGTGGGGCTGGCGGATCGGTTTCCTGCTGAGCATCACGCTGGTGCTGGTGGGGCTCTACATTCACTGGAACGTCGCGGAGCCGGCGGACGATCGCGCGGCATCCCCCAGGGGCACGGAAAAGCGCACCGGTTCGCCATTGGGCATCGTGCTGCGCGATCACAGCCGCGAAGTGCTTCTGGCGGGCGGGACATTCGTGGCCAACAACGTCTGCTTCTACGTCGCGATCACCTATACCCTTGCTTATGGCACGGCGACGGTCGGGCTTTCGCGCGAGCTTATTCTGTTCGCGGTGATGTTCGGCAGCGTTGTCATGATCCCGGCTCTGATCGTCTGCGGGGCCTTGTCGGATCGGTTCGGACGACAGGGCATTTTCATTCTGGGGGCGATCCTGTCCGGGCTCTGGGCGTTCGCGGTATTTCCGTTGATCGAGATGCGCTCGCCGGTTGCGGTCACCGCCGCCATCACGATCGAGCTGCTGTTCATCAGCCTGATGTATGGGCCGCAGGCGGCGCTGTTCGCGGAGCTGTTTCCGAAGGAGGTGCGCTATTCGGGCGCCTCGCTCGGTTATCAGATCGGCGCGGTGGTGGGCGGCGGACTCGCGCCGATCATCGCGACCGCGCTGTTCGCGCATTATCAATCGAGCGTGCCGATCTCGATCTATCTCGCCGCGATGTGCGCGATTTCATTGATCAGCGTGCTGTTGCTGGGGAAAGGCAAGAGCGTGACGCGCGCGGGTATGGCTATCGAAGGAGCAGGCGAATGAACGAAACCAGCAGACGCGGATTTCTGATGGTAAGCGCCGCGCTGCCGGCGACGGCAGCCGTCGCGAAGGTGGCTGCCGGCCCGCGTGATCGCGTGCAGGCGGATCTCGAGAAATATATCGGGTTCGGCATCAAGCGCTCGGGCGGCGCGGGTGACACCGCGTGCGGCGAGTGGCTTCAATCCGAGCTCGAACAGGCAGGCTATAAGGTCGAGCGGCAAAATTTCGCGGTGCCCTTTTTCGAGGCGACCCGCGCCGAACTTACCTGCGGCGATGTGAAGGCGACGGTGTGGCCGCAGCCGATCGTGACGACGACCGGGGCTGACGGGGATAGCGGGCCGCTGGTTCGCGTCGATGCGGCCGGCCATGCGGATGCGCCGCTTGCCGGGGCGATCGCGCTGGTCGATCTTCCTTTCGGGCGCTGGTCGACGGCGATCGCCAAGGCGGTGCGAGAGCCCGTTTCCGCGGCATTCGCGGCGGGGGCAAAGGCGGTCGTGGTGATCACCAACGGCCCGACGGGGAAGATCATCGCGCTCAATGCCGATGGCCGCAAGCCGATGTTCCCCGGCCCGGTCGCGCTGCTGGCGCCGGAGGACGCGAGGCCGTTCCTCGCTGCTGCGATGCGCCGAGAACGCGCCACGCTGCACATCGCGGGCCATGGCGGCCAGCGCCCGGCGTTCAACTTCGTCGGACGGATCGATCGGGGCAAGCCACGCTGGCTGGCAGTGTCCACGCCGCGATCGGGCTGGTTTGGTTGCGCCGGCGAGCGCGGGGGCGGCGTCGCATCGTGGCTGTGGCTCGCGCGCTGGGCGAGCAAGGCGGTGCGCAACTACAACATCGCCTTCATCTGCAATACCGGCCACGAATATGAATATCTCGGCGCGGCGGAGGCACTCAAGGCCATCGCGCCCAAGCCGGCGGAAACTCATTTCTGGCTGCATCTCGGCGCGAACGTGGCGTCGCAGGACTGGCATGAGCTGCCCGGAAACCCGCAGCCTTTGCCCAGCATCGACGCGCAGCGCTTCCTGTCGGTCAGCCCGGCGCTGTTGCCGCTCGCCCGCGCGACGTTCGCCGGGCATGTGGGATATGAAGCGCCCTATGCGAGCAACGTGCTGTCGGCCGGCGAACTCGATGAGATCATCAAGGCTGGTTACCCGAGCGCCGCCGGGGTTTTCGGCATCCATCGCTTTCACCACGTTGCGGAGGACGATTCCCGGTGTGTATCGGCCCGGAACGTTTCGGTGACAGCCGCCGCCTTCCAGCAGATGCTGGAAAAGCTGGTTTGAGCGCCGCCACTTCTACCCCGCGATAAGGACGAGCGATGCTGAAGAAAACGCCTGAAAAATACGGCTTCGACGCCACCCGCCTTAATCGGATCGATGCATTTCTGAAGGATCGCTATCTCGATACGGGGAAGCTGCCGAACGCCCAGCTATTGATCAGCCGCGACGGCGAGATCGTGCATTTCTCCAGCCAGGGAGCGGCGTGCGAAGGGTCGGCCAAGCCGATCGACGAGGGTTCGATCTTCCGCATTGCGAGCATGACGAAGCCCGTCACCTCGATCGCGTTCATGATGCTGGTGGAGGAAGGCAGCGTTGCGCTCGACACGCCGGTGCATCACGTCCTGCCGGAGTTTGCGGATACCGGGGTCTATAATGGTGGCGGCGGCAGCGTGCCGTTTCTGCCGACGACGCCGATGGCGGAGCCGATGCGGATGATCGATCTGCTGCGGCACACCTCGGGGCTGACCTATGGCTTTCAGAACCGCGGTAACGTCGATGCGGCCTATCGTGCGGAGAAGGTCGACGCCGACAGGGTCGACAATTGGTACGGCGGCAATGATCTTGACGGGTGGGTGGCGGAACTGGCCAGGCAGCCGCTCGAATTCTCGCCGGGTGCGGCGTGGAATTATTCGGTGTCGACCGATGTGCTGGGCGCGGTCATCCAGCGCGTGTCCGGCTTGCCGCTGGACCGGTATTTCGCGGAAAAGATCTTCAAGCCGCTGAAGATGGACGACACCGGCTTCGTCGTGCCCGCAAGCAAGGCGGACCGGTTGACCGATTGCTATAATTGGGCCGGGCCGGCGCAGGGCCGCGTGATATACGATCGTGCGGAAAGCAGCATGTGGCGGGCCACGCCGACGCTGTTTTCAGGCGGTGGCGGCCTCGTATCCACCGCGCTGGACTATCATCGTTTTTGCCAGATGTGCGCCAATGGCGGCGAACTGGATGGCGCCCGCATCCTCGGTCGCAAGACGCTCGATCTGATGACGATGAACCACCTGCCGGGGAAATCCGATTTGTCGAGCATGTCGCGATCGATGTTCAGCGAAACGCAGAATGCCGGCACCGGCTTCGGCCTCGGCTTCGCGGTGACGCAGGATCTGGCGCGCGCGATGATCCCGGGAACGGCGGGGGAATATTATTGGGGCGGAATCTTCTCGACGTCGTTCTTCGTCGATCCGGTCGAGCGGATGCACATGGTGTTCATGACGCAATTGAGCCCATCGTCGCTTTATCCGATCCGCCGCGAGCTGAAGACGCTGATCTATTCCGCGCTGACCTGAGGGTGCAGGTGGGCGCCTTGCCGCAGGCGCCCACCCGATTCCTCTTATGTGACGATGGCGCGTTTCAGCGCGGTTTGACGAATTTGAGCGTCATACGATCGCTCTCACCGATCGCGGCGTAACGCGCGCGATCCTTGTCCTTTTCGGCGTAGCTCGGCGGCAGCGTCCAGACGCCGCCCGGATAATCGTGCGTATCCTTGGGGTTGGCGTTGACCTTGCTTTCGCCCGCGAACTTGAAACCCGCCTTCGTCGCATAAGCGATCACCGACGAGCGTTTCATATAGCCGCTCTTGCCCTCTTCGACGCCGACCTGATCCTCGGGCAAATGATGTTCCTCGACACCAAGCACGCCGCCCGGTTTCAGCATGGCGAACATCTGATCGAACGCGGCCTGTGTCTGATCGGTCGCGCCGAAGCGCCAATTATGGACGTTGCGGAAGGTGAGGACCACGTCGGCGGTGCCGTTGGGAACCCCGGCCTGCCCGGCTGCTGCGGGGAAGGTCGCGTGGCGCAGGCCTTTGTAAACCGACGGATGCGCGGTCGCGAGCGCACGCACGCCGTTCAGGCCCTTGTCGTTGGCCGCCGCCGCGTAAAGCACGCCGCGCTTCATCACATAGGGCGCCAGAATCTCGGTATACCATCCACCGGACGGCCAGATCTCTACGACGGTGTCGGTCGGCTTGACGCCGAAGAAGGCGAGCGTTTCGGCCGGATGGCGATAGCGATCGCGGGCAATATTGGCCGTCGTGCGGCTCGGTGCCTTCACCGCCGCGAGTAATGCCGACGATGGCGCGGGCTCGGCGGCCATCGCCATCGCGGGCAGGAGGGCAAGGGCAAGTGAAGCAAAAGCAGGTGCACGCATAAATTCTCTCCCGGATGTTCCCGCAAGCCTAGCGGCACGCCGCGCCGCCCGTCCAGATGCGCCTGAAAACGTCTTTGTTCTTTCGATAATTTGACAGTCAGCCTGACCGATGTAATATGTTAGGTAACTAAATATATCGTGGCTGGAGAGGGTTGATGAACGCACCCCTTAAGATCGATCCGCTGTCCCCGGAATTCCGGCGCAACAGCATCGCGATTTACCAACAGCTCCTGCAAACCCAGCCGATTACCGCACTGGATGGCGGCAGGTATCTGCTTTGCGGCTATCATGATGTGAAACGCGCGCTCACCGATCTCGAAGCATTCCGTCGTCCGATCGAAGCCTCTATCGCGCGCAGAGAGCCCGGCAGTATGTCCGAGGCGTTTGCGCGCAACAATATGATCGGCCTCAATCCGCCCGATAACACGCGATACCGTCGCGCAATGGCGCGCGCTTTCGCGCCCCGGCGCGTCGAGCAACTGATGCCGGCGATGCAAAAAAGCTGCGACCGGCTGATCGATCAGATGCTGGAAAAGGGCGAATGCGATTTCATCCATGATTTCGCCCTGCCGCTGCCCGTGGCGATCATCTGCCAGATGCTGAACATCCCGCTGGAAGACGAGCATCTGTTTGCCGGCTGGTCGGCCGCCATGCTTGTCGGCCTCGAGCTGTCGGCCGATCCGAATGGACTGGCCGCTGCGGACAAGGCGACCGCGGATTTATACAAATATCTCGAAGAGATCGTGGCCGGTCGACGGAAAAGCCCCGGCGACGATCTGATTTCCACGCTCATCGAGGCGGCCGACGCGGAGAAAATCAGGCCCGAAGAGGTCATCTGGGGTTCCATAACCCTGCTCGTCGCGGGTCATGAAACCACCACCCATCTGCTCGGCAATGGTATGCTCGCGCTGATCCGCAATCCCGATCAGCTGCAATTGCTGCGCGACACGCCCACGCTCGCCGAGAATGCCGTCGAGGAATTCCTGCGTTACGATCCGTCAGTCTATGTGCTGTTTCGGGAAACGTCGGAAAACGTCGCCTTTGGCACGACAAATATTCCCAAGGGCGCCTTCCTGATTCTGTCGCTGGCGGCCGCCAATCGCGATCCATCGGTGTTCGCCGATCCGGATCGGCTGGATATCACCCGTGACAATGCCAAACAGCATCTCGCTTTTGGCGCGGGATTCCATTTGTGCCTTGGTCAGGCAGTCGCGCGGCTGGAGGGGCGAATTGCCTTTGAAACGCTCGTCCGGCGGGTCGGTACGATCGAGTTATCCGGCGAACCGACACCCCGCGATGGCCTGATGTTCACGGGCTATCACAAGATGCCGGTACGCCTGCGCTAATTGCCCCTTTGTCGGACGTGTTGAGAGGCCAGGGCGAGAAGCTCACCTCAGAGTCGCGACGTCCATCCAATCGTCTTCGCCGCCGCCGATCGGGTCGCCGGGCGGGATCGTGCTGGTGCGCGGCTGTTCGGCGACGAGCTTCTCGAGCGCGCGCGGATCATCGAGGCGGCGCGCCAGATCGCCCGCCCAGTCGGCGTCCGCGCCGCGCCGCTGCGCGAGTTGCTCGGCGATCCGCCGCAACCGCGCGTTGATCGTGCCCGCGACCTCGGGGCTGGTCTTCGGCCGGTGCGCGACCTGCGCGAGCGTGACGATGGTACGATAGGCGATGCGTCGCTGGAGCGTATCGGTTTGCGCGGGAAGCGTCGCGGTGAGCAGCCGGTCGAGCAGTTCATCCAGCCCGAGCGCGCCAGGATCGGCGGCATGCTGAACGACAATTCGTTGCAGCCGGCTCGGCGCGAGCAGCGTGTTGAGCGTCACCTCAGCCGCGACGTCCGCCGCGATCAGCGGATCGAACACCGGGCCGCCGGCGGTCGCGAACAGCTCGATGTCATATTGGCGATTGTCGCTGCCGTTGCGCGCCGCGGATAGCAGCGGCGGCAATGACGGCGGCACGCGCAACTGATCGGGCGCGAGCGTCGTGAGCAGCGCGGAAAGCGCGGCGCGCTGGCGCTCGGCAGCGACCGGCATCGCCGCCTCACGCCCGTCCCCGGAGACGGCATAGGAGAAATCCACCCCGCCGACCGACTTGGCGGCGGCAACCACCTGATAGCGGTGCAACAGCCACACCGGCACGAACCGCCGACGCAGATTGGCGACAGGTTCGCCCGCGCCGAGGTTCGCCAGCCCGAAACGATCGATCGCCGCACGTCGCACTTGCATCAGCCGGGTGAGTTCCACGGTCGGATCGGCGCCGTCGTCCCACAACGCGCCCCATGGCTGCGCGGTATCGGGCGCGCGGGCGTTGTCATCGGGCACGTATCGCAGCCCGGCCGCGACAGCAGCGGTGGCGCGCGCATCGGCCTTTGCATCGTCGCCATAGAGCCAGCCCACCGTGGCCACATCCCATTTGCCCACGCCCGTGCCGTAAGCGTCGGACAGATCGGGCTTGCCGCCGACCAGCGCGATGCGCGGCGCGGGATAGTCCATCACCGAGGCGCGATCCTGCGTGCTGGCGGCGAAATTGTGCGCGAAGCCGAGCGAATGGCCAACCTCATGCGCGCCCAATTGGCTTAGCCGGGCGAGCGCGACGCGGATTGGATCGTTCGGGCTGCCATCCCCCATCGACGCAGCGCCGACCAACCCTTCGAATATCTGGATATCCTGCCGTGCGCGCAGCGAGCCGAGCACGACCATGCCCTTGACGATTTCTCCGGTGCGGGGATCGACGATTTCCTGCCCATAAGACCAGCCGCGCGTCGCGCGATCGACCCAATTGACGATATTGTAGCGCACATCCATCGGGTCCGCGCCCTCTGGGAGCAGCTCGCCCCGGAAGGCATCGATATAACCGGCGTCGTCGAACGCCTGCCCCCACCAGTTGATGCCTTTCAGCAGCGCGCTGCGGATCGGCTCGGGCGTGTCGCGATCGAGATAGAAGACGATCGGCTTCTTGACGCGGGAACGCGCCGCGCCGGGATCGACCTTTTCGAGCCGGAACCGGTTGGCGAGATCGCGCACTGCATCGGTGCCGAGCGGCGCGGCGAAATCCACCACCTGCGTTGAAAAGCCGCCGATCCGTGGATCGAAGGCACGCGGCACAAAGCCCGGGCCGGGCAGTCGCACGAAGCTGTGGTGCACGGTGAAGCTGACATTGTGCGGATCGGGAACGATATTCTCGACCTCGTCACCCGGCTTGTCGGACGCGAAGGTCTGGATCGCGTCGATCTCGATATTGTCGGGGAAGACCTTGACCGAGCCGGGATCGGCCGCGCTGCGCTTGTCATCGAGGCGGAACGCCTTGCCCGCGCCCTGCGCCTCGCCGGCGACGATCGCGCTGCTTTCCTGATTGAGCGACTTGGCGATGCCGAGCGTGTCCTGCGCGAGGAAGGGCGCGATGTCGATCACCAGCGCGCCGCCGGGCAGCCGTTCCACGATGTCGCCCATCCACACGGTCGAAATACCGAAATCGCCGCGATTGGCACGCGCGCCGGCAGCGCGAAAACGCGGATTCTCGAACTGGAGCGCAACCTTCTTGCCGATCGGGCGGAAGGCGAGAATGCGCCCCTCGCTCACGCGCCCGCGATCGAGGAAGGTGGGTGCCGAGCCGAGCCCGGTGCGCAGCGCGGTCGTATAGAGGAGCCGCGCCGATGCGCCGTCCGCAGCCGGAGCGGGAAGCGTAAGCAGGATGCGGCCACCGGCCTTGTCGACATGCACCGCGAGCAGGCCGTCACGCGCCTCGCTGCCACGGAAGGCATCGATTGTGGCGGTTGGAGCTGGCGCGGCGGCGGCAAGGGGTGCTGCGACGAACAAAATCGCCAGTCCAAAGGGTCGGATCAAACATGCCTCCAGCGTTTAGAAACGCGATGATGGCGGCAATCGCGCGGGGCGGCAAGGCGGCGGGGGAGCCTGATGACGTTCGTGTCGGCAATCGCGCCATTGGCCATCCCGCCACGGGCCATTATTGCCGATCGGGTGACATTGCCGACCTCCGCCATTCGGTCTCGCATCGCCGCGCAGGCGCGTGCTCTGGTGACGCCGGGGCCACGATTGCTGGACGAGGTGGAGTGTATCCTCTCCGTCCTGCTTGCGATCCTGTTCGCGCATCTGCTGGGCGCGCGGAATGTGAGCTGGGCGGCGTTCTCCGGCTATATGGTGATGCGCAGCCATCTGTCGGAAAGCCTGACGCGGGGCGCGTTGCGCATCGTCGGCACCGGGCTCGGCGCGGCGATCGCGTTGATCGTGATCCCGATCGCGGCGCGCTCCACGCCGCTTGCCTCGATCGCCGCCGCATTGATCGGCGGCGCATCGCTCTATGGCGCGTTAACCGGCAAGCGCGCTTATGCGTGGCTGTTCGTCGGCCTGACGTTCGAGATGATCCTGCTCGACAGTATCGAGCACCCCGGACGGATCTTGAACGAGTTCGCCGAGACGCGGCTGCTGGAGGTGGTGGCTGGCACGGCCGCCTGCCTGATCGTCAATCTGATCTCACAAGTGAGCGCCCGGCGACGCTGGCCGGCGGGCACCAGCCCGGCGCCGCAATTGCCCGGCGGCTGGCATCCGCATGCCGCGCGCCATGCCGGTCAGGCGGCGCTGGCATTGGCGCTGCTCCCATGGCTGTGGAGCTGGGCGCGCATTCCCGAACTCGCCCAAAGCGCGGTGACCATCATGGCGGTGATGCTGGTGCCGATATCGAGCATGGGCGCGGGCGGCTTTGCGACGGTGAGCCGGCGTATCATCCATCGGATAGCCGGTTGTCTCGCCGGTGCGATGCTCGCCGGTGCGGTGCTGCTCATCGCGCAGGGAAACCCGTCGGTGCTGATCGCCGGGACGATGCTCGGGGTGCTGCTCGGCCGCCATATCGAGAATGGGAAGACCGGACTTGCCTATATCGGCACGCAATTCACGCTGGCGATTCTCGTGACGCTGGTGCCAGACAGTTATGCCGATGCCGCGATGGCGCCGGCATGGGATCGGCTGGTCGGCATCCTGATCGGCATGGCGCTGCTCGAGCCGGTGCTGTTCGCCTGGCACCTGTTGCGACCGGGTGCGCGCGGCCACGCCGCAACATCGACAGGCTCGCTCGACGCCTGATCGGCGCTGCCGTCGCGCTTACCGTCACGCCGCCGCCGGTTTTCCGTTTGGCGGTGGATCGTCGCCTGCGCTATCGGGTGCAAGTGGGGAGCGCGGGGAGGCGGAAAGGGCGTGGAATGACGGCCGGATCGCTGGATTGGCCATGCCGCGCGTGCGCTTCGGGCGCATGAGCACGAACGGGCCGTTCGGCGCGAGGCTGGTTGTCCCGGGAACGGGGCCGGAAACGCAACGCACGGCATCGCAACCGGCACCCCGCATGTCCAGGCGATCGATCGCGATCGCCGCGCTGTCGACCATCGTCGAATGGTATGATTTCACGCTCTATCTCTATTTCGCGACGGTTCTGTCGCGGACCTTCTTCGGCGGCGGAAGTGCGGCGCTGGGCGAAGTGCTGGCGGGGTTTGCGGTCGCCTATCTGATGCGCCCGCTCGGCGCGATCGTCTTCGGTCATATCGGGGATCGTCACGGCCGCAGGCTGACGATGCTGTTGTCGATGGCGATGATGACGGCCGCGATGCTCGCGACGGCGTTGTTGCCCACTTATGCGCAGATCGGTCCATTGGCCGGCGCGCTGCTGCTCCTGCTGCGCTGTTTCATGGCGTTCTCGGTTGGCGGCGAATATACGGGCGTGGTCGCCTATTTGCTGGAGGGGGCGCCGCCGGAACGACGCGGCTTCGTCACGTCGCTGGCATCGGCGGCGAGCGAGGTCGGTGGATTGCTGGCGGTCGGCCTTTCCGCGCTAACCGTCGCGTCAATGGACCGGGCAAGCCTTGATCTATGGGGCTGGCGCATCCCGTTCCTGATCGGCGCGGGGCTGGCCGCCCTGATCCTGCTGGCGCGCTCGACGCTTGAGGAATCGCCGGATTTCATCAGGCAACGCGTCGCCGCCAGCATACCCCGGCGGCCGCTGCTGCTCAGTCTGCGACAGCATCGCCCCGCGATCGCCCGCGGCTTCGCGATATCGGCGCTGGGATCGATCACTTATTATGTCGGGATCACCTATGTTCCGAGCTTCATGACCAGCGTCAGCGCAATGAGCGAAGCGGAGGCGCTGTGGCTTTCCACGATGGCGGCGGCGGTGGTGATCCTCGTCACGCCCTTTGTTGGCCTCCTCGCGGACCGGTTGGGGCGAAAGCCGTTGTTGCTGACGCTCGCGCTTGCCGGCGTCATCCTGCCGATCCTCACCTTCTTCCTGATGGCGCAGGGAATATTCTGGATGGCGCTGCTCGGCGCGATCGTGCTCGCCGCGCTGGGCGGCGCGGTCAGCGCCGTCGGGGCCGTCGCGACTGCTGAGCAGTTTCCGGGGGAGGGGCGGCTAAGCGGCCTTGCCTTTGGCGCGACCACCGCCACCGCGTTGTTCGGTGGTCTCACGCCCTATCTCGCGCATCTGCTGATCGGGCGCACCGGCTCTCCGCTGGTGCCGGGCATCATGATCGCGGTTGTGGCGCTTTGTGTGCTGCCGGTCTTGCGCGGACTGCCCGAGGTCGCGCGTGCGGTTGAGGGGGCACGCTGAAACCCGGATGCTGAGTGTCGAATTGTGTCTGAAGCGAATCCGACTTTGCAGCGGATTGGAAGCGGTGCTTTACGCACCTATATCAGCGCCCCAAGGAGATAGGTTGTGAAGAAGAAGTCGGCCCGCGTTATGGCTATGACCATGGTGGCGTTGAGCCTGTCGAGCGTTGTCGCCACGGCGGCTGACGCGCGACGGGGCGGCAGCTTCGGCAGTCGCGGTTCGCGGACCTATGCCGCGCCACGCCAGACGGACAGCTCGCCACGCTATGTGCCGCCGGTCGAGCGCTCCATGGCGCCGCGCTCGCCGACGCAGGCGAGCCCCGGTTACAATCCGGCCGCCA
Source organism: Candidatus Sphingomonas colombiensis (assembly GCA_029202845.1). Lineage (NCBI taxonomy): Bacteria > Pseudomonadati > Pseudomonadota > Alphaproteobacteria > Sphingomonadales > Sphingomonadaceae > Sphingomonas > Candidatus Sphingomonas colombiensis. The sequence continues at coordinate 723,456 of CP119315.1, read as the reverse complement.
GCCAGAATCAGGCCGTTCGCCCAGGAGGCAGTCGTTTCGGCGGCTTCGGCGGCGGGCTGCTCGGCGGCCTCATTGCGGGGGGATTGATCGGTCATTTCTTCGGCGGCGGCTGGGGGCAGGGCGGTGGCGGGCTGTTCGCAGCGCTGATCCAGATCGCGCTGATCGGCGGCTTGCTGTGGCTGGTGATCGGCTTTTTCCGGCGTCGGCGGCAATCGCAGGTCGCGCCGGCGATGGTCGGGAACGTCAGCGGGTTCAGCCCGTCGCCATCGCCAGCGCACCCATGGGGCGGCGTCGCGCCGCAGCCCCAGTTCCAGTCCCAGCCAATGGCGGAGCAGGGCGTGGATCTCGCGATCACGGGGGCTGACCAACAGGATTTCGAGCGGCTGCTCGTCGAAGTGCAGGATGCTTTCGGGCGTGAGGATTATGCGCGGCTGCGCCAGCTCACTACGCCGGAGATCATGTCCTATCTCTCCGAGGAATTGAGCCAGAACGCGACGCACGGGCTGCGTAACGACGTGACCGACACACGCCTGATCGACGGCGAGGTTTCCGAAGCCTGGAGCGAGGCGGGGACGGATTACGCGACAATCGCGATGCGCTACGAAAGCCGCGATGTGATGCGCGATCGCGGCACCGGCGCACTCGCCGAAGGCGCGCGGGATGGCATCAGCGAAACGCTGGAATATTGGACCTTCGTGCGCGGGGTGGACGGCGTCTGGAAATTGACGGCGATTCAGGAGGCCTGATCGCGCCCTTCGTGTTGCGCCGCGCCCTTTCTTTCGGAACGGCGCGGCGTACTTAGCGCACCGGAAGGACGCGCCTCTCTGAAGCGCGTCTCATCGCATTCGAAAACGCCGCCTAGCGCCTCACCAACGCCTTCAATGTCTTGAGATCGCGGTTGACCCATCGGGCATCGGCCGCGAACTTTTCATCGTCCATGTCCGGCTGCCGGAACAGCGTCAGCATCACCTCCGCGCCATCGCCATTGGCCACGATGCGCAGCGGCACGTGAACCTCCGTTCCATCGCCAATCTCTACCCAATGATCCATTACGCCAAAGGTATTGTGCGGCGTGAACCGGATCCGGATCGGGCCTTCCGGACCGTCCGCCAGCCAAATCTCATGTTCCTGCCGCAGGTTCGATTGCGCCAGTCCGGAGGCCCATTTCGGGAAGAATTCCGGACGCCAGATCCGCTCATATAAAGCCTGCCATTCGTGGTTGATCGAAACGCTGAAAGTACGCGCGGGCAGCATGATTTCTCCGATTGTCGGGCAATGAGCGGACCGATTGTAGCGAGAAAATCACCGAAGTCGCGCGCAGATCCGTTTCGGCGAACGCTCTGCGCCGCGTCGACGCGGCGGCAACGCGCCCAAAAAGGGGCGGTTCGTGAAACCCTAAAGCAGGTATTTCGGCCGTGGAGCGCTCGACGCGAAGCTGTACGTTGAGACAGCAATGTTGCCGTGGTGTAACATGGGCGACACATGGCGGATACAAAATGGCCGATCCGTAACCTTCCTCTTGTCGCTTTTTCCCTCTCCGGCACAAGGAGGTGTGCCGCCCCGATTCAATATTACCGGGCGGCAAAGAGGGGGAATTAATGAAACTACGACTAGACATTATGCGATCGTGCGCGCTTGCCGTTTTGGCATCGGGCATCTGCGCGGTTTCCGCGTCGCCTGTGTTGGCGCAAGAGGCTGGAGGCACCGCGGGGGGCGCGGCGACTGACCTGACCGATATCGTCGTCACCGGATCACGCATCGCTCGCCCGGACCTGGAAAATGCCAGCCCGGTGAGTGTGATCTCCGCGGCCGATATCCAGCTTCGCCAACCGGCTACCGCTGAAGAACTGCTGCGCGATATGCCGGCGCTGCGTCCGAACATCGGCCCGGGCGTCAATAACGGCTCGGACGGTTCGGCCACGCTGGAACTGCGCGGCATCGGTGCCCAGCGCACCCTCGTGCTGCTCGATGGCCGCCGTCTCGTGCCGTTCGGTCTCGATGGCCTGACTGACACCAACAACATCCCGGTCGCGCTGATCGAGCGTGTCGACACCCTGACGGGTGGCGCATCCTCGACCTATGGCGCGGACGCGGTTGCCGGCGTCGTCAACTTCATCACGAAGCGCGATTTCAAGGGCATCACCGCCTCCACCAGCTATCGCGTTTCCGAGAAGGGCGATGCGACCCGCTTCAAGGGTGACATCACCGTCGGCGCGTCGTTTGACGACAATCGCGGCAACGTGGTGCTGAGCGTCGGCTATACCAAGGCCGATCCGCTGGCGACCACTGCACGCAGCATCGGTGCCTATCCGATCAGTTCGGCCACCGGGACTTTCTCTGGCGCCGCAGCGGCGCAGGTAACGATCTTCGGCCTGCCGAGCACCTCAGCGCTTGGGGTGGGCAAAAGTGATTTTGGCGCAGTGGTGAATCCCACGACTGGTCTGCTCCAGGCGGCTGTGGCTTCCGACACGTATAACACGAACATCGGCACCTATTTCCAGACGCCGTTGGATCGTATCAACGTTTATGCGTCCAGCCGCTATGAAATCGGCAGCGGCGTCGAATTCTATTCGACCGCGATGTTTACCCGCAACGTTGTCCGACTCCAGCTCGCGTCGTCGGGCACGTTCAGCAATACTTACCAGCTGGCGCTTAATAACCCATACATTCCTACGGGTATTCTGAATCAGCTCTGCGGCGCATATAGCATCTCCGCTGCCGATTGTGCGACAGCCGCTGCGGTAAAGGGCGGCCCAGGCACCACTGGTTATCGCGAAATTGCGGTTCAGCCTCAGCGTCGTATCACCGAAATGGGGCCGCGCGGCAACAACATCGAATCACAGATGTTCCAGGTTGTCGGTGGCTTCCGCGGCTCGATCACCGATTCGCTGCGCTATGACGTTTCCGCGCAATATGGTGAGACGACGCAGAACCAGACGCGCGAGCATTGGGGTTCGTTCAGCAAGGTCCAGCAGGCACTGCGTTCGTACAAGAACGCCGCCGGCCAGCTGGTCTGCGCCGATACGAGCAACGGCTGCGTTCCGCTCAACCTGTTCGGCCCGAATGGCAGCATTACGCCGGATCAGGTGGCGTTCATCGATCTGAACGCGCTGATCAACCGCAAGGTGCAGCAGACGGTCGTCACCGGCAGCATCACCGGCGATCTGTTCACCGTTCCGTTCGCCGATCACAAGATCGGCTTCGCGGTTGGCGGCGAATATCGCAAGATCACCGCGCGTACCCAGCCGGACAACCCGTCGCAGATCCAGGGCGAAGTCCTTGGCACCGGCGCACGTACTCCGGCAGATGTCGGCGCATACAGCGTTAAGGAAGTGTTCGCCGAAATCAAGGCGCCGCTGGTGGAAAACAAGCCGTTCTTCTACCGCCTGACGGCCGAAGCGGGCATCCGCTATTCGGATTACACCACGACGGGCGGCAGCACGACGTGGAAGGCTGGCGGCACCTGGGAACCCTATCAGGGCTTCAAGTTCCGCGGCACCTACACGGTCGCGGTGCGCTCGCCGAACATCCAGGAACTGTATCAGTCGCCGGTGCAGAGCCTGGGCAACCTGACCCAGGATTTCTGTCAGGGTACACTTCCGGTCGGGAATCCGAAATTGACCGCGTTGTGCGTTGCGACCGGTGCTCCGGCTGCGGCAATCGGATCGATTGCCAAGCCGACATCGAACCAGATCAACACCACGACTTCGGGCAACCGCGACCTCAACGTGGAGCGAGCACGCACCTATACGCTGGGTGCGGCGATCACGCCGTCGTTCCTGCCGGGCTTCTCGCTGACCGCGGATTATTTCCACATCCGCATCCGTGACGCGATCACCCAGCCGGCGCAGGCCGACATTCTGAACGGCTGCTACTCGACGGCACTCAATCCGTCGCTGACGTACAATTCGTTCTGTCAGCTCATCAAGCGTAACCCGCTGACGGGCAGCTTGAACGGGGCGGGCGAAACGCCCGGCGTGATCCTCACCTATTCCAACCTCGGTGTGATCGAAACCGCAGGATGGGATTTCGGCATCTCGCAGCGCGCGCGGATGGACGATCTTGGTATCAACGTGCCGGGTAATCTGACGATCAACTTCAACGCGACGTTGCTCGACTATTACCACTTCCAGGCCAACCCGAACTCGATCAACCGCGACTGCACGGGCTACTACAGCTCCGGTGGCTGCACCAATCCGCGCGCGAAGTGGCGTTGGAACAGCCGTGTTGGTTACGGCACCGACAAGTTCGATGTCTCGCTGATCTGGTCGCATGTCAGCCGCGTGTCGCTCGAGCCGTCTCTTCCGGCGCGTCTGCCGGGCAATGTCCCGCAGCCGGGTGGTCCGGCGATCGGCTCGATCAAGGAGGCGTTTACCCACATCCCGGCGTACGACTATTTCGATCTGGCCGGGCGCGTGAGCCCGACCGACAACGTGGAGCTGACGCTGACGGTCAACAACCTGTTCAACAAGCAGCCGCCGCTCGTCGGCAACGGCGTTGGCGGGACGACCTACAACGGCGGCAACACCTTCCCGACCATCTATGATGTGATCGGGCGGTCGTTCACCATCGGTGCGCGTCTGAAGTTCTGATCGGCGACGATCTGATCAACTCCAACGGGAGCGTCGAGCAATCGGCGCTCCCTTTTTTTGTTCCGCATCCGGGCGTGGCGGCAGTTTGCCCCATCCCCGTCGACCGCTCCGACCGGCCGAGCAAATAGCTGATCATATTGATGGGTTCGTCAAAGAAGGCTGCGATCGCCGGATTGTCGGACATCGCGATCTCCAATGCCTTGACCATATATTATCAAATACTAAATTAGTAATTATTAATGGAGTATGCGTCCGATGCCGATCCCCCCGCTGGACCTCGCGACCTTCGAGGCGAAGGCCGCGGAGGTTGCCGCGTTGCTCAAGGCCATCGGCAATGCCCGCCGCCTGATGCTGCTGTGCAAGCTGGTGGAGCATCGCGAAAGGTCGGTGAGCGATCTCGCGCATGATGTCGCGTTGTCGCAATCGGCCTGTTCGCAACATCTTGCGCGGATGCGGGACGAGGGGCTCGTCGCCTTCCGCCGCGAAAGCCAGACGCTCTGGTATCGGATCGCCGATCCGCGAACCGAGGCGCTGATGGCCCGTCTCTACGAACTTTATTGCAAGGATTGACGGCATGATGATCGAGACGATCCCTCCCGCCGAAGCGCGCCGGCTGGTCGAGCAGGGCGCGACGCTGATCGATATTCGCGATGCAGATGAATATGCGCGCGAGAAGATCCCGGGCGCGGTGAATGTACCACTCGCACGGATCGGCGAAGTTCCGGCCGAACCGCTGGTGTTTCACTGTCGTTCGGGCATACGAACGCAGGCCAATGCCGCCGCGCTTGCGGCTGCCGCTGCCGGCGCGCCGTGCCATCTGCTCGCGGGCGGCATCGATGCGTGGCGAACGGCCGGGCTGCCGACCAAGATCGATCGCGCGCAACCGCTGGAACTGATGCGACAGGTGCAGCTTGTCGCCGGCGGTCTCATCCTGCTCGGGGTGGTGCTCGGCTTTCTCGTCGCGCCCGCCTTGTTCGGCTTGTCCGCCTTGTCCGCCTTTGTCGGCGCGGGGCTGATGACGGCGGGGGCGACGGGATGGTGCGGGATGGCGCGGCTGTTGCGCGTCATGCCGTGGAACCGCGTAGGTCACGCGGCCTGAGAAGCCGCCTCAGATCGCGCTATTCGAGGGTCTTCCACCACGGCAAATGTCAGCGCCGGTCGGATTCCAGGCCAGCGGGGGGCGGAGAGAAGGGTCAAAAAATGTGTCCGCGCGGAGTCGCGGCGCCTGATCGGCGGGACGGCGGACATGGGGTCGGGAGCGAATTGCTCCGTCCCGACCCCATTGCGGAAATTCTTTCGAATATCCGAATGCTTAGTCTCGGCGGCCTAAACCCGCCGAGTGCAATTCACATCCCGTCGACGCTTTTGCTAACCAGGATATTCACCGCGACGCGGCGGTTCTGTGCCTTGCCTTCGGGGGTATCGTTGCTCGCCATCGGATCGGCCTTGGCCATCCCCGTCGGGGTGAGCATGCGATAGGGTTTCCAGCCGCAGGCCTGCTGGAGATAATTGATCACGCGGTTGGCGCGCTTTTCGCTAAGCTGCTGATTGAAATCGTCGCCGCCGGTCGAATCCGTGTAGCCGACAACCAGGATCAGCGCGTTTTCCGTCGCTTCTGCGGTGCTCGCGGTCGAACAGAGTTCGGCCTTGTCCGCACCGGACAGCACCGCTTTGCCGGTATCGAAGTGCACGTTGGTGGTGCCCTTGATGTTATATTTGTCGATATCGCCCAAGCGTCCGCGCAGCGACTCCGTTGCGGCGGTCTGTTCGTCAAAGCGTTGATCCGTTGCGTTCCGGATCATCGAAGCGGTCTTTAAGTCATTGTTCCGAAATGTGATCTGGCTTGCCACCAGATCGCCGCCGGCTTGCAACGTTTTAACAGTCACCGGCAGCCCGTTGAGCAGCGAATCCGCGGCGAGTTTGCTGCGGCCACCGAACAGACCTCCTCCGGCCTTGATCCGCGTGGCATCGTTGACGGCAACAACCACACTGTTGCCGTCCGTGGTCTTCACCTTCAGCTTGTCGCCATGACGCGCGGAGATGACGCCTTTGACCTCGGGCCCCGGGGTCATCGCCGACGCATCGGGCGCGGGCACGCCGGTTACGACGACATTGGAATCGGATGGGCTCTCCTGCTGTGCAAACACGCTACCCGATACAGAGATGGCCAATATGGCAAGCGGGAAGCAAACTCTTGGACTTTTGGAAATGGTGCGCATCGAGCGTCTCCCTTTAAACTGACCCCGTTGAGTCTCGCGTGTTCAGATCAACCTTTCTCGCGCATGAACGCTCCCGGTGTAACCATCGGCTGAGCGGACAATTCGAGTGCACGTTGCGGCGAACCGATCCGATCATCACACCTGAGCAGCCGTTTTTTCTGTTTTGTTCGGTGCAACGGTGCGTGTCGCGGTGTGGAGTCGGCGGGGAGGAGATCGACCGATTGCGAACTCATCCCGGTGGCCCATCAGGCGCTCCCGCTGGTGCCGTTGTGCGCCAGGGAGAGATTGACAAAGGCCGGCGCGGCACGGATCACTTCGACAATTAAGGGAATCGACTTAATCGGAGGGAGTATCGTCACGCGCTATCTGTCCGAACCTGCGATCCGCGAGGCCAAGTGATGCTATTTGACGAAGTCGTGATTGGGCGCCGGAGCATTCGTGGATACAAACCGGATCCCGTGCCCAGGCCGCTGATCGAGGAAATCATCGCGCTCGCCACGCGCGCGCCTTCTTCGATGAACACGCAGCCATGGAATTTCTACGTGATCACCGGCGAGCCGCTCGATCGCATTCGCCAGGGCAACAGCGAGCGCATGGCCGCCGGCGTGCCGCAATCGCGCGAGTTCCGTACCGGGCAGGCGTTCGCGGGCCCGCACCGCGAGCGTCAGGTGGACGTCGCCAAGCAATTGTTCGGCGCGATGGGCATCGCGCGCGACGATCAAGCACGGCGAAGCGATTGGGTGATGCGCGGCTTTCGCCAGTTCGATGCGCCGGTGTGCATTATCGTCACTTACGATCGCGCGCTTGATGGCAGCGACGATACGCCGTTCGATTGCGGCGCGGTGACCAATGCGCTGGTCACCGCGGCCTGGTCGCGCGGGCTTGGTTCGGTCATCAACAGTCAGGGCATCATGCAGTCGCCGGTCGTGCGGGAACATGCCAACATCCCTGACGATCAGGTGATCCTGAAGAGCATCGCGCTGGGCTGGCCGGATGACGACTTTCCCGCCAACGCCGTGGTGTCGAACCGAAAGCGGGTGGACGAGGCGGCGGTATTCGTGGGTTTCGACACATAGCGACCCAGTGGTTTCGCGGCATTCGGCAGAAGCGATCGCAATAGTTCGCACTGCCCAAGGAAGAGGATGAGGAATGCATTACGCTGAGCTTCTGCAGGCCCGACGCGAGCTGACCGGGCCGGGCGGCGTGTTTGAAATTGTTGAGCGGGAAGTGCTGGGCCATCGCCTGCGCACATACAAAAACGCACCGATCTCGGTGCGCGATCTATGGCTCGGCACCGCACAGTTCGGCGAGCGTCCCTATCTGGTCTATCACGATGAGCGTCTGACCTATCGCGACGCGCATGAGCGGGTGAATGCTGTCGCCGCCTGGCTGTGGGCGCAGGGGGTTCGGCCCGGTGACCGGGTCGCGATCGCGATGCGCAATTATCCCGAATGGCTGCTGGCCTATTGGGCGTGCGTATCGATCGGTGTCGCCGCGGTCGGCATGAACGCGTGGTGGACCAGCGAGGAGATGGCCTATGCGCTCGCCGACTCCCAGCCCAAGGTGTTGTTCGTCGATGCCGAGCGCCTCGCCCGGCTGCGCGAGCGGCCAGAGCTGTCGCCGGCGATCCATCTCGTAGCGGTTCGCCTGTCGGATGCTGAACTGGCCGTAGCACCCGATGTCACGCCATGGGCACGCGTCATCGCGCATGGTGGCGCCATGCCGGAAGTGTCGGTCGATCCGGACGATGACGCGTGCATCTTCTATACTTCGGGAACGACCGGCTTTCCGAAGGGCGCGCAGCTTACGCATCGCGGTTGCCTCACCAACCTGTTCAACATCATGTTTGCCGCCGCGTCGACCGCGCTGGCAGTGGAGCGCGCCACCGGCGCCGCGCCGCCCGCAGCACCGCCGGCGCCGCCGGTTACGCTGCTGACGACGCCGCTGTTCCACGTCACCGCCAATAATTGCGGTACATATGCGACGACCGCGGCGGGCGGCACGCTGGTGCTGATGTATCGCTGGGATGCGGGCGAGGCGCTGCGGCTGATCGAGCGCGAGAAGGTGAGTGCGATGAGCGGCGTTCCAACGATGGCGCGCGAACTCATCAGCCATCCCGATTTCGCGACGACGGACACCTCCAGCCTGATTTCACTCGCTGGCGGCGGCGCGCAGGTGCCGCCCGATCTCGTCCACAAGATCGAGGCGCAGGTGAGCACGGCACGGCCGAGCACCGGCTATGGCATGACGGAGACGTGCGGCATCATCACCTCGGTCGCCGGCGATTTCTTCGTGGACAAGCCCGACAGCGCCGGGCCGGCAATGCCGAGCTTCGAGATCAAGTGCGTGGATGATGACGGGAATACGGTGCCGCTGGGTGCCGTCGGCGAACTGTGGGTCAAGGGCGCCGCCGTCATCAAGGGGTACATCAACCGCCCGGAGGCGAGCGCTGCCGCGATCACCGATGGCTGGCTGCACACCGGAGACATCGCGCGGATCGACGAGGACAACTTCATCTTCATCGTCGACCGCAAGAAGGACATGGTCCTGCGCGGCGGCGAGAATGTTTACAGCGCGGAGGTGGAGGCGGGGCTCTATCGCCACCCGGCGATCGCCGAATGCTGCGTGTTCGGCGTTCCCGACGAGCGATTGGGCGAAGAGGTCGCGGCGGCCGTCGTGCTGAAGCAGGGCGAGCGGCTTACTGCTGATGCGTTGCGGCACCATTGTTCGACGGTGATGGCGAAGCACAAGGTGCCGCGTCACATTTGGCTGCTGGACGAAGCGCTGCCACGCAACGCCAGCGGCAAATTTCTCAAGCGGGAATTGCGCGACCGGTTGATACCAAGTTTATCGGAAGCCTGATCCCATCGGCGTCGGCTGGATCTCGCGAGCGGATTTGCGCCGCTCAGGCGATATATGCCCCGGCTTTGCGCGCGATCACTAACGGAAGGCGGCATGTGAATATCGATCCACATGCCGCCATTCCCGGCTGTCACCAGTTCAGGCCGGCGCGCACATAAACGTAACGCCCGTTGAAGCCGAACGGCGAGTAGAACGGAAAGGCCACCACGCCATTCGAGCTGAGCGTGGCAGGCGAGCGATCCGGATAGACGTCGAACAGGTTGTTCACGCCGATGCCGATCTGCGCGCCCTTGGGGGCCTGATAGCGCAGTTCGAGATCGGTGATCGCATGACGGCCGGTGTTGATATCCGCCGCCGGCGTCGAGCCCGGTTGATTGACGTTGCCGTAATAGGTGACCCGCGCCATCGCGCCGAGCTTGTCGAGCGACCAGTCGAGCGTTCCGGTCACCTTTTCACCCGGCGTGCCCTGTTCGATCGTCAACAGGCGGGCGCGCGCAAACAGGTTCGCCGCCGGGATGAGGCTGCCCGTCACGCCGGTGAAGTTGCGTTCCACCGCGATCTTGTTGACGTTGCCCGCCAGCGTGAAATCGAACGCGCCTGCCGCGGGGGTGTTCAGCCGATAGTGCGCGACCGCATCGATGCCCTGCGTGGTGGAACGCAGGCCGTTGATGAAGAAGCGTGCCGAGCCGCTCGCGCCGACGAGCGGGGTCAGCAATGCCTGGACCTGCGGATTGAGCGTTGCGGAAATATTCTCCGACAGGGCAAGCTGGTCGCGGATCTTGATATAATAACCGTCCACCGTCAGCTGGAGGCCGCCGTAGCGGATCACCGTGCCGGCGGGATTGTCGGGTCGCTTTAAGCGAAGGTTACCCGCCAGGCAGCTAATCAACCGGCCCACGCCGCTCGTGTTACGGGGGTGGAGGTCTAGACCCATAGGGTGGTCCATCGTCAAACTGGCGGACCTCGGTCAATTCAACCTGACATTTGTACGTCGCCAAATGACCAAAATTGCCTGGTTGCCACGCCACCCGACCCGCGCCTTCAAACCAATACTCCCCATATAGGCGCGGGTCCCGCTGCTTTATGATCTGGATAACCTGATCAGAAGCGCGTTTGGAGAACTCGACCCAACAACCGTCCTCAGGAAAACCCGCGACGCATTGCGCACGCGGCACGTTGCAGAGGAACATCGCGCTTGTTTCGAAACCCCCGAGATAGACGCCCTTGAGCGGGGCCACCGGCCAATAGGCTGGCTTGGATTGGTCTTGCTGCATTACGGGCCGATCAGGCGGCGCCTTCGAGCAACTAGCGAGGCATAGCGGTAAGAAGAGGCCGAGCATCGCAGTCGCGTACTGGGCGGATTTTGTCCGCGGCGCTGATCCGTCGCCTTTCGATATCCGCAGCTTATCAGCCATCGGCATCAACCACACATGTTGCGGGTGGCGGCAACCGCATCATCCGCGCACGGCACCCCGAAAATATCAATAATCTCATTATCCCCTTTGACCTGGGCTGTCCGCAGCGAGATCCAGACGCGCCGACCGATGCGTTCCACGATGAACGCATCAAGGACGACGTTGCGAGGAATTTCTCGATAGATCCGCAGTGTGATCGGCGTGGTCCCTACCAGCCGGCGCGGCGTAACAATCAGATTGCCGAGGCAGTCGAATATCATCTCGGTGAATGGCTGCCATCCGTGGATGACCATGGCTACTACGGAGGTGCCGCCAAGCAGTGCGATCATGCCAAGCCGGACGAGCACCGACACCCAATCGCTTGCGGTCGCCATGGCATGCACGGTGAGCGAACCGTAGCCGAAGAATATGACGGCAGCCCCGGCGAGGGCGATACGGCGCATAGGTGAGATCGCGCGCAAACCCTGTCGCCCCTTCCACAAGATAGCTTCGGTCGGACCAAGATCTGCGGGTTTCCCGGCGGCCTGAAGCGCCTTGTCATCTACCGCGACGCCGATCGTGCGCAGCGCGCTCGCCAACTTTCTGGCCTGAGTGCGCGATATCCGAAAGGAGAGGATTCCGACGTCGCCCACACCAAAGCGCACGCGAGGGCCCAGTTGGGTCTGCTCGAATCTTGCGGGCGAAAGTTCACTGGGTTGCAAACAGACGACCTGCCCCTGCTTGCGGCAGATCAATCCGTCATTGGTCGGAATGTACCGGCGCCGATAGGCGCGCCAGACCGGCAGCGCGAACGCGAGGATCAACATCCCTGTCGGCAGAGCGAGATTAGCGAAAATCCCTCCCCGGCCGGGATGTTCGAACGTCGTAAAAACTCGTCCGAAGACACGGAGCCGAGTTTGCAGCCCCGTCTCGCGGGCCTTTGTAAGGATGAGCGCATAAGCTGCGATGAACGATCCGGCCAGCAGCATATGAAAGATGAAGGGTTTGATGATCTCCGCGAGCGAAAACCCTGACCACCGCACTGGTCTGACGACAGCTTCGCTCCTCCCGTCTTTTTCGATTAACCACGCCATCATGTATCGATCTGACAGGAGAGTGTGCGCTCGGCGACCAGGCGTTGAAGCGGATCAACTTTCCTGTCCCAAAGTCAGCCGCCCCCGGTCATCACGCCGCGCATCATGAACAAACGACAGGTTTCGGGGCCGTGCCTCATCGGACTGAATGGCCGCAATGAGGCGCATAGGAGCCCGGCTGGGATGAACGCCGTGAGGCGATGACCTTGTGTAAGGCCACGCGGCAGCCAGCGACTCAAGTCCGACCGTTCCGGGTGCGATCGCCTAATGGCCGCTACTGACAGAAGAAGCCGTTCGCATCAGCAATGGCACGGAGCCTCGGGTTCACGCCGCTGTGCATCTGTCATCGTCCACCCCAGCCTTGCGGCGGCTCGTGGGAAAATTTCGCCGCAAACGTGCCATCTGTTCGCCCGTCAGCCAGTACAGATGCTTGTCACCAGTGTCCTTATAGAGCCGGATCAGATCACGCCCCCGGCAACATCAATTGGCCCTGGCCATGAGCGTTGAATGCAATGCTAATTTTGCCACTCATCTGCTCATCCACCACTTTGGCGAAGTAGAGGAGGGGTCACGACCATCTCTTCTAAAAAGGTGCAGCAATTTTACCATAGTAGCGAACAAATCGAAAAGCCCCACTTGTTCTCCGGAGCAACCTGGATAGCCTTGGAGCGACAAGAAGAACCGTCGCGGCAAGGCATCGCGCGGTCAGAATAAAGAGGGGAAATCAGTCATGAGGACATCCAGATTCCATTGGCTTGCCGGCGCTGCCATTGCGTCGTTCTCGACAACTGTGATTGCGGCGCCCGCTGCAGCGCAATCGACGGGGGCTTCAGCGCCGGACAATGTGACGCAGAGCGCCGAAGTCGTCGTCACCGGCTCGCGCATCCGTCGCGACCCACTCGATCAGGCGTCACCCGTCGTCAGCGTCGATAGCGAGGCGATTGCCAGGACCGGGCTTTCCTCGGTGGCCGACGTGCTCCAGCGCTTGCCGAGTTCGTCGGGCGGCCTCAACACCCGGTTCAACAACAGCGGCAACCTCGGTAACCCGCCCGACGGGGGCGGGGTGGGCGCGGGTTCGTCGACCATCGACCTGCGCTATCTTGGCGCCAAGCGCACGCTCGTGCTGGTCGACGGTCTTCGCTACGTCAGCGGCGCGGCGGCGAGCGGCATTCCCAATTCGGTCGACCTGAACTCGATCCCGGACGGCATGATCGAGCGGATCGAGGTGCTGCAATCGGGCGCTTCGCCGCTCTACGGCTCGGACGCTATCGCCGGCGTTGTCAATATCATCACCAAGGCCCGGCAGGACGGGTTCAAGGCCTCGGCACAGGTCGGCTCGTTCCGGCAGGGCGATGGCGAAACCCAGAATTACCAGATGAGTTACGGCACCGGAAAAGACGGGGTCAACATCGTCGCGGGTGTGAACTACATCAAACAGGGCTCGGTAAGCGCGCGCGACCGCGCGATTTCGCAATATCCCAATCCCGGGCAAACGAGTTGCTCGGACCCGATCGGCGGATGCAGTGGCGCGACCCCGCTCGGCCGATTCGACGTCGACGGCAAAGATCTTACGCTGCGCGGTCCAGTGGTGGGCCGCAAACCGGTGTACGATCCGACACTGGTCGGGGGCGATTACAAGAATTTCACTTCAGCTGACCGCTTCAACTTCGCGCCGTTCAACTATTTCGAGACGCCCAGCGAGCGCTATGGCGGCTTCCTCAACGCGCGCGCCGAGTTCAGCGACGCCCTCAATTTGCGGGTGAAGCTGGTCTACAACCATCGCCGCTCACAGAATCAGGCGGCATTCCTGCCACTGTTCGTTGGGCCCGACGCGGGCAATGGCAATCTGCTCGACACGATCTCGATCGACGCGACCAACCCTTATAATCCGTTTGGGACGCTGAATTCGGGCACCAATGGGCAACCCGCGACCTACAGCTTCATCGCCCGGCGGCTGGTCGAGGCCGGGCAGCGTACCTACACGCAGACCGTCGACACCTTCAGCATTACCGGCACGCTCGACGGCAAGTTCCGCCTGTTCGGCCATAACTGGTATTGGGATGCCAACGCCGTCCTGGGGCTCAACGACGCGCACCAGCTGTTCACCGGCAATATCAACGCCGCGAAGCTTGCGCAGGCATTGGGGCCTGTCTCGCAGTGCACCGGCCCATGCGTTCCGTTCAATATCTTCGGCGGGATCGGCTCGGTCACCCCGGCGATGCTCGCCTTCGTCGGCTTTGACGAGCGCGATCGCAGTCGCCAGCGGCTCAATGATTATGAGCTCAACCTTTCGGGCGCGCTGTTCGATCTGCCCGGCGGCCCCTTGGGCATCGCACTCGGCTACGAACATCGGGCCCAATATGGCAGCTTCACCCCGGATGCGGTGATCCAGGCCGGGCTCGGCGCCGATATTCCGGCACAGGCGGCGAGTGGCCGGTTTACGGTCGACGAGGTCTATGGCGAATTGCGCGCGCCGCTGCTCAAGGATGTTCCCGGCTTCAAACTGCTCGAGCTAAGCGGTGCGGCGCGCCATTCGAATTATTCCTCTTTCGGTGGCAATACCACGCTGACCGGCGGCGCGCAGTGGAAGCCGGTCGCCGACCTCCTGCTGCGTGGTTCCTATGCCGAAAGCCTGCGCGCACCGAGCATCGGCGAGCTGTATGGCGCGCTTTCGCGGTTCGACGTGCCGCTGTCGGATCCGTGCACCAATGTCGTGGGATCGCTCTACCAGACCTCGGCGACGGTGCGCACGAACTGCACCGCCAACGGCGTTCCCGCCAATGGCAGCTATGCAGAACCGCAGGGCGGGCAGCTGCCGGTGCTGACCGGCGGCAATCCCGATCTGAAGCCCGAAACCGCGCGCACGATCTTGTTCGGCGGGGTTTATAGCCCTGACTGGGCGCGGCGTGGCGCGATGCGCGCGGTGAGCCTTGAGGTCAATTATTACGATATCCAGCTCAAGGGCGCGATCGCCTCGATCGACGCAAGCGTGCTGCTCAACCGCTGCGCGCAATTGGGCGACGCGCTAAGCTGCGCCGCGGTGCGACGCACGCCCAACGGCTTCATCTCGGCGATCAACGGCGTGCTGCTCAACACCGGTACGATCCGCACCCGAGGCATCGACGCGACGCTCATCTTGCGCAGTGCCGATACCAGCGCGGGCGCTTTCGGGCTCAGCCTCAGCGGCAACGTGCTGCTGAAATATGCCGAAGGCGTGCCGGCTACCACCGGCACCACGACCACGAGCTATCTCGGCACTGAACGCGGCAGCCCCGACCAGGCCTATCCGCACTTTAAGGGTACCGGCGTGTTCGATTGGTCGCTCGGTCCTGTTTCGGCATCGGTCACCGGGCGCTACATCGACGCCGTAACCGAAATCCAGAACGGCACGCGGCTGGGCAGCCGCTTCTACACCGACCTTCAGTTGCAGTTCCGCCCGACGTTCATGGACAGCCGCTTCGCGTTAACATTGGGGGTCAACAACCTGCTTAACGTCAACCCGCCGGGTTGCTTCAGCTGCAGCCTCAACAATTACGACCCGACGACTTATGATGTCCCGGGGCAGTTCGGTTACCTCCGACTTTCCTATCGGATGTAACCGATCAAGAAAGCGGTTCCCACAGGGCGGGTGATGCTGAGCATAACCCGCCCGATCCGCTCCCTTCAGGGCGGTCCAAAATCAATGTTGATTTGGACCCTGAATGAAAGAATGGATGGCATCGAGAAAGTACACGGCCGAGGAGATCATCGGGAAGTTGCGTGAGGCCGAGATTGCACAGGTGCAGGGAGGGACGGTTGCGAATGCGTGGCGGCGGATTGGCACCTGTCAATCGAGCAGCAACGTCCGCTCAGGCAGAAGCCGCCAGATGAGCCGTTCGCTGAAACCGGCGGGAAAGTCCCCATGGCGGTCCTTCCAAGCCGCGCCGCAACCCTCGCGATCGAATGGCCGACTTGAGGGCGCGTAGCCGTCACCCGGCCGCGTCGCCGACTTAACGTCGGCTCACGACCCCATTTGCGGCCGTATCTGCACCTTTGAGCGGACCCCAAGAACGGTCGGGCGGCTTCTCCCGTTCGGCCCGAATTTTCGACTAGGTTGTAGTACCCCGACCGGTCTGGGATGTGACGCTCAGTTACACATTGCAACTGGCACCGCGAAATCGAAAACTGGTTCATCCGGCGCCCGTGGCGTGCGTTGGGATGCCCACCGGCAAAGTCACCCACGACAGTTTCGAACAGGTCCAGATATGCGCTTCCGGCGCGAACTGATCGGCCTGATCCAATGTCCCGGCCTTGACGACGACGAAATGCCGCAGCGTCGCGGGGAGCGAGCGGATCGGCGACCCGCAGACGCCGCAAAACTCGCGCGCCAGCGGCAGTCCGCTTTCGGTGTCGGGGTCCATCCAGCGCGTCAAAGTCCCTTCGACTGTCATCGCCTCGGCGCGCACCAGCAGATTGACCGAATAAGCCGCGCCCGATTGCCGCCGGCATGAGGTGCAATGGCACGCAACGACCGCGAGCGGGGGTGCCGAAAGCGTGTATCGAACCGCGCGGCAATTGCATCCGCCGGTCAGCATGTCATCCTGTGCCACGTCCATCTCCCAAAAGGCTTGCCAGCGTTATTATCTAATGACATTAGATTACGAGAAGCAAGCGGTGAGAATGCCGCATAGAGGAGAGTCGAATGGCGAGCGTGGCTAAACCGTTCAACATGACGATCGACGGCGCCCCCGCGTCGACCGCACGCACCCTGCCGGTGCGCAACCCCGCCACGGGAGCGATTTTCGCCGAAGCCCCCGATGCAAGCGCCGACGATCTCGATCGCGCGGTGGCAGCGGCAGCGCGCGCGTTCGAGACGTGGAGGACGGTGCCGATCACCGAGCGCAAGGCGGCGCTGGGCAGGGCCGCCGACATCATCGAGGCCCATGCCGACGAACTCGCCGCGCTGTTCGTCAGCGAACAGGGGCGGCCCTATCCCGGCGCGAAGGGCGAGATTCTCGGCGCGGCGATGTGGCTGCGCGCGACGACGATGCTGGATATCCCGGTCGACGTCACCGAAGATACCGACACGCGGCGGATCGAGGTTCATCATGTGCCGCTGGGCGTGGTGTGCGGCATCGTGCCGTGGAACTTCCCGGTGCTGCTTGCGGTATGGAAGATCGCGCCCGCGCTGCTGGCGGGGAATACGCTGGTGCTCAAACCTTCGCCGTTCACCCCGCTCACCACGCTCAGGATTGGCGCGCTGATCCGCGATTGCTTCCCGGCCGGGGTGCTCAACGTCATTTCCGGCGGCGACGCGCTCGGCCCGCTGATGACCGCGCATAAGGGCTTCGCCAAGATCAGCTTCACCGGATCGACCGCGACCGGGCGGCGCGTGATGGAAAGCGCGGCGCGCGATCTCAAGCGGATCACGCTCGAACTGGGCGGCAACGATGCCGCGATCGTGCTCCCCGATGTCGATGTCGATGCCGTTGCCGCGCAATTGTTCGACGGGGCGTTCCACAACACTGCGCAGGTTTGCGTCGCGACCAAGCGGCTGTTCATCCACGCCGATATCTACGATCGGCTGCGCGATCGCCTCCACGAACTGGCCAAGGCGACCCCGGTCGGCGACGGCGCGGAGCAGGGCAATCGCTACGGCCCGATCCAGAACGAGCCGCAATATCGCCGGGTGCTCGATCTGCTCGACGATGCGCGCGCCAGCGGCTTGACGCTGCTCGAGGGCGGCGCGGTGCCCGAGCGCGGTTATTTCGTCCCGCTCACTTTGGTCGACAACCCGCCTGACGATGCCCGTGTCGTCGTCGAGGAAGCGTTCGGGCCGGTGCTGCCGCTGCTGAAATGGGACGATCTCGACGATGTGGTGCGGCGCGCCAACGACACCGAATATGGGCTTGCGGGCGCGGTGTGGTCGGCGGATGTCGGCAAGGCGACCGAGATCGCGCACCGGCTCGATACCGGCACGATATGGATCAACCAGAATCTGCAATCGACGCCGTTCACGCCACTCGCGGGAGCTAAGCAATCGGGGTTCGGGCAGGAGAATGGCATCGCCGGGCTGCTCGAATTCACCCGGCCCAAGGCGATTTTCATCCCCAAATCGCTGGCCCCTGCATGACGCTCGCGCTGTCGCCCGAAGATGAGGCGTTTCGCGCCGAGGTGCGGGCGTTTCTCGCCGAGAAGCTGACGCCGGCGCTGCGCCTCGCGGGCGAGCGGATGACCAGCGTCTATGCCGATCACGATGCACAGATGGCGTGGCAGGCGATCCTGCACGAGAAGGGCTGGGCTGCGCCGGCATGGCCCAGGGAGCATGGCGGCGCCGGCTGGACGGTGGTGCAGCGGCATATCTTCGCGCGCGAGCGCGTGCTCGCCGGCGCCCCGCCCACCTCGCCGATGGGGATCAACATGGCCGGGCCGGCGATCCTCGCCTTCGGCAGCGCGGCGCAGAAGGCGTATTTCCTGCCGTCCATGCTTTCGGGCGAGCATTTCTGGTGTCAGGGCTATTCGGAACCGCAGGCGGGATCGGACCTTGCCGCGCTGCAGATGAAGGCGGTGCGCGACGGTGACGATTTCATCTGTTCGGGCAGCAAGATCTGGACGACCCATGCCAATGTCGCGAACTGGATGTTCTGCCTCGTCCGCACCACGCGCGCCGAACGCAAGCAGCAGGGGATCACCTTCCTGCTGATCGATATGACGACGCCGGGGATCGAGGTCCGCCCGATCGTCATGTCCTCGGGCGAGTGGATTCAGAATCAGGTGTTCTTCGACAATGTCCGCGTGCCGGTCGCCAATGTGCTCGGCGCGATCGACGATGGCTGGACGGTGGCGAAATACCTGCTGGAGTTCGAGCGCGGCGGATCGGCTTACGCCCCCGAATTGCAGGTGCGGCTCGATGCGCTGCGTGACGAAGCGGGGGCACTAGCGGACGATCCCCTGTTCGCGGCGAAGCTCACCGATCTTGCGATCGAGATCGAAGTGCTCGACGCGCTGGAGAGCGAAACGCTCTCGGCCCTGTCGCGCGGCGCGCCGATCGGCAGCGACGCCTCGATGATGAAAATCCTCGGCACCGAACTCGCCGGCCGACTGTCGGAACTTGCGTTGGAGGCGGCGGGGGCGCTCGGCCGGGCGTGGCAACCGGGGGTGGCGAAGGCCGGCGGGCCAGTGGTCGATTATCCCGGCGATCCGGGCGATTATTGCAGCGCCGCGCCGTGGCAGGCGATCGCGCCGCTGCGCTATCTCAACGCCCGCGCCGGGCCGATCTACGCCGGAACCAACGAGATCCAGCGCGGGATCATCGCTAAGGCCGAATTCGGGATTTAGCGCGATTTTGAAGCAGGTGGAATCTCCTGCTGTCTCGAAAATCGCGGTTCATCAATGACATGGAGCGGCCGTTCCAGCGCGGCCGGGACGGAAGCCGCTCTAACCCCGCGATTGCGCCGCCATCCGCGCATAACGCTGGCGATGTTGGTCGGCGCTGCCGAGTTCGTGTTCGATCACCGTCAGCCGCTTGAAGCAACGGCCGATCGGCAATTCCTCGGTCATCCCCATCCCGCCGTGGAGCTGGACAGCATTCTGCCCGACGAACCGCCCGGCGTTTGCCGCAGTCACTTTCGCTGCGCTCGCCAGCCGCGCGCGCTCCGCCCAATGCGCATCGAGCGCATCCATCGCCCGCGCGGCGATCGCGCGGGTGCGCCGCGTCTGGATATGCATATCGGCGAGACGGTGCTGGATCGCCTGAAAGCGCGCGATCGGCTGGCCGAATTGTTCGCGCTGCTTGGCGTAGGCGACGGTGTCGGCCACCAGCCGCTGCATCAGCGCAGCCGCTTCGGTGGCGAGGCAGCCGAGCGCGATATCGGCGATCGCCTCCAGCGCTTCGCCCACATCGTTCGCCAGCAAGATCGCATCGACGGCGAGGAAACGCAGGTCGGCGGCGGCGCGCCCGTCGATCGTCGGATAGGCGCGCGCGAGGACCGAGGCCCTGTCGCGATCGACGAGCAACAGCGCGTTCGCATATCGCTCGGTGCGCGCGACGACGAGCAGGTGATCGGCCGTCGCGCCGTCGAGCACCAGTGCGGCATCGCCGTCCAGTCGCCAGCCACTCGCGGTCGGCGTAGCGCTAAGCGTCGGTCGCAGCCGGGCATCGAGCCCGGCGATCGCGATGCGTGCGCCATCGGCGATCGCGCGCAATATCGCATCCCCGGCCGCGCTTCGTTCGATTTGAAGCAGGCGCGCGGCGAGGATCGCGGATTCGAGAAACGGCGTGGCGACATTATGGGCGCCGATCGCTTCCATCACCGGCGCGGCGGCCGCAGCGGGCAAACCCAGTCCGCCCAGGTCCTCGGGCACCAGCAGGCCGGTGACCCCGGCGGCGATCAGCGCCTGCCATGCCTCGCCGGGCGCGGCGCCCGCGAGATGTCGGTCGAGCGCATCGCGCAGACCCGACAGTTCGTTCACCGGCTTACGGCCCCCGGTCTAGAGAAGCGCTTCGAACGCATCATAATAGCGGATCACATTCTCCTCGAGCCCGCAATAGACCGTATTCTCCGGGACGCCAGCGTTCAGACCTTCCTGGCTGATCTGCGCCGCGCGGAAGTCTTCCCCGCCGAATACCTTGATGATGAGATCGTAAGACCGCTCGAATACTTCCTCTGCCTTGGGTGTCGTCGCCGCGCCGGGGGTCAGCATGTAATAATGGACGATCGTCCGATCGACGTCATAGGGCATCAGGATCATCAGGCTGATGTAATATTGGCTGGTTACCACCACGACGTTGGGGAAAGCCGTATAGGCGTGGGTGATCAGCTTGTGGATATTGCCGTCGGGGTCCTCGTCGAGCATCGCCGGTTCATAACCGATGCGCCCGGAAACCTGGCGGATGTTGGCGCCGAAGCTGTCGACCATGCTGGGTGCGTCGACGAACAGATTGCCGATCGATGCGGCGTGGAGCCGCTGGACGTGATAGCCCTCCAGAAATGGTTCGAGCACGACCTTCCAATTGGCCTTCAGGTCGAACGTCTTGCGGCCATAGACGTGCGCGGTCGGCAGGCCGAGCGCGTCGAAATCCGCATCGACCTGCGGCGACAGCTGCGACACGTCGAGCGCGCCGCCGTCCAGCTGGGCGTAGATCACCCCGCCCCAGACGGTGCTGGCGAGCTGTTTCAGCCCGCGCTGATCCTTGATTACCCCCTCGAACATGTCCGAGCGGGCGACGCCGATCAGCTTGCCGTCGAGGCCATAGGTCCAGGCGTGATAGGGGCACACCATCCGCCCCTGTTTGTGGACGGCGCAATCCTCGACCAGCTTGGCGCCCTTGTGCTGGCAGGCGTTGATGAAGACGCGGATTTCGTCGTCGCGCGTCCGCGTGATGAGCAGCGGCTTTCCATAAGCCTCGACCGCGACGACTGATCCGGGCTCGGGCAGCAAGGCGGCGACCGCGACCGGCACGGCATGTTTGGTGAACACCTTCGCCTGCTCCGCCTCGAATCGCGCGCGGCCGGTGAAGATCGCATTGGGACGAGAGGCCGCCAGCGGCACGTTCACCGCGTCACGCTCCGCAGGGATGCGGCGGATCGCGTGCTGCTGGCTCTGCGTGAGATCGGACAACCGCGTGACCTTGCGCTCGGACGGTTTCGCAAGTTCGGCGACATCATTCATAGCGCACCTCTCCTCTCTTTCCGGCGAGTCTAATCAGTCATTAATCTAATAGCAATAGATTTATTAGGCGCAAGGATCAGCGGCTGGTCTGTGCGTCGTCAACGGTGATGCACGTTCCGGTGACGAAATCTGATTCCGGATCAACCAGATATAGCAAGGTGCTGGCGAGCTTCGCAGGGGTGCCGAACCGCCGGCGTGGAAAGCGATCGCGCACCTTGTCACCGACCCGGTCGATGAATCCGGCGGTCATTTCGCTTTCGAAGAAGCCGGGGGCGATCGCATTGACGTTGATGCCATGCGCCGCCCATTCCAGCGCCAGCGTCTCGGTCATGCGGATGATGCCGCTTTTGGTCGCGCAATAGAGCGCCGATGCGCTGGTGGGAGTGTAGTGGAATGCGCCGACCGATGAGAGGTTGACGATCCGCCCCGGCTTGCCCGCCGCGATCAGCCGCTGCGCGGCTTCGGTCGCAAAAAGGAACGGCGCGCGAAAATTGACGTCGATCACGCGATCGATCGTCTCCAGCGACAGCCGCGTGGCGTAATTGGCGTCCGGGATGCCGGCGTTGTTGACGAGGATGTCGACCGTGCCGAATGTCGCCTCCGCCGCGTCGAACACCGCCGGGATCGCCGCGGCATCGGCGATGTCGATCGGATGCGCCAGCGCGCGGCCGCCTTCGGCGGTGATCTCCTTTACCAAAGTCGTCAGTGCTTTTTCGCGACGCGCGCACACCACGACCGCCGCGCCCGCCGCCGCCAGCGTCCGCGCAAAACCGCGCCCGAGCCCGGCGCTCGCGCCCGTGACAAGCGCGACCCGTCCATCCAGCGTCGCGCTCATGCCGGCATCTCGACCGTCAGATGACGCAGGAGGAAGGCGGCGACGCTGGCGCTGAAGGCGTCGTTGCGATCGCCCGCTACCATATGCCCCGCGTCGCGCACGTCCGCGACTTCGAGCCATGGGACATCGGCCTTGAACGCCGCGACGCCGGAATCGCTCACGACCTCGCTTTTCAGCCCGCGCACCAGCATCAACGGCATCTTCGATCGTTGTGCCAGCGCCCTGGCGGAGCGCTGGACGACCGCATGATGCGTGGCCGCAGGCGTCGCGGTGGTGAGCGGATCCCAGTGCCAATAAAGCCGCCCGTCGTCGCGCGCGCGCAGGTTGCGGAGCAACCCGCTGGGGTCGCGCGGACGCGGGCGGGCGGGGTTATAGGCGGCGACCGCATCGGCCGCCTCATCGAGCGAGGCGAAGCCGGCGGGATTGGCGCGCATGAAATCGACGATCCGCGCGATGCCGTCATGCTCGGGTTCGGGCACGATATCGACGAGTATCATCGCCGCTGGCGAAAGCCCCGATGCGGCGGCGTGGATCGCGGTCGCGCCGCCCAGCGACGCGCCGACCAGCGCATAGGGCTGCGCGAGCGTCTCGACGATCGCGCGCAGGTCGTTCACCCGGTCGTCGAGCGCGTAATCCGCAGTGGGGGACCAGTCGCTTTCGCCGTGGCCGCGCGCGTCATAGCTGATGACGTGATAGCCGCGACCGGCAAGATCGCGCATCGCGCCCGACCAGCTGTGCCGGGTCTGGCCGCCGCCGTGCAGCAACACGACGGCAGGGGCGTCCGCCGGCCCGGCCACATCCGCGACCAACTCGATTCCGTCGGCCGAGCGATAGCGTCGCTTGATGTTTGTCATCTGCGATCCTCCTCTCGTGCGAAAGAATATCTAATGGAAATAGATTATGCCATAAGTTTCGCCGATGGCTATTCCAAACCCCATGGCCACGCTAGCGTGAGGCAATGAACAAACGGGCAGCAGCAAGCGGCACGCCAGCCGCCAATGACACGATCGCGCCGGAAGAGGTCCGCGTCCCCAAGGCGGGGCGCCCGTCCAAGCCGCTAATCACGCGGCGCGCGGCGGCCGAAACCGCGCTGGCGCTCATCGATCGCGACGGGCTCGATGCGCTCAGTCTGCAATCGGTGGCGCGCTCGATCGGAGTCAGCGCGCCCTCGCTCTACCATCATTTCAAGGATAAGGAGGAGTTGCTCACCCAGGTCGCGCGCTACATGCTCGAGGAGATCAATCGCGAGCAGGAGCGCTGGTCCGATGATTGGGAGACCCGCACGATCGAACTCAGCCTGGCGACGCGCCGGGTCGCGCTGCGCCACCCCAATGCCGCGCCGCTTGCGATGCGCTTCTTTCCGCGCAAGCTGATGCTGCCGGCCTATGAGCGGACGCTGATCGATTGCCCCTATCCGCCCGAGGCCCATGCCGTGCTGCTCGAGGTGATCGAGAAATTCACTTATGGCTCGTCGTTGTTCGCCGCGGCGGCGGAGGCGCATCACACCCCCGCGATGCCGGCGGTCGATGCGGCGCATTTCCCCTATCTGCGTGAGGCGCTCGCACGTGCGCCGGCGGACGATGAGCAACTTTATGTGGAGTCGCTGCGGGCCATTCTCGATGGCCTGCGCGCGCGATACGGCAAATAGCAAAAAGGGGCGCCCGGTGGACGCCCCTCAGAAGCTTGTCGACGTGCAGGGTTAGAACTTGATGCCGAACTCGACGAAGATTTCGCGCGGATTTTCGACATAAGCGTTGATGTCGGAGACATTGCCGACATGCGTGCCGGTGCCCGTGCCCCCGGTGAACGGGATATCGTTCGAGGTGATGACGACGAGCTGGTTGGTGAGGTTGCGCCCGATCACCGACAGCGTCCAGCGTTTGTCGGGCGCGACGAGCGCGATCGATGCGTCGACCTTGGCGAACCGGCGCTGGATCGAATCCGGGCGCAGCGCGTCGGAGAAATTATAGCTCGACGAATAACTGACATCGCCATTGGTGACGAGGCGGAAGCCCGAGGCGGTCACCGGCAGATCGAGCGTCGCACCGGCCCGGCCGGAGAATTTCGGCGCCTTGGGCGCGATGCGATTTTCGTAATTCTGCTTGGTATAGGCGCCGCTCGCGGGATCGAAATCCTGGTTGCAGCCTTGCTCGATCGTCTGCCCCGAGAAACATTGGCCGATGAAATCATGATAGCGCGCGTCGTTATAGGCGGCGGCGCCATGCAGGCTGAAACCGCTGAGGCCCGGCACACGGAAGTTGAAATCGGCCTCCACGCCCTTGGTGATCAATTTGCCCGCATTACCGGCGATCTCGCCCGTTGTGACGGGATCGAAGAACTGCACCTGCAAGTTCTTATAGGTATAATCGTAGGCGGTGAGGTTGAAGCTCAGCGCGCGACCTAACAGCAAGGTGCGCAGCCCGGCCTCGAAGCCCTCCGCGCGCTCGGCGCCGAACCGGCCGGTCGCATCGGTCGCGCCGGGAATGAGTGACTGCGAGATGTTGAAACCGCCCGATTTGAAGCCCTGCTTATACGCGGCGTAGATCGTCGTATCGGCATTGGGCTTGTAGCGGATCGTCGCTTCGGGCGAGAGATTTGTGTCGCGATAGCGATCGTCGATCCGGACATTGCCGGGGAAGACGGCCGCGAAGGCGCTATAGGCGGGGAGCGACTGCTGATAGGAATTGCGCGATTCCAAGCTGTAACGCGCGCCGCCCGACAGTTCGAGCTTGCCGATATTGAGCGTGCCCTGTGCGAAGCCGGACATCGAATCGCTGCTGAAGCCGTCGTTGCGCTTGAACGTGACGAAGGTGCCCGACACCCCGTCATTCGGCACGGGGAAGATATATGCGTCGGTGTTGAAGATCAGATCGCCGTGGGCGTAGAACACGCCGGCAAGCAGGTTGAACGGACCGTCGAACTTCGACTGGAAACGCAGTTCTTCGGAATATTGAACGAAGTCGGTCTTTTCGGAGAAGCCGGCGGGATAAGCCTCGCCCGACACGTTGTTCAGATCATATTGCCGGAAATGGTAGAAGCCGGTGATCGACGTCACGTCGAACGGGTCGCTCGTGATATTGCCGGTCAGCACCGCATATTCCGAGGTGAAATCCCCATACATATGGCCGTCGCGCGCCCAGCGGTAATTGGCCTGCGCTACCTGAATCGGGATGCCCGACTGATCCGAGCGGCCATTGACCCGGCAATCGGCATTGGGGCTGGGCGGGATGCCATTGGCGAACGCAGGCGTCGTCCGGCCAGCGCCGCACAAACGCTCCTGATTGTCGGTCGGGCCGCCGTCCTGCACATTGGCATAGCCGCCCTTCAGCTCGAAATGGACCGTATCGCTCGGCGTCCAGTCGATCGTGCCGCGCACCCCGATCGTCTCCGCGAAACCGCGATGGGCCGAATTGCGGAAGCGTTCCTGTCCGGGAATGTAATTGGTATAGGTTGGGGCGGCGGTGTTGGTGAACGCGCCCAGGCTGTTCGAATAACGGCCCGCGATGCGCGCCTTCAGCGTGTCGCTGATCGGGCCGGAGATATAAGCTTCGACATATTTCTGCTTCGCTTCAAAGCCGTAGCCGCCCTTGATTCCCGCTTCGAAATGATCGGTCGGCCCGTTGCTGGTGATGCTGACGAGGCCGCCCGTGGTGTTCTTGCCGAAGAACAGAGCCTGCGGTCCCTTGAGCACCTCGACGCGCTGGATGTCGAACTGCGGCAATGCGATGTCGCGCCCGCGGCTGAGCGGCAGCCCGTCCATCACGAACGACACCGACTGATCGAACCCGGCGCTGAGCGCGGTCGAACCGACGCCGCGCAGGAAGATGCTGGCGGCGGACCCCGACGAGGCCTTGCCCGCGACGAGCGAGGGCACCTGCGTCGCGAGGTCGGAGACCGTCGTGACCTGATATTGCCCGAGCTTTTCGCCCGAAACGGCGGTGATCGCGACCGGCGTGTCGAGGAGCCGTTCGTCACGGCGGCGCGCGGAAACGATGATGTCGTCCGTCGTGGGCGCTGCGCTTTGCGGGGTGTCGGCCGGCGGTGACTGATCGGTGGTCTGCGCGGTCGCCGCAAGCGGCGACATGGCAGTGGTGGAAAGCGCTACGAGCGCGAGTTTGACGGCGCGAGCCATAACCTTCGCATCCTCCCTTTGAAGTCGCTGCGCGACCTCTGTCGCGTCAACCCGTCGCCATCTCTCGGCGACCGCTAAATGGTCTGCTCTCTTAAATCTAATGTCAATAGATAAACGTGCAGGTGACGGTTCAGTCGCGCGCGGCGAGGATCAGATCGGCCGCGCGCCACGCCATCGCCATCGTCGGCCCCTGGGTATTTCCAGCCGGAATCAATGGCATGATCGAGGTGTCCATCGCGCGCAGTCCGGTGACCCCGCGCACGTTGAGCTGCGGATCGACCACCGAGGCGCCATCCTTGCCCATCCGACAACTGCCGACCGCGTGATAGCCGCAGGTGCCGAAGCGATCGTAAGCGTCGAGAATCTGCGCATCGCTGTCGACCACCGCGCCGGGCATCGTTTCCTCGCCGACCATTTCGCCGAGCGGCGCCTGGCGGACATAATCGCGGATCACGCGAACCGCGCCGATCATCGCCTGGCGATCGGCCTCATTGGCGCGATAATTGGGCTGGAAGGTCGCGGCGGCATCGGGGTCGCGGGTCGCGATATGGATGCTGCCGCGCGAGGTAGGCCGCAATGGATAGACGACGACGCTCATCCCCGGAAAGCGCTCGACATCCTGCCGCTGCTTGTCGAAATCGAACGAGAAGGGCGCGACCAGCACCTGCGCATCCGGGCGGTTGAGCCCCGGCCGCGTGCGGAACCATCCGCCGATCTCATAGGCAGCGGACGCCATCGGCCCGCCGCGCGTCAGATAATAACGCAGCGTCGCGCGCAGCAGCCGCCAGCCGCTGAATTCCTTGTTCTGCGAAAGATCGCGGGTGAGCTTCCATTGCATGATAAGCCCGCGATGCTCGATCAGCCCTTCGCCGACTTCGGGATTGTCGTGGACGAGCGGGACGCCCAGCGCAGCGAGTCGCCGGGCATCGCCGACGCCGGATCGTTCGAGGATGCCGGGGGTCGCCATCGCGCCGCCGCACAGGATCACCTCACGCGCGGCACCGACCGTTTCGCGGCGACCACCGCGCAGTACCTCCACCCCGGTGGCGCGGTTGCCGTCGAAGACGACGCGATCGACCGTGCAATCGGTCAGAACGGTCAGATTGGCGCGCTGCTCGGCGGGGCGCAGGAAAGCGGTCGCAGCGCTTTGCCGCTTGCCGCCCGCGATCGTGCGCGGGGCATAACCGATCCCGTCGTCGTTGTCGGGGGTGTTGATGTCCTGTTTGCGCGGCCAGCCCATCGCCTCGCCGGCACGGATCTGCGCTTCGGACAAGGCGTCGCGCATCGTTGGCATCGTCACCTTCAGCGGCCCGCTGCCGCCGCGGGTCGGCGCGGCCCCCAGTTCGTGATTTTCGAGCGCGGCATAGGCCGCCCCGATATGCTCCCAGTTCCAATCGTCGCTGGTCAGTTCCGCGAGCGCGTCGAAATCTGCCGGCTGGCCGCGCACCCACATCATGCCGTTGATGGAGCTCGATCCGCCTAGCACCCGGCCGCGCACCCACATTTCGGATTGGCCGGCGGTGCTCGCTTCCGGCTGGCTGGCATAGGCCCAGAGATGTTTGGGATCGGCCATCACCTTCGCCAGCCCCTTGGGCATGGCGATGAAGGGGTGGGTATCGCGCGGCCCGGCCTCGATCACGCAGACCCGGTTCGCGGGGGCTTCGCTCAGGCGATAGGCCAGCACACATCCCGCTGCGCCCGCGCCGACGATGATGTAATCGTAGCGGTCCATCTGGCTCTCCTTGCATGTCCGACGGCTCTTGGCCGTTCAATCTATGGACGATAGATAAGCGGAGAAGCGGCTCCGAAACAATAGCGCGCAAGGCCCCGTCAAAAAAATCTATTGTCATTAGATAAAAGCTTCCGTAGCTTCCGTTCGACGAAGCGCGGTGGATCGTAACCGCCGGACGGAGAGGCACGGATGGCGCAAACCTTACCGGGGGCGATCGCATGGTGGGCACGGATGCGCGGCGACCAGCCCGCGGTCCATCTCGACGGCGATATCTTGACCTATGCCGCATGGCACGATTGGGCGGGGCGCATTGCCGCGCGGCTGATCGCGGACGGGCTTCGCCCCGGTGACCGCGTCGCGATCTGCGCGACCAACAGCATCGCTTATGTCGCGCTGATCCTCGGCGTGATCCGTGCCGGCGGCATCGTCAGCCCGGTCAACTTTCGCTACACCGCGCGCGAGATCAGCGAATTGTGCGAGACGACCGAGCCGCGTTTCGCCTTCGCCGCGCCCGCGCAAACCGAACAGGTGCGGGCGGCGGGCCTGTCGCCGCGCGCCATGGCGGAGATCGAGGCGCTGCGCCACGGCGCTCCTATAACGCCGGCGCACGATCCCGATCCCGATGCGCCGGTGGTGATCATCGCCACCTCTGGCTCGACCGCAAAGCCCAAGGGGGTTGTGTTCACCAACCGCTCGATGACCGCTTATGCCGCGAGCTGGGCGGTCGAGGAAACCGCGTCGTCGGCCGGGGCGCGGATTATAAGCCTTGCGCCGCTCAGCACCTCGGCCGGGTTCGTCCAACTGCTCCACTATGCGACGCAGGGCTGTACACTTTACATGATGCCGCAATTCTCGGCGATCGGAGCGCTGCAACTGATCGAGCGTGAGCGGATCACCTGTTTCGGCGCGGTGCCGGCGTTCTTCGAATTCATCGCCGCGCTACCCGAATTCGCCGATGCCGATCTTTCCTCGATCAAGCTGGCGACCGCCGGTGGCGCGCGGGTCAGCCGGCAGTTGCTCGAAACTTACAAAGCGAAAGGCGTCACGATCCGTCAGATTTACGGCCAGACCGAAATCGGCGGCAATGCGACGATGATGCCCGAGCATCTCGCGATGGACGCGCCGGAGAAATGCGGCTGGGGCGGGGTGTTCATGGACCTGCGCGTGGTGCGCCCCGACGGCAGCGATTGCGCGCCGGGCGAGGCGGGGGAAATCCTCATGCGCTCGCCGGGGATGATGCAGGGCTATTGGCGCAACCCGGAGGAGACCGCCAAGGCGATCCGCGGCGGCTGGCTGTATTCGGGCGATATCGGGATGCTCGACGAACGGGGGCTGCTGACCTTCGTCGACCGGCTGAAGGATCTGATCATCTCGGGCGGGCTCAATATCTCCGCCGCCGAGGTGGAGCGCGTCGTGTGCGAATTCCCCGGCGTGGTCGAGGCGCTGGCGATCGCCGCGCCCGATGCGCGCTTCGGCGAGACGCCGTTCGTCGTCTATCACGGCCCGGCGGCCATCGATGTCGCGGCGCTCATCGTGCACTGCAACGCCAATCTCTCCGATTACAAGGTGCCGCGCTACGTGGTCTTTTCGGCCGAGCCGCTGCCGCGGCTCGCCACCGGCAAATTGTCCAAACCCGCGGTCCGCGAACTTTATGCCGGCGCGCACGTGCGCCTGGCGCGCGTGCGTTGAAGGAGCCATGTCGATGAACGCTGTCGCCCAGCCCGTTTCCCCCGCCCTCGGCAATCCGCCGCCGCAGGTGCCGGACGATCTGATCTTCGATTTCGATATCTATGCCGATCCGCGCATCGGCGAGGATGTGCAGGGGAGCTATGCCGCCGCGCTGGCCGATGCGCCCGACATTTTCTGGACGCGCGCGAACGGCGGGCATTGGATCGTGAAATCGTTCGATACGATCAGCGCGGTGGTTACCAATCCCGACCATTTCTCGGTGCGCGAGATGCAGATTCCGCGGGTGGAGAATCCGCCCTTCTTCATCCCGCTCAGCCTCGATCCGCCCGAAAACCTGCCCTATCGCCGCGCGATGACGCCGATGTTCGGCCCGGTCGCGATCAAGGCGCTGGAGCCGCGCATCCGGCAATGGGCGGAAAAGTTCGTCACCGCGGTCGCCGACAAGGGGCGGTGTGATTTTCAGGGCGAGGTATCGAAGGTCTATCCGGTCAGCGTGTTCATGGAGCTGATGGGGATGGATCTTGCCCGGCTCCATGATTTCCGCGAACTGGCCGAGGCGTTCTTCGACAATCAGAACAATGCCGGGGAAATGGCGCGCTTGTCCGGGCTGATCCTCGGCGAATTGAAGGCGCTGATCGCCGAGAAACGTGCGCATCCCGACGACAAGCTGATGACGCATTTCATCAACGTCGATGTCGGTGATCGCACGATGAGCGAGGACGAAATCCTCGCGATGAGTTTCGTCCTGTTCCTCGGCGGGATGGATACCGTGACCAACGTCACTGGCTTCGCTTATCAGCAACTCGCGCAAATGCCCGACGTCCAGCGGCGGATCGCCGCCGATCCGGGGCTGATCCCGGCGTTCGTCGACGAGGCGATCCGGCTCTATGGCGTGGTCAACACCCCGCGGCTGGTGGTGAAGCCGCAGCAGATCGGCGCGGCGCGTTTCGAGCCGGGCGAAATGGTGCTGTGCATCCTGTGCGTCGGCAGCCGCGATCCGGCGCGGTTCGACGCGCCCAATGCGTTCGATCTCGATCGCAAGCGCGCGGCGCACCTCACCTTTTCGAGCGGGCCGCATCTCTGCATCGGGCACGTCCTGGGCCGTGCGGAATTGCGCATCCTGACCGAAGAATGGGTGAAACAGGTGCCAGCGTTCGGCGCGGTCGCGGGTGAGCGCCATGTCTTCCGCACCGGCACGGTGATGGCGCTGGAAAACCTGCCGCTCGAATGGACTGTTGCATGAACCGCGCGGACGGCGCCGACGCGCCTTATTGGGAAGGACTGGCGGCGGGACGGCTGATGCTGCCGCGCTGTGATGATTGCCACCGCTGGATGTGGCCGGCCGGGCGGCGTTGCGGCGCATGTGGCACGATCGGCGTGCATTGGATCGAGCGGCCGATGAAGGCGCGGGTCTATTCCTGGACGCGGACCTGGCATCGCTTCGGTCTGACCGAGGGGCTCGATCTGCCTTTTACCACCGTCGTCGCAGAGGTGGAGGATTGCGCCGTCCGCTTGCTCGGCCGGCTCCATGATCCCGATCGGATCGATCCGGTGATCGGCGAAGCGTTGATCGGGCGACCCGCCGAAACGATCGTCGGCAACGATCGCATCCCGACCATCTTGTGGAGCCGTGCGGCGTGAATCATCCCCTTTTCGGCACCACCGCGATCGCCGGCGTCGGCGTGCGCCAATATAAGCGCGGCGGCTCGCCGCTCCCGGAGCGCAGCGTGCTGGTCGAGGCGATCCTTGACGCCTGCGCAGAGGCGGGCCTGTCTCCCGCCGACGTTGATGGCTTCGTCTCCTACGGCGACGACAAGAACGAGCCGGTCCGGCTGATGCCCGAACTCGGCACGAAGGAATTGCGCTGGTCGGCGCAGGTCTGGGGCGGCGGCGGGGGCGGGATCGCGGGCGCGTTCGGCGTCGCGGCGAGCGCGATCCTCACCGGGCAGGCGAACGCGGTCGTCATCTTCCGCGCGCTGGTCGAGGGGGCGAGCGGCCGCCTGTCCGCCGCGGTGATGGCGCACCATCTCAACGATCATCTGCTCGCCGCCGGGGTGGTCTCGCCGGCGCAGAATTGCGCGATCCGGGCCAATCGGTTGTTCGGCCGCCACGGCCTCGATCCGCGCATCGTCGAGGATCTGGTATGCGCCTCCTATCACCACGGCAACCGCAACCCCGAGGCGGTGAGCTATGGTCAGCCGTTCGACATCGACAAGCTGCGCACCTCGCGCTGGATCGCCGAGCCGTTCCGCCTGTTCGACTGCAGCCGCGAGAATGACGGCGCCGGCGCGCTGCTGATGGTCTCCGCGGAGCACGCGCGCGATCTCGCCAGGCCGCCGGTCTATCTCCTCGGCTGCGCGCAGGGCGCGGAGGCGGGGTGGGGCGATTTGCTCGAGAACGACGCCGACGATCTTTATGCCACTGGCGGCTTCCGCCCGATCGCGCGGCGCCTCTATGCCGAAACCGGGCTCGCGCCAGGCGATATCGATGTCGTCCAGCTCTATGAGAATTTCGACGCCCAGGGGGTGATGTCGCTGATCGACCATGGTTTCTGCGATTACGACAATGCCGCCGAGGTGATCCGGTTCGACAATCTGATCGCCGATGGCGGCAAGCTGCCGATCAACACCGCCGGCGGCAATCTGGCGCAAGGCTTCATCCACGGCATCGGGCTGCCGATCGAGGCGGTGCGGCAGTTGCGCGGCGAGAGCAGCAACCCGGTCGCCGGCGCACGCACCTGCCTCCTTGCCGGCGGCCCCGGCGCGCCGACCGTCAGTTCGGCGATCTTCGCCAATCGCATGTGATCGGCGGAGCGGCGCATGACGATCGCGGCTGACGGCAAGCCAATGCTGGCGGGGATCAAGGTCGTCGATCTGACGAGTGTTGTTTTCGGGCCTTATTGTACGCAGATCCTCGCCGATCTCGGCGCCGAGGTGATCAAGGTCGAGGCGCCCGGTGCAGGCGATGCCTATCGCTGGTCGGGGAAGGCAGCGGTGACGCCCGGGATGAGTCCGGGGTTCATGGCGATCAATCGCGGCAAGCAATCGGTCGCGCTCGATCTCAAGCAACCCGACGATCTCGCCGCGATGAAGCAATTGCTCGGCGACGCCGATGTCTTCGTGCTCAATGTCCGCGGGAAAGCGGTCGAACGGCTCGGGCTCGATTATGAAACGGTGCGGGCGCTAAACCCGGATATCATCTACGCGCATTGTGTCGGCTTCGGTCAGGACGGGCCTTATGCCGATCTGCAGGCCTATGACGATGTCATCCAGGCAGCGACCGGCGCGGCCACGTTGCTACCGCGCGTCGACGGCAATCCGCGTGCGCGCTATCTGCCGTCGCTGATCGCCGATAAGGTTGCCGGGCTCCACGGCGCTTATGCGGTACTCGCCGCGATCGTGCACAAACTCCGCACCGGCGAGGGGCAGAAGATCGAAATCCCGATGTTCGAGGCGTTCACCAATTTCATGATGCTCGAGCATCTCGGCGGGCTGACCTTCGACCCGCCCAACGCCCCGGCCGGTTATTTCCGGCAGCTCGATCCGGACCGCCAGCCGTTCCCGACCGCCGACGGCTTCATCAGTATTGTTTTCTATAATGATCAGGCTTGGCCGGTCGTATTTGAAATACTCGGCCATTCTTCCTTCCTTGAAGACGAAAGGTTCGCCACGCGAAAACTGCGCGTGGCGAACATGGCCCTGATGTATCAGGAGGTTGCCCGCCTTACACCGGGCTTTGCGACCGCCGAACTCTTGGCGCGCTGCCACACCGCACAGATTCCAGCGCAGCCGGTACGGGATCTCGGTGATATCATGCAGGACCCGCATCTCGTCGCGACCGGTTTCTTCTCGCGCAAGGAGCATCCGAGCGAAGGCGGGTATTTCGCGATGGCCTCCCCGGTGCGCTTCGCTGCGCATGGCGAAGCATCGGCGCGCCCGGCGCCGCTGCTGGGCGAACAGACCGATCAATTTCGGCCCGCAATCAGCGATTAAGACGGGGCGCTCCGCGATTTCCTGGTCATCATCTGCGCTGACAAACACTTGGAGGAGGTATTTCCCCGCCGCCTCGGCGCGCGCTTTGCCGATCCGATGCACCAAAATCTTGCAGCACCAAATTTACGATTGATTCAAAATCCAACGATCATCGATACAAACGTAGAGGACACCGCGTTTCGCGCCTAACGATCGATGATGAGAGGGGCATGAGCCGCAAGGCTTCTTTGCCGCGCTGAATTGGCATCGGTTAGGTGTTGCCCATTCGCCTATGTTTCAGCGTGCTCACGTCGGTTCCGATTCCGTAGCGCCACGTTCGCCCCCCGAGAGGCTATTATCTACTATTCGGAATCAAAAGCGGTCTGACGGCACTGTCCTCAATGGCGGTCCTTCCAAGCCGCGCCGTAACCCTCGCGGTCAACCGGCCGGTTTCGGGGAATAATCGATCGGTCTCGAACGACCGACTTCGGGCGCGTAGCCGTCGCCCGGCCGTGTCGCCGACTTAACGTCGGTTCACGACCCACTTTACGCCGTTCCGGCGCTTTTTCGCGCATCCCGATAGCCGCCCGGCAGCTTCGCCCTCGATGAGAATGGGCGCCCGTGGGTGCTGAAAGCGTTGGGCTGGGTGGAAAAGCGACTGACGGCTTTCGGGTTGGGCGGTTGCTGAACCGGACGTTGGGCAGGTTCGGATCGGCGCTGCATCCTGTGACGATGAAGATCTGGACGACGCATCCATGACTATGAAACTTGCAGAAGTTTCAATGCCATAGCTAGTCATTGATCTTGAA
Source organism: Candidatus Sphingomonas colombiensis (assembly GCA_029202845.1). NCBI lineage: Bacteria > Pseudomonadati > Pseudomonadota > Alphaproteobacteria > Sphingomonadales > Sphingomonadaceae > Sphingomonas > Candidatus Sphingomonas colombiensis. The sequence goes on along the minus strand of CP119315.1, from coordinate 688,476 downwards.
TGCGACTTAGCCGTTGCGTCGACCGGGCGGGCATGAAGATCGGATTGCTGACTGCTTTTACCGCAGTTTCGTTGGCCAGTGCGGTCGACGCCGTGCCTCCGCTTTCCGCGGACGATGTTCGTGTCATCCGCGATGCCCTGCCACAACGCACCGGCGAATGGACTGAGTTCGACGGTCTCATGGTGTCCGCGCCGTTCCACCTGTTTCAACGCAGCGAGCAGTTCGTGCGGTGTCACCTCCGAGACGGGGCGTTTGCCGATATCCTTATCGAGCAGATCGAGAAACCAGCGCGACTTTTTGATCGTGGCGCGCGCTTTGCCCTCGCGTTCGATCTTCTGGATGTACTCGTCGGCAACTAGTCGGAAGGTCGCGCGCGGCAATCTCTGCGGCGATTTTGCGTTCCCGCTTCTCCCGGACGGGGTCGATCCCGTCGAAGAGTTTCGTGCGCGCTTCGTCTCGCAGCTTGCGCGCTTCCTGGAGCGAGGCCTTGGGGAAGCTGCTAAGGGAACGTTTTTCTCGATGCCGTGCGCGCGGAACCGGGAGCGCCAGAAAAGGCCACCGGACGGCTGGACCAGCTGGAACAATCCATCGACGTCCACGACCTTATATGGCGCGGCGCGAGGTTTGAGCGCGCGAATCTGTGCGACCGTGAGCATGGGACCGCACCCCTTCGAGTTGCTCGTGGTCTCGCTATTTTTGATCCCGTTTTAGTGGGCCACGGTGGAGCATAATGAGAAAATATGGGACCCGAATAGGTCCTGTATACCGCAAAAATCCGCGGTTTTCTAGCTGTGTTCTCAGGATGTTCTGGTGCCGCTTACAGGACTCGAACCTGTGACCCCCGCATTACGAATGCGATGCTCTACCAGCTGAGCTAAAGCGGCCCGTAGCACGCCGATCTGGCGTGTCGAGGCGCGGCGCCTAGCAGGACGTGGCGGGGCTTGCAAGCGGCGTGTTGTTTACGCGTCCTTTACCATGAGGGTGCACTATCGCCCGTGATACCGACTTGAGCGTCGAGGGGATTTTATGGACACCGCCCGCGGTTTTGATGATGGCCGGCCGTATGACAGCGACCCGGTTGATGGCGGGGTGGGAGAGGCGACTGTCGCGATCGGCAATGACGAACGCCGCATGCACGTGCGCGCCTATAATCACTGGGTTTCGCTGCTGAAGGGCCGTGCCTATCCCTCGATCGAGGATCTCGATCCCACCGGTATCGCCGATTTTGGCGCGCATAGCGTGCTGCTCGATTTCACGCGCGGGATCGACGATCCCGAAATCCAGTTTCTCGGCCGCGCGCTGCGCGAGGAATGTGACCTGGATCATGCCATCACCCGTATCGCGGAGGTGCCGGCCCGGTCGTTATTGTCGCGCCTGACCGATCACTATTTGCAGATCATCGCCAATCGCGCGCCGATCGGCTTTGAGGCGGAGTTTGTCGGCACGCGGGGCTATCAGACGCTCTATCGTGGCATTCTGATGCCGTTTTCATCCAGCGATGACCAGATCGACTATATCTACGGTGTGATCAACTGGAAGGAGGTGCTTGGGGCCGAAGAGCAGGCGCAGCTCGATGTAGAGCTTGCCGCGGCAATGCGGACGGCGCCAACCGCGCCGATCGTCGAGCCGGATTCCGATGGCCCCGAGGTGTGGGCGGACGGGCCGAGCCGACTGGTCGAAGCAGCCGAAGCGATCGAGGCGTCGCTGGCGCATTCGCTGGGCGACCGGCTCGCACTGGCGCGAGAGAGCGCGGCTGCGGCGCGCGCGTCCGATGTGCGCAGCCGTTCGGCCTTGTATCGCGCGCTCGGTCGGGCACATGATTTCGTGCTCGCTGCCGGAGACGATGCCGAAGGGCTGGCAGAATTGCTCGACGATGCCGGGTTGACGCAACAGGCACGCGCGCCGATGACGCCGCTGGTCAAGCTCGTGTTCGGTGCGGATTACGACAAGACGCGCATCACCGAATTCGCGGCCGTGCTGAATTTCGCCGCCCGCGAAGGCGTGCCGCTGGGCGGGCTGGTTTCGTTCATCGACGGCTATCCCGCCGGGGTGAAGGGCATCGTCGCGGCCGAGCGCGCATTGCGCCGCCCGGCCAAGCCGTTGCGTGTCGCGCCGGAAACCGATCGCGTGGCGATCGCGCATGTCTCCATCGAAACCGGGGCCTCGGTCGGAGAGATCGTTGTGCTGGTGGCACGGGCGACGGGGAACGGGGAACTCGACGTATTGGGTGCGGTGGCGAACGATACGCGGCTATCCACGCGGGCGCTCGCGGCGCTCGGCTGAGCCGGGGCGGAGTCGGCTGCGGGCGGCTTCGCCACACGATCGGGCGCATTTTTCGATAGCGGTGCAATCGTGCCACAGCTGGTGCGATGCGGGGCGGTGCGACGCCGTAAACGTCAGCCCGATGCCGCGGGTTGCGGAGTTGCCCGGGCGACTGTTCTCGCGCACGATCGATGCTGTCGCGATCGCTTTACCGTCCGAAAATTGCCGCGATCATCGGCGCGATAAAAAACGACATTCTCGCGCGGGCTTATCGCGCCGGAACCGCATGGAGCCCGGCTCCCCAGCATCGCAAATTGTTGCATTTGCCACAAGTCTTGAGCGGCGCGGCGGGTGGGCGCATACCTCCGCCCCATGACAAGGTCATCGCTCAAGGCGCTTTCGGAAGCGCTTGCCACCCGTCTCACCAACCGCGCACTTCCGGGGGAGCTCCAGGGCTTCGGTCCGGCCGAACAAGCTGAGGCCGCCGCCTTCCTTGCCGCGACCGCCGAGCGGCGCCCGCCCGGAACGGTGGCGATCGCGCTCGAGCAGCTTCCGGGCGATGCCGGCGCGCGACGTCAGCGGCTGGCGATCGTCAATGATGACATGCCGTTTCTGGTCGATTCGATCGCGGCTGCGATCGGCGCGCACGATATCGCGATCGATCGCATCATCCATCCGGTGATCGCGGTAACGCGTGGCGCCGATGGTGTGATCAAGGGCGTGTCGGATGCCGAAGGCACGCGTGAATCGATGATCTACATCGAGATGCAGCGTGCCGACGCGCGCGAACGGCGCGATCTGGTATCCGATCTCGAAGGCGCGCTGGCCGATGTGCGCGCGGCGGTTTCGGATTGGCGCGCGATGCAGGCGACGCTGGCCGCCGACGCGGGTGCGATCGAGGATACCGGCGGATCGAGCGAGGGCGCGACGTTGATGCGCTGGTTCCTCGATCGGCATTTCACGCTGATCGGGCATATGCGCTGGTATGCCGACGGGCGCGCATCCGGCGATGCGCTGGGCATCGCGCGCAATCGTCACAAGGTGCCGCTGCTCGCCGATCGTTCGCTGGAACTGGCGCTCGAGTGGTTCGCGAAGGGCGCTGAAGCGCCGCTGATGCTCAAATCCACGCTGATCTCGCCGGTTCATCGCCGTGTGCCGATCGACCTGATCATCGTGCCGATTATCGAGGGCGGCAAATATGCCGGCCTGTCGATCCATGCGGGCTTGTGGACCAGCGCCGCGCTCACCGCGCCGCCGCGCGCGGTGCCGGTGTTGCGTCAGCGGCTCGCCGAGATGGAAGCGAAGTTCGGTTTCGATCCCGCCGGCCACACGGGCAAGGCGCTGGCGCACGCGATGGGCGCGCTGCCGCACGACCTGGTGATCGCGTTCGATCCTGAATCGCTGGAGCGGCTGGCGCTCATCGCGATGAGCATCGCCGATCGCCCGCGTCCAAAGCTGGTGCTGGTGCGCTCGCCGCTCGGGCGGCAGATGTTCGGCTTCGTATGGCTGCCGCGTGACGAACTGACCACCGCGCGTCGCCTCGCGATCGGCGAGATGATCGCCGATGCCGCCGGCGGCGCGATCCTCAACTGGACGGTGGCGATGGAGGACGGCAACACCGCGCTGATCCGCTATACTGTCGATCTGCGTGGCGCGAGCGGCTTGCCGGACGAGGATGCGCTCGATGCGCAGCTCGAAAAGATGGTGCGCGGCT